>JAIIUG010000065.1:0-11890 GCA_022739635.1 Collinsella sp. | reverse complement strand
GCCGGTCTTGAGGCCTGGTATGTGGGCGGTTGGGTGCGTGACGCGCTGATGGGATGCCCCAGCCACGATGTAGATATGTGTTGCAGCGGCCTGTGGCAGGAGTCCAAAGCGGCGCTCGAGGCCGCCGGCATGCTCCGCATGGCCGGCCGCTCGGCGGCGTCCGGGATGGCCCGCTACCCGCTCGCCACGGTCGACGGGTGCGCCCTCGACAAGATGGGCGGGCAGCTCGAGGCCCTCGAGGAGGCACTCGGATCGACGGTCGTCGTCGAGTACGAGGCGGGCGGAGACGCCGGCGCGTTCGAGGTGGGGACCGCGCCGGCGGGCTCGGCAGAGCTCGAGCGACTCATCGCCGCCGCGAGGTCCGAGGCCGACGCGCTGGCGCTCGCCGGCGGATGGGCCGCCGTCCGGGTCGGTTTCGGGGACGCCGAGACCATCGACTGCGAGACGGGCCGGACGGTCTACGTCGCAGAGCGAAATTGAGAGGAGCGGGAGCGCGGTCCAGATGGGCCGCGCTTTTCGTTGCAGAGAATACGGAACTCCCACCGTCCAAGTGCCTTGGACGGTGGGAGCAGGATAAGGGCGCACTACGGGCGCCCGGGATTTTGCGGCGCAACTCGGCGTGCCGAGTTCGTTTCCGCTGGCAGCGTGGGCAGATAAAACGAAAGACCGCCGCGGCCCGCCGTCATACGCGCCTCGCGTGGCGTAGGACGGCGGGCCGTTTTCGCAGACAGGGCCGTATGACGCATCAGAACCCGTCGGGCGCGGCGGACACCTTGCGCTTCCTGCTGCTGGATGGAGACCCCTTGGGCTTTTTCGGCTTCTCCGGGATGCGCCATACCGGTGCCGGGGCGGCGTTGCGAGCCTCCCCCTCGAGCGCCCGCGCGAGCAGCGCGCCCTCGGCCTCCGGTGACGTCATGCCGAGCAGCGGCCCCAGGAACGTCTCGGTGATGTCGCGGCTGGCGAGCGCCATCGGGCCCTCAGCGTCGATCACGAGCGCGCCGTTCTCGCGCGCGCTCCAGGCCATGAGCTCCGACGGGGTGATCAGCGGCCGCCGCGCCACGGAGAACGACTTTCCGGACGAGGAGCTCTGCGTCCCCTTGGTGGAGCTCTGCCCGGTCGTCTTGACGCTGTAGTCGCCGAGGCGCTTGCTGATCTCCTCCGCCTCGCCGACGGACTCTACCGAGAAGACGACCTGGGTGCCGAGCAGCGCCAGCAGCGCGTCCGACTCGGCCCTCGAGTAGCCGCACCGCGCCTCGAGCAGATGGGTGTTCTGGAGCACGAAGACGACGTGCAGCCCGATGCTGCGGACCTCCGCGAGGTCGCCGAGGAGCCTGGGGATCTTGGGGATCCCGGATCCCTCATCGATGGCGAGCAGGGTCTCCGCCGGCAGCCTGCCGCCGGACAGGCGCGCGGTCTCGCGCAGCGCCGACAGCGCCTGCGAGAAGATGCACGAGACGAGCGAGCCGCGGTCGCCGCGGTCCGTCGCGCTGGCGATGTAGAGGATGGTGGGCCTGCGCCCGACCGATGCGAGGTCGACCTCGCCGTCCCAGAGCATGCGGCTGACGTCGTCGTCGCAGAAGGCCATGAGGTAGTTGCGTGCGGTGGAGACGAGCGCCTCGCCCCCGCCGCCGTTCGACGAGGCGACGAGGAGGAACTGGCGCGCCGGGTTTCCCGCCGGCAGGTCCGCGGCGAGCTCCTCCAGCGACTTTACCGCACTCTTCCCGTCGCGGGGCTCCAGGAGCGCGAGCACGGTCGATAGGTTCCGCGCGCCGTCGGGGATCCGCCCGTCCGTTATCGCGAGCAGGCAGAGGCCGGTCAGCAGGTTGCGGCTGGCGTCCGTGAAGAACCTCTGGCCCGAGGAGAAGGCGTCGGGCACGATAGCGGAAGACAGCTCGCGGAGCTCGGCCACAGCGCCTGCGACGCCCTCGGTCCCGAGTGCCGCGATGGCGCGGTCGAGAGGGTTGAACCTAGCCGACTTGACGGGCTCGTCGAGCCGGATGGCGACGACCTCCATCCCGGCCCTCCTGGCGAGTGGCTCGGTCCATGCGCGGATCTCGGACTTCGGGTCGTGGACGATGACGGATGTCGGGATCCCGTGGGCGTTGCGGTCGATCGCCGCGGCTATCGATGGTGCCAGAGCGCGCCTGGTCTTGCCGGCGTTGCTGCCCGCACGTATCAGGCTGTGGACGGCGGGGACCGTCGCCAGGCCGTCACCGACGGAGCCCGCCACGATCACTCCCTTTGCGGCCTCGCGGCCGTCCCATACGGGGCACCTCCTCGCGACCCTGGAGGGCCTCGATTCGAGCCAGGCGTCCCCGTGCGTGCGCGTGGGCGCGCGGTCGCCGGCGAACGTCCCGTCGTGGAGTCTCGCCCATGAGCGGGCCCAAGAAACGAGGCCGAGGATGAGGACGGCCGTCGCGACGAGGGCGAGCGCCGCGAGCAGCTCGCCTGCCTCGCCCGACGCCGCCGCGTCGGCGGCCGCCTCGAGGGGGCCGCGGAAGACGTAGGCGGGCTCGGGGCCCGGGTCGGCCGTGGGCAGCCGCAGCAGGGCGGAGAGGCCCGAGACGAGGGATAGAGTCCACCACCTGGCGTAGTCCCAGGCGCTGGCGGTCGCGGCACAAGCTATGACGGCGGCGACGCCGTGGGCCGCGAGCGTGCCGGCGAGCTCCCTTCTCATGTCGCGGTTGAAGGATTTCGGTTTCATCTCGTGATCGTCCTCTCTATCCTGTTTGCTATCTTCAGCGCGGGGACGCTCGACGGCCCGGTGCCGCCGGAGGCGAGGACCCTCAGGGTCGCGGCGATGAGTTTCAGCGCCCTCTCGCCGGCCTCGTCTCCCATGTCGCGTCCTCTGTCGTCCCGTGTGGCTTCCCTGGCGACCAGGGTCGCCATCGCGGCGGCGCGCCCTAGGGCGGTACCTGCCGACGGGGCGCGCCTGAATGCCCGGTCCGCCGTGGGACACCCCCTGAGGTCTGCCGGCTCGAGGGTCCGGCCGCGTGCGGCCTTTCGCGCGATCCTTTCGAGGCGCGTCTTCGGGATGCAGGCCCGGGCCTCGGTGGCGAGTCCGGCTTCCCGCCGCCTCTCCGTCGCGGGGCCGGTTTGGGGCGCGGCGCGTCGTGTCGGCACCTCCTCGCGAGCCGGCGTTCTGTCCGGGACTATGACCCGCAGCGCTGCGTTCTCGCACCGGAGGCCGAGGTCGGTGGCCGCCTTGTGGACGTAGGTGTCCCGCACCTCCCCGGTCAGGCACTTGAGACAGGCGCACCTCTCGACCGCCTTCCTGTGGCGGTCCAGCGCGCCGGCGAGCTCGGGGGAGTCGGATGCCGCCCGGTCGAGGGCCTCCCTCAGCGCGGCGGAGGCCTCCGGGTGGAAACGTCTGAGGTGGGCGGCCTCGATCCTTCCGTCCGGCGGCAGCTCGATATCGAAGCGGTTCCGGTCGATGCGGGCGACGGCGTCCAGCGCGGCCTCCCTCGCGAGGTCGCGCTCGATGTGCGCTTCCCGCAGCAGCGGTGCCATGGCCTTCGAGGAGATCTCGAGCCTGGCCGCCTCCATCTTCCCCTTTGGCAGCAGGGAGTTCCAGTCGCCCGAGCGGTCGACCGTGAGGATGTGGACGTGGTGGCTCGTGCCGTTGATGTGCATCGCCGCGTAGAACTCCACGCGGCTCTCGGGCACGCCGGTCATCTCGGAGAAGAGCCTCGGCCACTCGGAGCGCACCAGAGCCTGCCACGCATCCAGGCGGTCGAGGCCGACACCAGGGGCGATGTCGTTCGGGACCGTGACGACGGTAGTCAGGACCGCGCCGCCGTTTTCCGCGATGGCGCGCCTCGCCTCGGCGACGGCGACCGGGCCGCCCGCGCCCCAGAGGCCGCCGGCCGAGCCGGTCCTGTTCGCGGCGTAGGCGGCCAGGCCGTCCACGCCGAGCCTCCTGCCGTCGGCCTCGCTGACCTCGATGACGACGCCGCGTCGGGTGCCGGCGTATGCCGCCAGGCCCGCGGCGGACGCCCTCGCGGACGCCCCCGCGCGGACGACGGAGTGGTTGACGATGACGGGCGGGCTAGCCATCGGCGCGCTCGCGCGCGTGGAGCTTCACCTCGTCGATGCGGCCGAGGCCGGCGCGGCTGAGCTCGCCGGCCTGCGCGAGGTAGTTCTTCCAGATGTCCGCGACGGAGACGTCGTCGAGCGAGGCGTAGGAGGCCTTGAGGACGTCGGCCGACATGAGGCCGGCCATGATGGCGGCGGTCATGGGGCGCGAGAGGACCGCGGCGATGCGGTCCTCGGTGGCGTCGAGCTTGCGCTCGATGTCGAGTGCGGCGACGTCCATGCGCGCGTCGACGACGCCGCGGATGAAGCCCGCGACCTCGTTGCCGTAGAGGTCGAGCTCCTCCGCGGCGAGCGCCGAGCGCAGGAGAGAGCGGATCTCGTCGCTGACGTTGGAGTTGTCGAGCTCCGCCCGCGTCTTGAGGGCGGTGTAGAGCTTGTGGTCGATTTTTACGCTGATGGTTTTGGTTTCGTCCATAGGGTCTCCTCATAAAAACAGGGGGCCGTTTGGCCCCCTGTGGTGTCTATTCGTCTTCCGTGTGTGTAATCGGATAGCCTTTTGGCGCTTTAGCCGCCGGCAAGGGCGTATATGCGATGAGCTCGTTTTTCATTCGGACGGCATCGAAATCAATCAACTCTGCAATTAGTTCAATGGGTCCGGCGCTGGATTTGTTAATGCCCATGTTTGCTCCGAGCTCAGTTGGTCTTAGCCGGCGCTCGCTACATTCAGTTGACGCCGATGTAGCTAAGAACGCTGTCGCGATTGATGCGCCACAGCTTCCCGCACTTCACGGCTTTGAACGTTCCGTTCTGGCAGAGCCTGTAGACGGAGCGGTCGCTGATACCGAGCAGGTGGGCGACAGGCATCGGATCAACGATGTCTGGCATCGTGCGAAAAGCATCAAGAGTGATGCGTTTGCTCTCAACTTCCATTTCGACCTCCTTTCTGTCTGCTGCCGTCTCTTTGAGATCTAGTCTGGAGCGTCTTGGGCGACGGATTCAAAAACGCGGTCATGGCGGACGATACGGACCCGATGGACTGAAATGACTTACTACGGGAAGGTATAGGAAAGGCCGCGATGCAGTATCGCGGCCTTCGATTAGGTCCTATCCAGCTTTTGGATACAATGAAGCGCTCTTATAAAGGCGTCCTAGGGCGTTCATTGCCGATGCAGTTGCCTTCGGGTCGGCGCTGGCGTATCTATCTAGGGTCATGGAGGCTTTGGAGTGACCCATCAGACTTGCGAGCGTTCTTGGGTCTACGCCGTTGGCGACAGCGTATGTTGCGAAGCTGTGTCTTAGGTCATGGAAGGTCACCGTGTTTCTATTTAATACTCCATGAAGGTTAAGCGCCTTGGAGAGCGCGCGCCAGGCGTCATTGACCCTGGGCGGCTTGAGGAACGAGCCGTCGGGAAAGCCCAGCACGAACATCTCCCCGCTGAATTCAGTCCCAAGCCTGGTACATTCTTCTTCCGTGTTTCGCTTGCGCGCGGCTAGATCGTGCATGAGGTCCTCCGGGCAATTCGGAATTGTCCGTCTACTGCTGACGCTTTTGGGACCTTTGATGTAGAACTCGGTGTCGGTGTGCCCGATTGCGGCTTCCACGCGAATCGAGGAATGGGAAAAGTCGACACATTTCCACTTCAGGGCGCAAAGTTCACCTCGGCGGAGTCCTGTATACAGGGCGATTTTCGCGGCTAGAATTGCCGGGACATCTATGGATGCGTTGAGGGTGTTTATGACGCGCACCCTTTCCCTTCCGGTAAGTGAATTCGGTCGTCCGTAGTCGGCATCCTCGTTCTTGGGAACCTTGGCCCATGCGGCAACATTTTCCGAAACTAGCTTTTTCCTTAGCCCGTATTTCAATGAGCCCCTCAACAGCCTAAGGGAATTGCATGCAGTTGACCTCGCGTGCTTCTTCGCCATTACGCTGACCCATTCCTGAACGTCTTCTTCAGTCAGGTCCTCTAGGGGGATGCTGCCAATATAAGGTTCGATGTTTCGGCGGAGCATGCCTGAATAGCCGGTTGCGGTTGAACGCGCGATGTCGGCGCACTCCATTGTTATATAGCTAGACACTAGTTCGGCGACTGAAATCGAGCTCGTTGGTTTTATTGCCTCGGCTTCCGCTTCTGCATTCAGGTGAGCGCGGATGGCCTCGGCTTCCACCATTGCAGCATCACGATGTTTATGGCTTCGACCTTTATCGCGGCCTCGATGCTCAAGAAGTTGGGTCTTCTTGCGCCAGGCTCCATCCTCGAAGTAGGGGAACTGCGCGCGCCAGCGGTCGCTCATGTACTTATATATAGATGAGGTAGCGTATTTCTCTTCCATTGTTCCTCCGTGTGCAATCACGTGTGCAATGACTGTGCAATTTGACTGTTTCGGAGACGTCTCAAGTGAGACTATAGGCGGAAAATGAAAGAAAAACGCGAGGTCACGGTCGGCATAGTCGCAGATGAACGCTAATAAACGATAAGGAAACCGATGTAATCAGTGGGTTGCAGGTTCGATTCCTGTCACTGGCTCCATGAGAGTTTCGGGCTCTGTCTCATGTGGGACAGGGCCCGTTTCTATTTATGTTGACATGTCAGCGGGTTTGACTCCCACCAGGCTTCAGGTTTGTCTCGATCTGTAACACGGGCGGGCTGAAAACCCTACTTATAGTTACAGATCGAGACAATGCCAAGGGATGGTCGATAACATCTCGATCTGTAATTGATAGGGGAGGAATAACCCTCTTACTGTTACAGATCGAGACAAAGGGCGGAGCGGTCCCGGTCATCCTGGACGAGCGTGGATTATCGGACGAACGAGCGTGGAAAATCTCCCGCCTGGGGAATGAGCGTGGATAATCTGCCACTTTGGGCTCAGTGGCACGCCAAAAGTGGGAGATTATCCACGCTCGATTTCAAACGGGAGAAAATCCACGCTCGATCGATCCAGGGAAGCCCGATCTCGACCTATATATAGATGCAAATGAGTCGCTATCGAAGTTCGTTACTGAAGGTGTACTCCACTACGCCAAAGTGTTCCCTCGGGAAATGTCACCGCTACATGCAAATCCACCGTCCTTCATATCCAAACCCAGCAAAACCGCAGGTCAAAGGTATATAGATACGCCCGGCACCGTGTATCTAGAGGTTTTCGTTGACAGCCCCCAAGGTTGCATCGTATTATCTTTTTCGTTCGCGGGGGCGGCGGTCCAAAAGACCAAAGGACCTGCGAATACTTGAACGATTGGGAGTTTGCCCGAGTGGTTAATGGGGACGGGCTGTAAACCCGTTGGCTCTGCCTACATAGGTTCGAATCCTATAGCTCCCACCCGTCAAGTGCCTGTATAGCTCAGTCGGTAGAGCACTTCGTTGGTAACGAAGAGGTCACCAGTTCAAGTCTGGTTGCAGGCTCCATCCGGCGGTGTAGCTCAGTTGGTTAGAGCACACGGTTCATACCCGTGGCGTCACTGGTTCGAATCCAGTCACCGCTACCATAGGTAACACGGTGGCTTCTCAATAGTATGTTGAGAGGCCACTATGGTATAAAGGCAAAGTCCCGTCCGGGGACGACCTGTTTAGAGGAGGGCTTTATGGCCAAAGAGAAGTTTGAGCGCACTAAGCCGCATGTTAACATCGGCACCATTGGTCACGTCGACCACGGCAAGACCACGCTGACCGCCGCCATCACCAAGGTTCTCTCCGAGACCGAGGGCTGCAAGGCTGACTTCACTGCGTTCGAGAACATCGACAAGGCTCCCGAGGAGCGCGAGCGCGGCATTACGATCTCCGTCTCCCACGTCGAGTACGAGACTGCTGCCCGTCACTACGCTCACGTTGACTGCCCGGGCCACGCTGACTACGTCAAGAACATGATCTCCGGCGCTGCTCAGATGGACGGCGCTATCCTGGTCATCGCCGCTACCGACGGCCCCATGGCTCAGACCCGCGAGCACATCCTGCTCGCCCGTCAGGTCGGCGTTCCCTACATCGTCGTCTTCCTGAACAAGTGCGACATGGTCGACGATGACGAGCTCATCGACCTCGTCGAGATGGAGACCCGTGAGCTCCTCTCCGAGTACGATTTCCCCGGCGACGACATCCCCGTCATCCGTGGTTCCGCTCTGGGCGCTCTCGAGGGCGACGCCAAGTGGATGGACGCTATCCGCGAGCTCATGAAGGCCGTCGACGAGTACATCCCGACGCCTGCTCGTAACAACGACCTCCCCTTCCTGATGGCCGTTGAGGACGTTATGACCATCTCCGGCCGTGGTACCGTTGCTACCGGCCGTGTCGAGCGCGGTGAGCTCAAGCTCAACGAGCCCGTCGAGATCGTCGGCATCAAGGATACCCAGAACACCGTTGTTACCGGTATCGAGATGTTCCGTAAGTCCATGGACTTCTGCGAGGCTGGCGACAACGTCGGTCTGCTGCTCCGCGGCATCAAGCGCGAGGACATCGAGCGCGGTCAGGTTCTCTGCAAGCCCGGTTCGGTTACCCCGCACACCAAGTTCACCGGCGAGATCTACGTTCTGACCAAGGAGGAGGGCGGCCGTCACACTCCGTTCTTCGATGGTTATCGTCCTCAGTTCTACTTCCGTACCACCGACGTTACCGGTACGGTCAAGCTCCCCGAGGGCACCGAGATGGCTATGCCTGGTGACCACATCACCATCGAGGGCGACCTCATCCACCCGATCGCTATGGAGGAGGGCCTGCGCTTCGCTATCCGCGAGGGTGGCCACACCGTCGGTTCGGGCATCGTCTCCACGATCATTGAGTAAATTAGCTCTTTGATATAGCTGACTTAGAGAACCCGGCACTTATATGGGTGCCGGGTTCTTTTCTGCAATGGATATTGAGCCGTTGCTGGTGTCGAGAGGATTGTTAATGGTCCTGGGTGCACCGTCGATTAGCTCTCGATGGCTTCATTGATGTGTTTCAAATATGAATGGATCCACCGAGAACCAATTGACTCGAGGTTTTCGTTGACAGCACTTACATAGAGCTGATAAAGTATCAACTCGTGCCCGTACGGGGCGGAAATGAAAGGTTCAGGATAAATGCGTACTCTAGTTACTCTTGCGTGCACTGAGTGCAAGCGCCGCAACTATACGACCACCAAGAACAAGTCGAACATGCCTGATCGTATGGAGATCAAGAAGTATTGCCCCTGGTGCCGTCACCACACGCTGCACAAAGAGACTCGCTAGTCTCTAGTCACATACGCCAGTAGTTCAATTGGTAGAGCATCGGTCTCCAAAACCGAGTGTTGAGGGTTCGAGTCCTTCCTGGCGTGCCAGTCATTATTCCGTAAGCTCCCAATTGGGGGCTTACGGTTTACTCATGTATAAGCGCATTGCGCGGAGGTAACCCAAATGGCCAACAAGAAGAACAAGAAGAAGGCTCAGCAGCCGGCACCTGCCAACAACGCTGCCGCCAACTCCAAGGTTGAGGCCAAGAAGGCCGTTGCCAAGAAGAACGAGAAGGCTGCGAAGTCCAAGAAGAACGAGAAGCCTGGTTTCTTCGCCCGCACCAAGAAGTATTTCGCTTCGGTCAAGTCCGAGATGAAGCGTGTCACGTGGCCCGATAAGAAGGAGCTCGTGAACTACTCGGTCGTCGTTTGCGCTTCTCTGATCGTCGTCGGCGTCGTCATCGCTCTGCTCGATGCTGGCTTTGGCGAGGCTCTTGCTCTGTTCTCTGGATTGAGGGGCTAAACCATGTCTAAGCGTTGGTACGTCGTTCACACTTACTCTGGATACGAGAACCGCGTTAAGTCCGATCTCGAGCATCGCATCGAGACTATGGGCATGCAGGACCGTATCTTTGATATCGAGATTCCTATGGAACGTGTCACCGAGATTAAAGAGGGTGGCAAGCGTGAGACCAAGGATTCTAAGATCTTCCCGGGTTATGTCCTGGTCCGCATGGAGATGGATGACGATGCATGGACGTGCGTTCGTAACACGCCTGGCGTCACCGGTTTCCTGGGCGGCAACGGCAAGCCCGCTCCGCTTTCCCGCGACGAGTACAACAAGATGACTCGTCGCCCCGGTAAGGGCGATTCGCCCAAGCGCACCTCGGTTGATATTCAGGTCGGCACGTCCGTCCGCGTCACCGATGGCCCGCTTACCGACTTTGATGGCAAGGTCTCCGAGGTTAATACCGAGGCTGGCAAGCTTAAGGTCACGCTGATGATCTTTGGCCGCGAGACGCCGGTTGAGCTCGACTTTAACCAGGTCGCTGTCATCGCTTAAGTTTTCGTCCGTTCGCGCGAGCGTGCTTCTTCTGTGACTGCTCATCTCAGGAGTGCTTCTAACACGTGCGTGCTTACGATATAGCAAGTACTTCACACTCGTGATTCGAAAGGAATGACCATGGCTGAGAAGAAGGTTGCCAACGTCATTAAGCTCCAGATTCCTGCTGGTGCAGCTAACCCCGCTCCTCCCGTCGGCCCCGCCCTGGGCGCTGCTGGCGTGAACATCATGCAGTTCTGCCAGGCCTTTAACGCCGAGACGCAGGACAAGAAGGGCGACATCATCCCCGTTGAGATCACTGTCTACGAGGATAAGTCCTTCTCCTTCATCACCAAGACCCCGCCGGCGGCTCACCTCATCAAGAAGGAGCTGAACCTCAAGTCTGGTTCCGCTAAGCCTCAGGCCGACAAGGTCGGTCAGCTCTCCCAGGAGCAGCTCACCAAGATCGCCGAGATCAAGATGCCGGACCTCAATGCCAACGACATTGACGCCGCCAAGAAGATCATCGCCGGTACCGCCCGTTCCATGGGCGTCACCATCGCTGAGTAGCGATTTCTTTAGGTAATGACGGGTGCTCCGACCGGAGTGCCCGTTATGTGTGTGCAATAGGGCACACGATACGATGTGGGAGGGCATAAGCCCGTTTAACCACAGGAGGTAATGCACATGGCTAAGCATGGTAAGAGCTATAACGCCGCTGCCGAGAAGATCGACCGCGCTACGCTCTACACCCCCCTTCAGGCTGCCAAGCTCATCAAGGAGCTCGACACCGCCAAGTTTGACGAGACCGTCGAGGCCCACTTCCGTCTGGGCATCGATACTCGTAAGGCTGACCAGAACATCCGTGGTTCCATCTCCCTGCCCCACGGCACCGGCAAGACCGTTCGTGTTGCCGTCTTCGCCGAGGGCGAGAAGGCCCGTGAGGCCGAGGCTGCCGGCGCCGACATCATCGGTTCCGACGAGCTCGTCGCCCAGATCCAGAAGGGCGAGATCAACTTCGACGCTGCTATCGCTACGCCGAACATGATGGCCAAGGTTGGCCGCATCGGTAAGATCCTTGGTCCCCGTGGCCTCATGCCGAACCCCAAGCTCGGCACCGTGACCATGGACGTCGCCAAGATGGTCTCCGAGCTCAAGGCCGGCCGCGTTGAGTACCGCGCCGACCGTTACGGCATCTGCCACGTGCCCCTGGGCAAGAAGTCCTTCTCTGAGCAGCAGCTCGTCGAGAACTACGCTGCCCTGTACACCGAGATCCTGCGCGTCAAGCCCTCTTCTGCTAAGGGCAAGTACGTCAAGTCCATCTCCGTGTCTTCCACCATGGGCCCTGGCGTCAAGGTCGATCCCGCTGTCCAGCGTGACTTCCTGGCTGAGTAACTTTTAGTTACTGCCTGAGCAAAGCAAGCATTGCTAAAGAAACCCGGTTCTGCCTCGTGCAGGACCGGGTTTCTTGCTATCTCGGGCCAAAACCGCCACAAAGGTGCCTGTCCCCTTTGTGGCGGTTACCAGGGTGTTCTGGCGGTAGAGGACTCGATGGCCTCGTGACGCTTGAGCTCGCGGCGCATAGTTTGCGAATTGAGCCAAGCTGCCTGCCAGCCACGGATGGGGTAG
>JAIIUG010000064.1:0-11940 GCA_022739635.1 Collinsella sp. | reverse complement strand
GACACCGTCTCCGAGGCGCTCAACAACAGCTTTGCCAACGTGATTCAGGCCGCCATTCAGGTTGTGGGCACCACGGCCATGCTCATCATCCTTAACTGGCAGCTCACGATTATCACGCTCGTGTGCGATGCGGCCATTGTGCTGTATGCGCGCTACTCGGGCGCGCGCTCTAAGCGCTTCTTTGCCGCCCAACAGGCATCGCTTGGCGACCTGGACGGATATATCGAAGAGATGGTCTCGGGCCAAAAGGTCATCAAGGTCTTTAACCGCGAGGCGGCCAATGTCGCCGGCTTTACCTGCCGCAACGACGAGCTTCGCCGCACCGGCACCGCCGCCGTGAGCTATGCCAACTCCATGGTGCCCATGACCGTCGTGATTGGCTACGTCAACTATGCCATCGTCGCCGTGGCGGGCGGCATGCTCTGCATCAAGGGGCTCGCCGACGTGGGCGCGCTCGCGAGCTATCTGGTCTTTGTACGCCAGGCGGCCATGCCCATCAACCAGTTTACGCAGCTGGGCAACTTCTTGCTCAATGCGTTGGCCGGCGCCGAGCGCCTGTTTGCCGCCATGGATCTTGAGCCCGAGGCGGACGAGGGCCGCGTGGAGCTGGTGCAGACGGGCGACGCCGCGTGGGCGTGGAAGATTCCCGAGGGCCAGGGCGTGGGCGCGTATGGGCACCTGCGCGACGTGGCCGCTGTTGATGAGTCGGGCTGTGCGGTGGCCGCCGACGGAACCGAGCTTGTGTGCGGCTTGGTCCCGCTCGCCGGTGACGTGCGCTTCCACGCCGTGGACTTTTCCTACGTGCCGGGCACCCGCGTGCTCACGGACCTCAACCTGTTTGCCAAGCCGGGCCAAAAGATCGCCTTTGTGGGCTCCACAGGCGCCGGTAAGACGACCATCACCAACCTCATCAATCGCTTCTACGAGGTCGATGACGGCGAGATCACGTACGACGGCATCGATGTCAAGCACATTGCCAAGGCCAGTCTGCGTGGATCGCTGGGCATTGTGCTGCAGGATACACACCTGTTTAGCGGCACCATTGCGCAGAACATTCGCTTTGGCAAGCTCGACGCGACCGACGAGGAAGTGCGCGCCGCCGCCGAGGCCGCCTGCGCCGATTCGTTTATCCGCCGCCTGCCTAAAGGCTACGACACGCCGGTCACGGCCGATGGCGCCAACCTGTCGCAGGGCCAGCGTCAGCTGCTCGCCATCGCGCGCGTGGCCGTCGCCGACCCGCCGGTGCTCATCCTGGACGAGGCCACTTCGAGCATCGACACGCGCACCGAAAAGCTCATCGAGCGCGGTATGGACCGCATCATGCGCGGACGCACCACGTTTATGATCGCGCACCGCCTGTCCACCGTCCGCGACGCCGACGCCATCATGGTCCTCGAACACGGCCGCATCATCGAGCGCGGCACGCACGAAGAACTGCTCGCCCAGCACGGCGAGTACTGGCAGCTGGCGCATGGCTTAAAAGAGTTGGATTAACCCGTTCGAGCACGATGCTTTGGTCCCTCCATGCCTCTCACCTCGCCTCAAACCATCACAACATTCGACGTTTTTTGCCAAAAACGGGAAAAGCATCGAATGTTGTGATGGTTTTTCTACCACTCGATCGGGTGGAATCGCTTTCTTGCGCACGAAGGTGTGCGGATCCGTGGGCAGGGGAATAAGGTTGGTTATCCGACTCCATTGGAGGGCTCATGGACCTGCCGATCGTCCTGTCCCATAAGACTGCCTGGCTGTACCACAACGTGGCGCGCCCGTCCGAGCCGCTCTCGCGAGCAAGCAGTCTATGCGATGAGGACTCGCTTGCTAACGAGGCGGAGCCGACCGCGGGCCTGCCCAAATTGGGACTCGATGCCAAGGGGCTGAGGGCTTCAACGGCAGTTGGGATCGTTGCCGACTATCTGGTTTCGCTTGGTATTCCACGAGAAGAGCTCGATCATATCGACACGCTCGTCAACTTTGATTTTGAGCGCTCGACGCCGGCTGGATTTAGGTGCCACGTGTTTGGGGCGCCGGTGCCTCCAGGCCATCTTATCGAGGTGGCAGAGGGCCTTCTGGTGGTTGATGAGGCCATGTGCTTTGTCCAAGCGGGTTCGTGGATGAGCGAGCCCGAGCAGCTGGAATATGGGTATGAAATCTGCGCCCGATACCATTTGAATCATCTGTCGACAGGCGATTATATCGAGATGGGGCAGAGGTATACCGTTGCCGACTTGATTGCTTATTGCAGTGAGAATCGATCTCGTCAGGGGGCTATACGTGCGGCCGCCGTGCTCAAGCGCGTGCACGATGGCGCGCGGTCGCCCATGGAGACGGCCACCGCAATCATGGTCGTAGCAAAACGTTCCCAGGGAGGGCTGGGATACGCCAAGATCGAGCTCAACCATCGGGTCGATGTTCCCAGCGAGCTCAAGTATCTCGCAAAGGCCGGGTATTTCGAGATCGACGTATATGCACCTGCGAGTGGTACGGGGATTGAATACAACGGCTCGGACCATCTTGATAAACAGCGCAGCGCGTCGGATGCGGAGCGTATGACCGTGCTGAGCGCGCTAGGCTTTAGGATGATCGTCCTCACCGGGACTCAGTTTGCCCATCAGCTGCAATTGCACCGGGCGATGAACGCCATCGCGCTCGCTATGGGCCTCAAGTGCGACCGAAGCGAAGCGTTCCAGAAGCGGCAAAACGACCTGCGAGAATTCGTGATTCGGCACTGGGACGGCGGCCTTTAGGGACGCTTTGGTCCTTCTGCGGGGTGCCGTGGGCAGGCAAACCATCACAACATTCGACGTTTTTTGCCAATATCAGGAAAAGCATCGAATGTTGTGATGGTCTGTGCTGAGGATGGGCTTGGGAAGCCGGCCTTGCACGAAGCGGCCTGTCCTGTCGTACGGGTGTCGGCATGATTCTCTCGTGGGGTATTATGTTTTCCGAAGAATAAAACGCCACGTGAGGGGAGGGCTGCGTGGACGGGCGCGTGCAACATGACGGCTTTGGCCGCGACATTAACTACCTGCGCATTGCCGTTACCGACAAGTGCAATTTCCGCTGCATTTACTGCATGCCGGCCGATGGCGTGGCACCCCGCGCGCACGACGAGCTACTCAGCGCCGAGGAAATCGCCCGCTTTGTGCGCTTGGTGGCGGGGGAGGGCATTCGCCGCGTGCGCCTGACGGGCGGCGAGCCGCTGGTCAGCCGCCGTATCATTCCGCTCATTCGCGACATCCGCGCGATTCCGCAGATCGAGGACATCTCGCTCACCACCAATGGCGCCCTGCTGCCCAAGCTGGCGCCGCAGCTCAAAGACGCCGGTCTTAACCGCGTCAACATTTCGCTCGACACGCTCGACCCCGAGCTGTTTGGAAAGATTACGCGCCTGGGCCGGCTCGAGCAGACCATGGCTGGCATCGACGCGGCGCTAGCTTGGGGCTTTGAGCCCGTTAAGGTCAACTGCGTTGTTGTGCGACGGCTCAACCAGGATGTGGCGGCCCTTGCACGGCTGACCGTCGACCGCCCCATCCACCTGCGCTTTATCGAATACATGCCCATTGGCGACGAGCACACGAGCTCGCATTGTGCTGTGGATCCGCATGCGCCCGCGCTCAATCCCGAGTTGTGGGACGCGAGCGACACCGTGCCGAGCGACGAACTGCGGACGCGCATCAATGCCGGGGCCGCTGCGGTGGGGCTGGGCGAGCTCGAACCGCTTAAGATCGCCGACGCTCCTGCCGGCGCGGGTCCTGCGCGCTACTGGCACTTTCCGGGCGCGGCGGGAACGGTTGGCTTTATTAGCGCCATGTCCAACCATTTTTGCGCGAATTGCAACCGTCTGCGCCTGACGGCCGATGGCAACGTGCGTCCGTGCCTGTTCAGCGATGCCGAGTATTCGGTGCGTGAGGCGCTGCGTCGTGGTGATGATATGCGGGTACTTTCGATTTGGCGCGATGCCGTGGCCCACAAACCGCAGGAACACGCGATAATTGAGGGCACGCAACGATTTATGTCCCAAATCGGAGGATGATCATATGGCCAAGAGCAGGTACGCCGATGCCACCAAGGCCGCTCGCAGGGCCGCGATGTCTGCCCACAAAGACGCGGCCGCGGCAAGCGATGCCGACACGTCCGTGCAGCCGTCTGTCAGCGCTGTCGTCGAGCCCGCCCGTGACGCCCGTCGCGATGAGCTGACGCATGTGGACGCCAAGGGTGAGGTGCGCATGGTCGACGTGTCCGACAAGGCCGAGACGCATCGCATCGCCATTGCTGAGGGCACCATCCTCATGCACCCCGAGACGCAGGCCATGGTGCTGCAGGACCGCGCCAAAAAGGGCGACGTGCTTGCCTGCGCGCGCGTGGCGGGCATTATGGCCATCAAACGCACGAGCGACATCATCCCCATGTGCCATCCGTTGCTCATTACCAAGAGTAAGTGCGACATTGCACCCATTGCTTCGGTGGGGACGCCGGCCGAGGACGTGCCCGAGGGCTGGGCGCCGGCGCGCGCGGACGGGCAGGTTGGCTTTTACGTTCTGGTTACGGCGGGCGTGACGGGCAAGACGGGTATCGAGATGGAGGCTCTGACCGGCGCGAGTGCCGCGTGTCTGACCATCTATGACATGTGCAAGGCAGTTGATCGCGGCATGGAGATCGTCGACGTGCGCCTGTTGCACAAGGAGGGCGGCCGCTCGGGCGTGTGGGATCGTGCAGAGCGTCAGGCCGCTGCTGTTGAGTCCGTGGCCGCTGACGGTGCCGCACCCGCAAGCGCGCCTGTCGCCGTCGCGTCCGCAGCTCCGGCCCCGGCCGTCCCCGCGATTGCGTTTATCGGCTACCAAAATTCGGGCAAGACCACGCTTGTCGAGAAGGTTATCGCCGAGCTCACCCGTCGCGGCCTGCGCGTGGGTTCGCTCAAACATCATGGGCATCACGGCTTTGATATCGACGTGCCCGCTAAGGATACGTGGCGCCATCACCAGGCCGGATCAAAGCACGTGGGGCTCATCTGCGCCACGCGCTGGGCGGAGTACGCCGACACGCGCGAGGAGGACGAGATGCCCGCGCGCGAGCTGCTGTCGCGCTACAACGATGTCGACGTGGTGATCATCGAGGGCTACAAGACCGAGGGCTTCGACAACATCGTGGTCGCGCGCTCCGGTGTCGACCGTCTGCGCGGCAAGAGCTCGCTCGACCTGGTCGACGGTCGTACGCTGGCCCTTGCCTGCAATGAGGCCTTGGCGCGTCAGGCCTTCGATGCCGGCTTTGCGACCCGAGCCATCAACATCAACGACGCCCGAGCCATCTGCGATCTGATCCAAGATCATCTGGCCTAAAACCTGCCAAAAAGGGACAGGATTCTTTTGGCAGGTTTTATCTGGGCAAACGTCATTTCCACTACAAAGGGGCCAGGCACCTTTGTGGTGGTTTTTGCTTTGGTAGATGCGTGGGGCATGCCTTACAATCTACCAAGTAGTTCATGACGGGCGAAAAACGGGGAGAAGGGGCCTGATGCGTCCTTAATGTTTCATGCGGATAGATTGATTTGACAGACGGTGGCGAATTCCCGCCGCCCGTATTCGTATGAAACAAGGAGTCTCCATGCTCTCCTCTTTTTTCTCAAAGCCTCAATCATCGCTGTCCGTCCAGGCCAAGCACCTGGTGGCGATGCGCTTTCTCATCTACACTGGCTTTCAGACGAGTTATTTTATCGGCGTCATCGGAACGCTCACCTATGCGGACGATGCCTCGGTCGTGGCGACATCGCTGGCCGTCCTGTTTATGAATGTATTTGTGATCCTGGGATCCTTTGCGGGTGGCGCGGCGCTCGACGCCTGGGGCCCGCGCCGTCATTTCTTGCTGAGCATCGTCGCCACGTTGGCAACCGGCGCGGCAATCCTCGCCTTTGGCAGCGCGACCGGAACGGTCCTTGCCGGCGCGGTACTCCTGGGCTTTGTGATGGGATTCGCCCAGCCCATCGCCACGTCCTATCCGGCGTATCTCACCGACGACCCCGTCGAGCTCAAAGACATCAACTCCGCCATAACCATGTTCTCCAACGTGAGCATTATCGTCGGCCCCACACTGGGCGGCTTTGTCGCGGCGGCTGCATCGTCACGCGCGGTGTTCGTGCTCATGATGATCTTTACCGTACTGGCGCTCGTCGCCGGTTGGGGCTTTAGGCCGCAAGCAGGTCGTGCCGCCGCGCGCAAAAGTACTCCCGCGGATGGCAGCACAACGGCAAGTACTGCCAGTCAAAACTCCGACTCCAGTAAATCCACCCGCGCCACCTTCGCGACCAGCATCAAGACGGTCTTTACCAACAGCGTCCTCGCCCTGCTGTTCTGCATTATTTTCCTTTCGAACTTTGGCTATGGAGCTTTCGATCCGCTGGAGTCGTTCTTCTACCGCGATGTTCTGCATGTCGGTGTTGAGTGGATGGGCTGGCTCTCGTCGGCCAGCGGTGTGGGCGCGGTGCTGGGCGCCGTTATTGCGCTCCGTTTGCCGCCGCATCTGATCAACCTTAAAACGCTGCTCGCGGCGCTTATGTCCGTGGGCCTGGGAAGCCTGCTCTACGTGGGAACAACGTATGTGGGCGTGGCGCTCATTGGCCAGATTGCCCTGGGCGTGGCCTGGGGCGTCGTCAACCCGCTCCACAACACGATCGTGCAAACGACGGCCCCGCTCGAGCAGCTCGGTCGCGTGAACTCGGTCATGGGCTTTGGCAACATGTTCGCCGGCGTGGCCCCGCTGGCGATTGCCCCGTGGCTGGCGGCGACGTTTGGCGTGCAGCAGACGCTCATAGGGGCGGGCATGGTCGTGACGGCGGTTCCCGCGGCGTTGCTGCTGTTTGGCCGCCGGCATTTCGATTGTTCTGCAAGGCAGTAAAACCATCGCAACATTCAGCGAAAATCGCGATTTTGCCGAAAAACGTCGAATGTTGTGATGGTTTGCGCCCCGGGCCATGTCATCCTGCGGGTCCGGCCGCCACAAAGGGGCCAGGCACCTTTGTGGTGGTTTTCGCTTTGACGGGCCGCGCCCGCGCCTTGGTATACCATGTACACCATTTCCGACCACATTCAGCATCGCCGCACAACCTAGAAAGGCCCCCATGGACGCCACCTTCAGCCACATTAAAGCCGTACTCTGCGATATCGACGGTACGCTGCTCACGAGCCAGCACACGGTGTCCCCGCGCACCGTGGCGGCGATCCGCGCCCTGCGCGAGCGCGGCGTGCTCTTTGGCCTGTGCACCGGGCGCGACGCCCACGCGACCGAGGCCATGTACGAGCTCTGGGGCATCGAAGGCCTGGTGGACGTGCTGGTGGGCTGCGGTGGCGCCGAGGTCATCGACCGCGCGCACGACATCAACGAGCTAAGCTATCCGCTGCCGGGCGAGACCATCGCGCGCATCTGCAAGCACATGGCGGACCTTCCGGCAACGCCCGTCTGCCCCCGAGACGGCGTGTTCTACGTGCCCGAGAGCAACGCGTGCGTCGAGCATCTGTCGCGCGTCGACGGCGTGCCCTACCAGGTGGTCGATTTTGTCGAGTTTTTGCGCGAGCCACAGCCCAAGGTGATGTTTACCATGGCGCCCGAGGCGATGCCGCAGGTCATCAAGCGGGCGTCGACGTTCGCCGACGGCGCCGTTAAGGCGGCTGCTCTACAGACCACGCAGCGACTCTACGAATTCATGGATCCGCGCGTGTCCAAGACGCGCGGCCTTGTGCGCGTGGCGGAGCTCAACGACATGGAGCTCCAGAACATCTGTGTGTTTGGCGATGCCGATAACGACACCTGCATGGTGGCTGACGCCGGCGTGGGCGTGGCCATGGCAAACGGCAGCGACGCCACCCGTGCCGCCGCCGACTTTGTAACCTCGAGCAACGACGAAGACGGCATCGCGATCTTTATCGAGGAACATCTTCTGTAGCGCCTGGGGGCAGCCACAAAGAGGGCAGAGCGCCTTTGTGGTGGTTTTCCAAGCGTTCCAACAGTCGATTGTTGGAACGCTTTTTTGTAGCGAGGAGATTTGCAGCCGGTAACATGCGATGTCATTCAAGTGTCGATGTATGAACATGTCGGCACACGCTGGTTGTGCAGTAATTGACCAATTAGCTCAAAACTAATATTTGCAGGTAGATATACTGCCATTCATGGCGCAATTTTGACCGTTCACAGATTGAGCGGGTTAAAACAAAATGTTGTACAAACAATGGTAAAGTGTCATTTATCTAGATTTGTTAACGAGTTTACCAGCATCTTCCCGAAATTTAACCCTCGAAAAACAATGCATAGTTTGAATAATTGTCAAGAAGTTAAGGCAACGCGAAGCAAAATTGACATTGTTAGGCTTGCGCTGTTTAAACAAAGAATAATAATATGCATATCGAGCGCGAGCAATTATAGGTTGCGCGCCCAAGTTTGATGGTGAAAGAGCAAGATCGCGGTCTCTTGGGGAGGAGACATCGATGAAAGCAAATTCAGACAAATCTAAGCAGAGTAATAAAGCGACGCGCCGTGTACTGGCGGGCGTTTTGTGCGGAGCCTCCATTTTGAGCCTGGTACTGTCGCTCGTCATGCCCCCGATCTCGCAGGCCATTGCCAACGATGCCCCGGCGGTTTCTGCCAAGGAAACTGTGATGGGGGGGGGGTTCCTCAACTGAGTCTACTGATGTAGAAAACACCAACAATGGGGATACCGAAAAGCTGAATAGCGGCGAGACCGAGGGTGACGAATCCGACCCTTCAAATGGTGTTGAGCAGGGTCAGCCTGAAGGTAAGCTGCAGGCCGAAGATGGCGAGTTGTCGGATGGCAATGCCGTAATGCCGGAAGGCGGGCAGACTAAAACGGCATTCACTGAAATACGAACAGCTGACGACTTGAAAGACCTGGCGAATGCAAGCGGTGTTGCTAACTTCAAGCTTATGAATGATATTGATACCAGCGAGACAATTCAGCTCAATAATAGCGTCAGTAATATCACACTGGACCTAAACGGCTGCAAGATTAAGCATACGAGTCAAGATCAGCCTTTGTTCAATATCACCGGTGGCGCGACACTTACAATTATGGATTCTGTGGAAGTGAGTGAACAGGTCGGCGACGGCCAGCCGCTAAATGATCAGGGACAGAATTTAACTCCAGCCAATTATGGCAAGGAAGCCACACTGTCTTACGACAACGATGGCATTCCGACTTACCTTTCCTACTATGTGACCGAATCGTCCCCAGAAGGAACGGGCACAACCGAGTCGCTGGTAGAGCATGGTATTGATATCAAAGGCGAAGGCGATAATAAAGGTAAGGGCGCCATCGTGGCATGCGGTGGCTCTGAAGGACTGAAGCTCATCAACATCAAGGACGGCGGTCATTTCAGTCTTGAGAGCGGCGTGCTCACACAACAGAAAGGCTGCAAGGTCCGAAGCCTGGTGTACGCGGAGAGTCGCTCGACCGTCAATATGAACGGTGGTTACGTTTGTGGAGGTTTTTGTCCGAACAATGGTGCCGGCGCAGGAATATCTGTCGACAATTCGACTCTTAGCATTTCTAACGGCGTAATTGCCGGCAACCGCGCTCCTAGTGGCGGCGGTGTATATGCCAAGGGGTCTGCAGTCACAGTGGCCGGTGGCGTAATCTCCGGTAATAGCACGCTTGAATATAACGGATTTGGTGGCGGCATCATGGCCGAATATGGCGGCAGCGTTACTGTTTCCGGCGGTTACATTACGAACAATCGCTATGCCAAATTCTGCGGTGAGGATGGCTGGGGTTGTCATGGCGGCGCTGGGCTTGCTGCCAAAGAAGGCGCCCATGTCATCATTTCCGGTGGCCAGATTACTGGCAATTATTCTGAAGAAGCCGGTGGCGGCGTTTACGTTACCGATCAATGGCGAGGCGGTTCTCGCAAGGATATGGCATGGCTCAACATTACGGGAGGAATTATTGCCTCTAACGTGAGCTACCGATCTGAAGGTGCCGGCATCCGAGTGGGCCAGAAGGTTGACGCGATGATAAGTGGAGCGTCAAAAGATAGCCCAGTCTACATCACTAATAACCACTGCATGTCTCGCTTTGACTGGGGCGGAGGCGGCGTCTTCGTTCAGGGCGATTCGAATACCGCATCTAATGCTGGCAGGCTCTTTGTGTACAACTCGTACATTAGCGCCAATAGAGCTGGCGGCTACGGCGGCGGCGTTGCAGTCTGCCCTACGGGCAAGACGTTGGTAACGAACACTGAGGGCACGGCAATCTTTGGCAATTCGTCTGCCGGCGCTGAGTATGATAACGAAGACCATAACAGTAATCCTTACAACAAAGATGACAATTCCGGCAATGAAGATATACCCCATCTTTCAGGTGGTGGTAGTGGCAAGAATCAAGATAAAGAGGCATACAGATCGAAGGTGTTTCGCGATAGCGGTCATGCCGATTTCTTCCTCGCAGCGCATGATAACAATAAGCCGATTGCAGTTGTGACTGGTAAGATGCTTGGCGGTGGAGACGCCCGGTACTCGGGAAGCATCGAACTTAAAAAAGCTATCACCATTCCCGCCAACGGTGCTGTTGGGGTAGAAAATAGCATCGGCCTGACCTCGGGTGTTATGTCGGGTGTTAAGGCCGGGGATGAGGCGGCGATTAATGCGCAGAATGATGCGCAGAATGAAGCGACAACTTTCATCACGGGCAACTATTCCTGGGACCATGGCGGCGGCATCATGTCGAATGGCGACTTGTACCTAGGCGTGCCTGCGGATACGTACGTCTATCCAAGCCTTAAGTTGAAGGCAACCAAGAAGTTGGACGGCCGTACGCTCGGAGATGGGGAGTTCAAGTTTACGGTTTATCGCAAGGACCCGGATACTGCGAAAGCGCCTTCTTGGAAGAATAATGTATTCGACAATGGTGGCTGCGAGTTTGTCGAATCTGCCCCGAATAACGCTGACGGCAACATCGCCTTTGACCTTAGCAATGACCTTAGCAAGCAGCTCGGTGACTTCAGCAAGAAGCCCTTAAGTGATACTGGCAAAATTACATACTCATACTATTTGGTCGAAAATGCGGGCAATATTCCCGGTATTGATTACGATCATGCTGTATACGAGATTAACGTGACAGTCAAATACAACAAGACTGTACTTATGTCTGTTCCGATAAAGAATGATTCGAGTGCGACTAAAAATCTTAATATCTATAACTTCACGATTGATCGTGTGGACGTGACTAAGAATCCCGGGAGTTCAGCTAACTCTCCGGAGACTGTGCCAGTAGATCCTGATGCTGACGGCTATTATTCGATTGTCAACCCCGATGGACCAAAGACCTTCACCAACACGTACACTCCGTACACCTCCAGCGGCTCTTGGACTCCCAAGGCGACTAAGGTCGTTGAGGGTGGCGAGATGAAGGAGTTTACGCTTCAACTTGCAACTGACAGCGAGTTTAAGACTATCGTTAGCAGCAAGTCCACCACTGCTGGTGGCGACAATCCTCTGACCCTGGGCTTCGACCCGATTGAGTACAAACTCGAACAACTCGACAAACTCGAGACTGACCCAACGGGTCGCGGTGCAAGCAAAACCTTTACTTATTACGTTCGCGAACAGCAGCCGACCACGCCGTTTACGAACTACAAGTACGACAAGTCGGTCTATCGATTTGATGTCACGATGACGGACCAAAAAGGCGGAAAAATTGAGCCCACGGAAGTAACCTACACCAAGATTACGGACGTCGACGGCGAGGATATTGCCGAAAAGGAACAGGTCCCCGTCAACTTCGACAGTGCGAATCCCGAGGAGCGCGGCCCCACCTTCACCAACACCTACTCCACCTCTTTGCCCCTTTCTGGTATGTCGGGCGTCACTCTGACGTACCTTGCCGGCGCGGCGGTGCTTTGCGCTGCTGCGGCCTGGATGCACATTCGTCGCAAGGCG
>JAIIUG010000063.1:0-11957 GCA_022739635.1 Collinsella sp. | reverse complement strand
CATTGTCGCAGCCCCGACCCGCGGTCACGAGCGGGGGCTCCTGTCGTTTCCGTGCCCTCGGATTGGGTCATAGTGTCTGCCTTCCCTTACTCCGGCGCGCTCGGCTTTATCAACCTGCTGGGCTGTTGGGCCAACGAGGTCTTCTTTATGATCTCGGGCTACTTCCTTATCCCTTCGGCCGTTCGTGCCCTCCAAAACGGTTCATCCGCGCAGAGCCTCACGCTCAAATCGCTTGGGCGCCTCAAGAAGATCGTCTTGCCCATGCTCTTTTATTGCGCAGCTTGCCTGTTTGTCTCGATGTACGTCTATCCCCTGCCCGAAATCTCGCTACACGAGATTGGCTGGCTCACATTGGGCATCGAGTTTATCTGGGTCTACGCGGCATCCGTATTGCTCGTCCCAGTGATTGCACTGACACGACAGCGGATCGGCAGCAAAAGGGCCCCGTTTGTCGTAGCGCTTCTCGTGCTCACGACATTTGGAATCAACTGCTACATCGCGGCGACGGCAAACGGAGCTGCCGGTATCGTTTTGTGGCGCAAGCTCATGAGCGCCGTTACCTACCTGGTCGCGTTAATTGCGGCTGGAGAAATGCGTTTTGTCCTCGAATGCCGTGGCAACGCATCCGGCGCTCAAAAATCCAAGATCGTACTCATCGGACTCGCTGCCGTCACCATCGCGTTCGAGCTTCTGCTATCGGCAAATAGCCAGTACGACGCGCTCTGGAAGCTCTCCTACAAGTCAACTTCCGTCATATCCTTTATCTTGGCCGCCGCATCCGTTGCCGCCGCAGCGCTCCATCAGCCGCGCCACAAAATCCCAGCTGCAGACAAGACAATCACGTCTCTCGCCGCAGGAACGCTCGCTTTCTACGCCGTACAATCGTTTACCTGCAACGTCTGGCGACCCATCTTTGACAAAGCAATCTACACCATGGCGACAGGCATCCAAACGGGAAAGCCCCGTCCAGACGGCACCATTTTGCTCGGAATCCTTATGAGCCTTTGCCTCGCGCTTGCCCTGCTCCTCATGGATATCGTGCGCAGGGCCGTAGTCGAGGCCATGAAGGCCCATATGAACAGCTAGACGTCCTTCTGACCCTGCAGACCACGAAGCGCGCTAACACCCGAAGCAAATAACATCGCAAAAACAATCGCCCAGTTCTTGCAGCCAAATACCGGAATATGAACGATCGCATGGTCATGCATAACAACGAAATAGCCCAGAACAACAACCAGGGGCAGCGCCATGAGCAGCGACCGGATCAACACCTTGCGACGACGACCGTCTTGCGCGCCACCCCGTATTGAGCATACGAGTACGGCAATCCAGATCACCAATACGACAGCAAACGAAACAAGACAAACGACGTTCGAGATCATCGCATAACCGGCAGTTGAGCAAATGGCAAACAGCTGCGGGCTCATGCAATAAAACTCCTTCAAAATCTGAGGCCAGTCAGCTTGGGGCAACAGTGACGAAGCCCCATGCGCAGACCAAAGGCCCATCTCGCCCAGAACGTTCGAAAAGACCTCGTCCCAGCCCAGCACAAACGCCGCGACAACCCATTTCATCGCCCAGGTAAACACAAAAGAAAGCCCAAACCCAAAGAGCGCCTGCAGCATCGTGACGACGCAACGCTTGGGGCGCTCACCCTTGGGGAGCGCAATGAAGGCGAAAAAGCAATGCAGGGCGACAACTGCGGCAGGAATCGTTAAAAAGTCAAGAAACGAAAACACGGCGCCCGTCGCTATCGACCAAAGGACAAGGCGGCTTGTGAAAACCCGTGCGTTCGGGGCCGAGCCCAAACGAAGGCTCATGCAAGACATCATGATGAGCGCCACAAAGAACGAGATGCACAGCAGCAGATCACCGATAAAATTGAAAAACAGATTGGTCGAGAACAACAGGATTGCAAGGAACCCCAACGTCAATGGCTTTGAAAATCGCTTCCGCAAGGCAACGTAAGCGCAAGCGGAGCCGGCAATCGCCAGAGCGGCCGCAGGCACCACGACAACGTCGATACCACCAATAAACAGGCAGACATTCGTAAGTAGCTGCCATCCATGCCAATACCGGTAGTACTGCTGATGCGTAATCCCGTCGGCCTTCGTAACATCATCAATCTCGGCAACAGTCATCGTCTTAAACGGAAAACCTTGGTCCTTTTGCTGTGCGACTTCAATGATAAAGCGATTGTTGTCAAAGCAAACAGGACCAGCTGCAACACGGTGGTCGTAGACATACATGTCAGACAACAGGGCCGAGGACTCCGAACCCTGCGCATGCGACTCAATAACGGGCCTCGGCAGGCAATTCGCCGCGGTATTGCTCAGGACAAATGCGACCTGAAGAACCAAAAACAGAAACATAACCTTGACGGGAAGGCTGTCGGCAAAGGAAGCTAAACGAGTTTTATTCACATGGCATCCAAACAGAAAGATCGCATCCACAGGAATCGGCACCTATGTAATACCACAATGTGCGCTTGCAATCTTGCCACGCACACACGTCAGCCAGGCTTGCAGCAAACGTTCTTGGTGATTAGCGGAACATTACCCGCGGGCGCCTGTCTACGCTTACAATAGTCGTGTCCCATGGGACACGTTGTTTATTCCGCAGGACGGATATGCCGCCCACGCGAAAGGATATTCTCGTTCATGACTTCCACCCTTCCCGCTCCCATCGATAAGCTCGCCATCGTCGTCGTCACGTACAAGCGCCAGGAGCTCTTGGCCAACCTGTTCGACTCCATGACCGAGCTCACGGCCACGCCCTGGCGCATCGTGATTGTCGATAACGAGAATTCGCGCGAGACCAAGGCCATGTGTGCGGCGTTTAACAAGCGCTTGGCTAACTTGTGGGGCATCGACGCCGACCAGCCCGATGCAAAAGGCGGCACCGACCGCGTCATCTACGCCCCGCAGCTCGAAAACGGCGGCGGCGCGGGCGGCTTTTCCGCTGGCACCAAATGTGCCTATGACCTGGGCGCCCAGTGGTTTTGGGTCATGGACGACGACGTGCTCGTCATCCCTGAGGGTATTGAGCGCCTGGCCAAGTGGACCGACCGCTACGACGTCATCCAGGGTTCGCGCCTGGACTTTGATGGCGGCGCGTTCTTTTGGCAGTACCAGCTCATCCTTTCGCTTGGTATCCCCAACCCTATCGCCAAGTGGGACTTGGGCCCCGAGGGCTACCGTCCCATGAACCAGCTGTGCTTTGAGGGCGGCCTGTTCTCGCGTCACGTTGTCGACAAGATCGGCCTGCCCGATGCGCGTTTCTTCATCTACGGCGACGATGCCTGCTACGGCTATGTCGCCAGCCAGCATTTCCCCGCCGCCGTGGTTGCCGACGTGGTGCTCAAGCGCGCCCGCGCCGTCTCTAACTGGGATATCGCCGGCAAACGCCAGCTCAACTCCACGAGCGACACCAATCGCTACTACATCATGCGCAACCGCGGCTTTTTGGCCCGCTACATGCAGATCTACGGCGACTATCATCCCGTGCTGTTCCGCTTGGGCAACGCCGCGACCTTCTGCAAAGAGCTCATCCGCTTGGCTGCGGTCGACAAGTGCTTTAAGACCGGCATTCCGGCGCTGCGCCGCGGCATGAAGGACGCCCGCAAGATCATAAAGGATCCCGACTGGAAGCCCATGCCGCCCCTGGAGAACGCGGAGTAACAGAAGCCGAAAACACCCCGCTGCTTAAAGCCGCTGGCACACTACGGACACGTGCTGCCCGTCAAAGCCAAAGCCCCAGCGCACGCGGCCGATACCTGGTCGCGGCACGCGAATCTCATCGATGCCGTCACGTTCGATGTCGAGCAGCGCCTGAACCGCCAACAGCTCCAGACCCAGGACATCCACGTCGGGATCATACATCATGTTCATAGTGACAAGCGGACGTTCGTCGAGCATGCTGAGGGTATCGGCCACATCGAGCATCCTTCCCGTAGGAAACACCTGGATATCCCAGCGATCCGCCCCGCGCTTTCGATTGGATGACGGATTGGCATACCCCGGCATACCAAAGCAGAGCCCTTGCAACAGCAGGTGGTATGGCAACGGTGAATTCATCTCGGCCGCGCCGACTCCCGCGTCACCTAGAATTCGACGCAGCGTCTGCCTCACCGTGTCTTCCTCACCGCGACACAACCCGTCACGAAACGCATCGACGTCCCGTACATCCTCGGCGGCGCACTCAAACCATTCAATAATCACGAGACGCACAGCCTGGCGAAGTTCACCATTGGGCAGGCGCAGAGCACGGGAGCGAGCGCTGTTTCCCGGCTCCTCAACCATATCCGTCGTTAGGAAGCCGGACAGGAATAACGCGGTCCACTGATCATCGTCAGTCGAGGCATCCGACCCGACGGCACCTATCCGAAGCGGAACTTCAACACTTCCATGAGCCTCGAGCAAATCGAACAAGGTCGCAAGCCGATCGAGATTCCAATCACCAACCGCCCTGCTCAGGCTATCAGCGCATCCATACAGGTCAGCCCGCACCGGCGGCGTGCAGCCTCGGTCCAGAAAACCAATCACACGCGTCGGACTCGAGCAATAAAACCCGCCAAACCGATACCCCTCGAGCCATTCACGCGCATCATCCAGGTATTCCTCGCGTCCAGCACGATTCAGCAGAGCCTTGACCTCAGCATCCGAAAAACCAAACCACCGGTCGCACCACGTCGAAAGGGGCGTCGAAAGACAATACGAGCAGTTTCGCGAAGAAAGCGCCAACTCGGCAGGACCGGAATACTCCCCCATAAGACACGTCAGCCGCAACGAATCCCCCGCAGCGGCAATGGCATCAAACAGTACACAATTGAGCAGCTCCACCGGATCGGCGCCGGAAGCGTCCCTCGCGCCCGCACGGCCCAACCACGCCGCGTCGTACCCATCAACGAGCAATACAACCTGCTCATCGCAGGCAATCTCCAGCAGCTCAATGAGCACACCAAGCACCGAGTCAACCTCGTCCTCGCTCGCCACGCCACGCGCAACGCGCTCGATGTGGCGCACCTTGTCTCGGGACAAATCCGGAGCCTCCAAAAGTGCCAACAAGCGAGCGCATTCGCGGGAAAGAGCATCACGCACGACGCTGGCAACAGCGGCGCCACGCCTCGCAGCGTCAGAAAAGTCCAGCGATATCACAGGGTAGCGGGCAAACTTATCCCGATAGCGCCCGCCGTCCGCATCCCAAATCTGGGAACCAGCAAACAGGCCCCGATCGACCTGTCCGACCGTAGGTCGCTCCAGAAAAGCCCTAAGCATCGAGAGGTTCATGCTCTTGCCAAAGCCTTCAGACCGGCAACACGCCACAACGGAAGCATCAGCATCCAAGACATCGGCAATAAACATCGTCTTGTCGACTAGCACGCATCGATCCATGGCCTCGGCAAAGTCATGTTCGCCGACTGGCAGCGCCCCGTTACCCGAGCGGTTGATCAACTCTACGCCGCAGTAGGCAGTATCACCATAAATCGCCTGTTCAGACACCGTAACTTCTCCCTCAAACGCAGCACGATGCCCATTGTATCGAGCAACTCAACCGCAATGACGCCGTCATACAGACGTTTCGGGCAACGGTAGCAACAAGAACCCCGATGGGGCATAACAAATCGTTGCACAACAAAACGGGGCCCAATGCATTCGCACCGGACCCCGTCCTTACTCTTTAGTTATTCGGCAACCGAGAAGCTACTCCTCGGAACCGTCCTCACCAGCAGCCTTGTTCTGCTGATCGAGTTTATGCTTACCGCTCACAATAGACGTGGCACCCAGCGTGGCCAGGCTTGCGCTCGCAAGGCTCGCCATCACGATGAGGTCGCCCGTCTTGGGCATATTGCCACCCGAGGCCTTGGTCGTCGTGATGGTCGTAGTCGTCGTGGTGGTCGAGGTGACGTTCTTGTCGTCACCCTTCTGAGCATCGGCATCGGACTGTCTCGCGCCTGAATTGGTCGAAGCATCGGCATCGCCATCAGTCCTGGACTCGGGAGCCTCGCCAGAAGTGTTCTCATCAGAAGACGAGCCGATGTTGTTGCCAGCCGTCATCGAAGACCCAATCAAGGCGCCAAGCTGCTTGCCAACATTGGTGGAGCCATTAGAGGAGCCGCTATCGGTCGAGCCAGAAACGGAACCACCGGTCGATCCAGAGACAGAACCGCCGGTTGAATCAGAGCCCGAATCACCAGCACCGCCAGCAGACTCCGTGCCGCCCGAAGCAGTCCCGCCATTACCGGCACCATTATTGTTGCCAACACCAGTCGAAGGCGCACCCGTCTCGCCGCCATTGTCCGCATCGCTATCGGTTTCCACCGTTGGCCCAGCAGGCACAGCGGGGACCTTGTTCGGGCGAGGCGCCGGCGTGGGCTCAGGCTCCGGCTCAGGCTCAGGAGCGGGCTCCACAGGCGTTGCCGCGGCAGCCTCGTCCTCGGCAATGTAGACCAGGCAATCCTTAAGCTCGTTCTTATAGCGATTCTTCCATCCCTCATGGTACTGAGGCTGACTCGAATACTTGCGCGCCACGTTATCAACCACGCTGTTCGAAAGCGCGGTCACGAACTCGCGGTCGGTCATATCGTTGGAAAGATTCGCCCAACGGAAAAAGTCTTGGCAGCCACCCGTGCCGCACATATTGGTGATGCTCCACACCATGCCCTTGACGCAATCGGCACGACCGGAAATATCAATGCCCAGAGCGTTCTTGAGCCATGACTCGGTCACCGCATAATAAGAGTTGTACGCATAGGCATCCTGCAGTGCCGAGAACTCAGCCGGATCGGTGTTGTAAGCACCCAGGAAGGCATCCTGCGCGATGCGGCCCAGCTCGGTGAGCTGCCCGTTCGCATACATGGGGTTGCTCCCGTTGGAAATCTCGCTGCCGCGGTCAATCGCGTCCTTAAGCATGCCGTACTTAGCAGAGTCGTAGTTATAGACCTGCTTCATAAACGGAATAAGCGACCATCGACGGTCGAACTGGTAATAACCCAGCGCGTTGTATCCGTCGCCATACGAAAAGCCCTGGTTATAGTTGCCGTGGCTCTCGTACTTGGTAAAGTACTTCATCTCGTCGGTCACATTGACAAACGAAACGCCCTGAACCGACCTCAGCACGCCCGAGAGAGACTGCTGGGTGTAGAGGCCCTTATCGATATCGGTGGCATCCGAGGCAACGCCCGGCGTGGGCTCCTCGGCTATAGCGGTTGCGGGTGCGGCAACGGCGCCAAACGAAAGCGCCAACGTCAGGCCCGCAACAATCGCGGAATGCTTGGGTTGCATACATCCTCCCTGCATTGGTGTGGTTAAAGTGCAGTTTGCAAAGATGAATTCAGTATTACAGCTCCCCGTTTGTTGCACAACAACCCATCGGTAAACGGCAACAACCCTCCGCGAAATCTAAAGGAATTAAACAAACTGGTCGTCGGGCACCAGAAGAAGATCGCCGTAGCGTCCCATCAGCCCGTCTCTCAACTGACAGAAAGCGGGGATATAGACGTTCAAGATACGCTGAATCAAATCTTGAGCGAGCTTGTTGTCATAGATATGGACGTTCGTATTGCGGTCTCTGAGCATATCTAGCCATGCCGCCTCATCAATAAAGTCGTAGAATCGGTAGGCTTCCTTCAAGATGGCACGAGGAGACCCCGACGCGGCAAGCGTGGCGCCCTCATACTCGAGCAGACGTTTAAGGAGCTTCCAGCTCAGTTCAAACTGAAGGTTGAACTTATTAATCAATCCACTCTGAACAAAATCATTGCTAAGATCCTGATTGGGTGCATCCTCAAGATTCGCCAAGGCGTTGGCAAAGTTCTCATATTTTTTCATACAGAATCACACCATCCCTGGCAATTTCATCGAGCAATTGCTGCGATAAGGACTCATCCAGATTGACGACGTCTATATCTAAAAGAGTATCAAGACGCTCCTCTATCAGATATGAGAAACGGTCGAAATCCCGGCAACCTGCTACAGCAATATCAATATCGCTCTTAGGCAAGTTGTCACCGCGGGCACGAGAACCAAACAGCACAACCCTCTCGGCGTCACATTCCCGAGCAAAAACTTCGATTTGCTTGTACACCTTATCGAGAGATGTCATTTGCGGCCCTACAGCTTAATATCGAAATTGATCTCGGGGACGGCTGCTAGGTCGGCCAACGTCACGCCGTCGACGTACTTTTCGATCACGTCGTCCAGACCGCGCCAGAACTTGACGGTCGAGCACAGATCGCTGCGGGTGCAGCTGTTATCGATGCCGTCGCACGCCACGGGTGCCGTGCTGCCCTCGACAGCGCGCAGGATGTCACCAACACGCACCTCGGCCGGGTCCTTGGCCATCATGTAGCCACCGCCCTTGCCGCGCACGCTCTTAAGCAGGCCCGCCTTCATAAGCGGACGAACCAGCTGTTCCAAGTACTTTTGCGAGATATGTTCGCGGTCGGCCACCTCGCGCAAGGCGATCTTGCCCTCGGCGTCACCGAGCGCCGCGATATAGATCATCAACCGGAGGGCATAGCGGCCCTTAGAAGAAATGAGCATACCTACCCTCCCATCGCGCATGGGGCAAAATAATCAGAAGTATTTGTCCCAAATCTTAAAGTCTGTGGGACAAACACTACTGTTGATTTTGTCCCACATCTGAAAAGTCGAGTGGATTAGTCGGGTTTTCCCTTGACTAACGCCGAACCCATAGTAACTTTATTCCGAGAAGATTCCTAGGGTTTAGTACACCTATGAGTACACCATATACAGAGAGGGACAGCATGAGCGCAAATCCGCTGCTTTCCATCGAAGGTCTGACCGCCTCCGTGGACGAGAAGACCATCCTCCACAACGTCAACCTCAACGTCGCCGCCGGCGAGACCCATGTGCTGATGGGACCCAACGGCGCCGGCAAGTCCACCCTCGGCCACCTGGTCATGGGCGACCCCGTCTACACCGTCAACGACGGCCGCATCGTCTTTGACGGCCAGGACATCACCGAGCTCACCACCGACAAGCGTTCGCGCGCCGGCCTGTTCCTGAGCTTCCAGGCCCCGGTCGAGATCCCCGGCGTGCCGCTGTCGAGCTTTTTGCGCGCCAGCATCGCCGGCCGCCCCGGCCTGGAAATGAAGGGCAAGGAGTTCCGCCGCCGCGTGAAGGAGCTTGCGGCCGAGCTCAACATGGATACCGCCTACCTCAACCGCGAGCTGGGCGTGGGCTTCTCGGGCGGCGAGAAGAAGAAGGTCGAGATGCTCCAGCTTCTACTGCTGCAGCCCAAGCTCGCCATTCTGGACGAGACCGACTCGGGTCTGGACGTCGACGCGCTTTCCACCGTCAGCCACGGCATGGACGCCTACCGCAAGAGCTGCGACGGCTCCATGCTCATCATCACGCACAACACGCGCATCCTGGAGCACCTGGATGTCGACCGCGTCCACGTTATGGTCAAGGGCCACATCGTGCGCGAGGACGACGCCTCGCTGATCCCCTGGATCGACAAGAACGGCTTTGAGACCTTCGAGCGCGAGGCCGCCGAGCAGCGCGCCCAGGCCGAGGCCGCCGCTGCCGATCAGCAGGCGTAAAGGGGCGGCGCAATGACCAAGAACCGCACCGAGGTCGCGGACATCGACCGCAGCCTCTACGACTTCACCTATGGCGAGGAGGGTTTCGAGCGCCTCGACGCCGGCATCACGCCCGACATCGTGCGCGAGATCAGTGCCAAGAAGGACGAGCCGCAGTGGATGCTCGACCTGCGCCTCAAGTCCCTCGAGATCTTCAACCGCTTCCCCGACCCGACGTGGGGCCCCTCCATTGAGGGCCTGGACATGGACAACATCGTCACCTACGTCAAGCCCAACACCGACCAAAAGCACGACTGGGAGTCGGTGCCCGACGACATCAAGAACACCTTTGAGCGCCTGGGCATTCCCGAGGCCGAGCGCAGCTACCTGGCAGGCGTCGGCGCGCAGTACGACTCCGAGCTGGTCTACCACAACATGCAGGACACCGCGTCCAAGATGGGTATCGTCTACTCCGGCATTGAGGAGGCCCTGCACGACCCGCAGTGGGAGCCGCTCATCCACGAGAAGTTCATGACGCTCATCCCGCCCACCGACCACAAGTTTGCGGCCCTGCACGGCGCCGTGTGGTCGGGCGGCTCGTTTGTCTACGTGCCCAAGGGCACCAAGCTCGACTTCCCTCTGCAGAGCTACTTCCGCCTTAACGCCAAGGGCGCCGGCCAGTTTGAGCACACGCTCATCATCGTCGAGGACGACGCCGACCTGCACTTTATCGAGGGTTGCTCCGCGCCCAAGTACAACGTGGCAAACCTCCACGCCGGCGCCGTCGAACTCTTTGTGGGCAAGCGCGCTCACCTGCGCTACTCGACCATCGAGAACTGGTCCAAAAACATGTACAACCTCAACACCAAGCGTGCGCGCGTGGACGAGGACGGCGACATCGAGTGGATCAGTGGCTCCTTCGGCAGCCACGTGGGCTATCTCTACCCCATGAGCGTGCTCAACGGCCGCCGCGCCCGCTCGAGCTTTACCGGCATCACCTTTGCCGGTGCCGGCCAGAACCTCGACACCGGCTGCAAAGTCGTGCTCAACGCGCCCGAGACCTCGGCAACCGTCGAGACCAAGGGCATCTCCAAGAGCGGCGGCATCCAGACCTTCCGCAGCTCCATCGTGGCCACGCCCAAGGCCGAGGGCTCCAAGGCAACCGTGAGCTGCCAGTCGCTGATGCTCGACGACCAGAGCCGCTCCGATACCATCCCCGCCATGGACATCCGCGCCAAGAATGTCGACATCGGCCACGAGGCCACCATCGGCCGGATCGGCGACGACAAGGTGTTCTACCTGATGAGCCGCGGCATCTCGGAGGAAGAGGCCCGCACCATGATCGTCAACGGCTTTGCCAACCCGGTCTCCAAGGAGCTGCCGCTTGAGTACGCCGTCGAGATGAACAACCTGATCAAGCTCGAGATGGAAGGAGCGATCGGATAATGAAACAGACCACGAACACCGCCGCCACCACGCTTGAGCACGTAAACGCTATGCCCGCGGGGACTTGGGGTTGGCTCAAGATGAACCAGACCAAGCTCGAGCTTTCCGACGAGCTTGCCACCGCCCCCGCCGAGGCCGTTGAGGTCGAGGGCCTGGACGAGCAGTTTGCCGGCTCGGCCGACGCCTTCGACGCCGCCATGGAAGCCATGGCCGAACGCTTCCCCGAGCGCCGCGCCTCCGCCCCCGGTGATGCCGCCGATCGCGCCCGCATCACGCCCGAAACCGAGCTCGACGTGCCCGCTACCTCCGTCTACCAGGCCGGCGCCATCAAGCTCGAGGAGGAACTCTCCCCCGCCGAGGCATTCGAGACCGGCATGGGCGAGGCCACCTACGCCTACTTGACCGACCACGCTACCAAGCGCATCGTCATCGACGTGCCCGCGTACAAGCACGCCACGGTTACCGTGCGCGTTAGCGGTGTCGACGCGGCGGCGGCCATCGCCGCTATCGATGTCGTCGCTCGTCCGCAGGCAACGCTCAACCTGCAGATCGCCCTGGACTCCCCCGTAGCCGGCGAGGGCGTCGTGGGCTCCGTGCTGCGCGTGTGCGCCCACGAGTACGCCACCGTCAACGTGACCTGCACGCAGACGCTCGATGACAGCTGGATCGCGCTCGACGACACCGGTCTGTTCCTGGACGAGGGCGCGCGCGTCAACGTGCAGCACACCGTACTGGGTGCCGGTGCCAGCGCCACCGGCCTTGCCGGCGACCTGCTGGGCGACACTGCCAAGGTGACGATCGACACCGATTACCTGGGCGCCCGCGAGCAGGTGCGCGACTTTAACTACGAGCTGCGCCACCGTGGTCGCAAGACCGAGTGCGAGATCGACGCCAACGGCGTACTGACCGGCACGTCAAAGAAGGTCTATCGCGGCACCATCGACCTCGTGCACGGCTGCAAGGG
>JAIIUG010000226.1:0-1075 GCA_022739635.1 Collinsella sp. | reverse complement strand
CCGCCGCGTATGCTTAAGCCATCAACCGGCAGAAAGGAGCCGTCATGGCCTTTGCAGAAAAACTCATCGCCGTCCGTCGCGCCAACAATCTCACCCAAGAGCAGCTCGCCGCCAAGCTCTATGTAACGCGCCAAGCCGTCAGCCGCTGGGAGCGCGGCGAGGTCACGCCGGGCATCGATATGATGAAGCTCATTGCCGCCGTAACCGGAGAGCCACTGTCTCACCTGCTCGAAATGCCCGAACACTACTGCGAGAGCTGCGGCATGCTGCTCACGCCCGATGACTGCGGCACCGACGCTACGGGCGCCACGACCGATCATTACTGCAAATGGTGCTACGACCACGGCAAGTACACCTACGAGACCACCATGGAGGCAATGATCGAGGATTGTGCCCCGCGCCTGGCACAAAACACCGGCATGTCGCCCGACGAAGCCGTCTCGCTCATGGGCGCCGTCCTGCCGCAACTGGAGCGCTGGCGCACCGTCCAGGAAAACGAGGAGCGCTACGGAGCCGAGGCCCGGGCGCGTTATGGTGATGAAGCCATCGACGCGGCAAACGAAGCGCTGCTGGACATGGACCCTCAGACGTGGAACGACACGAAGGAGCTTAAGCGCGCCATTTTGGGCCAGCTCTCGATTGCCATGGGCGATGGCGAACCGGAAGGCAGCGAGGCTCGCAAGCTCGTCGCGATGCATCGCCGCTGGATTGCTCTCAACTGGGGCAGCGAGCCCCAAGACGAGGCATATCTGGGACTCGCCCACGGCTACCTCGCCGACCAGCGCTTCGTAGACTACTACGACAAGCCATGCGGCACCGGAGCCACGGCGTTTCTGGTTCAGGCAATCGAGTCGTCGCTGACTCGTGCTTAGACTGCAACGGCTTTGGGTATCTCAATCAAAACCCCAACTGATCGGAGACCTATGGCTACTCATCACGAACTCGTGCTGTACGTTATGACCGGCTGCCCGTATTGCATTAAGGTGAAGCGCTTCCTGGCAGACAACGGCGTGACCATCCCCGAGCGCAACATCTCGACCGACCCCGATGCCGAGCAGACGCTCATCGCCGTCGG
>JAIIUG010000225.1:0-1082 GCA_022739635.1 Collinsella sp. | reverse complement strand
GCACCACCGCAAGCGCGCTGACCGGCTCCAAGAACCGCCGTATGCCTGCCGGCAAGGCCATCAACGCCACGAGCACCATGGTCGCCGCCATGTGCGCTATGCTCATCTTGGCCGTTACCCAGACGAGTGCCAAGATCGACGGCGCCGATGTCTCGGTGTTCTTTACCGACAACATGGGCACCAAGGGCCTGCTGAGCTCCTTTGTCGCCGCATTTGCCACGGTCAACATCTATGCCTTCTGCATTAAGCGCGACATCACCATCAAGCTGCCCAAAGAAGTCCCCGGCGCCATCGCCCAGAACTTCCGCGACATCTTCGCCTTCAGCTTCTCCATCCTGTTTGTCGCCATCATCGACGTTATCTGCCGCACCTGCTTGGCCGTCCCGTTTGCCAACGTCATCTCCACGCTGGTAAGCCCGCTGTTCGCCGCCGCCGATTCCTACGCCGGTCTCGCCCTCATCTGGTTCATGATTCCGCTGTTCTGGTTCATGGGCATCCACGGCCCCTCGGTCGTTAAGCCTGCCCTCAACGCCGCACTGTTTGGCAACATCACCACCAACCTCGCCACGCTGCAGGCCGGCGGTCACCCCGCCCTTGCCCTGACCGAGAACTTCGGTAACTACATCGGCGAGCTCGGCGGCACCGGCGCCACGTTCATTGTCCCGATCATCTTCCTGCTCTTTATGCGCTCCAAGCAGCTCAAGGCCGTCGGCAAAGCCTCTGTCGTACCCGTGATGTTCGCCGTCAACGAGCCGCTGCTGTTCGCCGCGCCCATCATCCTCAACCCGTACTTCCTGATCCCGTTCCTGTTTGCCCCCGTGGCCAACGTCCTCATTGGTAAGTTCTTCATCGACTTTTTGGGCATGAACGGCTTTATCTATGCCATGCCGTGGGCACTCCCCGGACCGATCGGCACCTTCATCGACACCAACTTCCAGCCGATCTCTCTGGTCCTGGTTGTCGTCCTGCTGGTCGTTGACTTCTTGATCTACTACCCGTTCTGCAAGGCCTACGACAACGTCCTGTGCAAGCAGGAGGCCGAGACCCTGGCCGAAGAAGAGACCAAGGCCGTCAAGGCCGTC
>JAIIUG010000003.1:0-51534 GCA_022739635.1 Collinsella sp. | reverse complement strand
CCTAAGCGGCAATCTGACGTTCAATCGTCGGGCATGACCAGAAGGTCAATGCCCTCCTCTTTCACGTCACCTTGCTCGCTTAGGGGCGTTTTCGCTGACAATGCCAAGGCAACGCCGATGTCTTGGTCGCAAGTAGTCATTGGGGACGTTCTTGTTTGACTAGTCGTTTAAGAACGTCCCCAATGACTAGCCAATAAAACGGCGCCCGTCGGCGATGTTGCCGGCGGGCGCCGTTGTCGTGTGGGCGGTTGTGTCGTGGTCGCTGATGAGGCTCGAACTCGTATGCTACAGCGAGTCGATAAAGCGCTGCTGGGCGGCGCGGCCGGCTTCGTCCCACTTAAAGACGCCGGCGTTGTCGAGTACGTGGCCAAACACCACGCCGACCTCCTCGTGCAGGATATCGATGGCGTTGTCAGCCGTAAGCTCGTCGGCGCGGCGGGCAAAAACGTCCTCGGCCCATGCAGCGTGGCTGCGGCAAAGATCATCGCTCTCGAGCGCACCGGCGAGATCGTAGCTGGCATCGGCCTTGGCCGCCAGCAGGTGCTCGCGGACAGCGCCGAGCTCGGGAACCAAGCGCGGCGGCAAAATGGCCAGACCCATAACCTCGATCAGACCGATGTTCTCCTTCTTAATGTGGTGATACTCGGCATGCGGGTGGAATACGCCCAGCGGGTGCTCGTCGGTCGTGATATTGCAGCGAAGCGCCAGGTAGGCCTCGTAGATTTCGCCGCCGGCGTTGCCGCGGGAGTCTACGCGGCGAATGACGGGCGTCACGGTGTTGTGCGCCACGCCATCGGCTGTGTGCGCGATGACGCCAACCGACTCATCGGTCCACTCGCGCCAGGCGAGGATAATCTTCTCGGCGGCATCGAGCAGCGCGCCGCGGTCGTGCGAGCGCAGGCGCAGCACCGAGAGCGGCCACTGCAGCACGGTACCGCTGACCTCGTCAAAACCGGGCACGCTAAACTGCGAGACCTCGGCTGCGTGCATCATGGGGAACTCGTGCGCGCCGCCCTGGAAGTGATCGTGCGACAGAATCGAGCCGCCCACGATAGGCAGGTCGGCGTTAGAGCCGATGAAGTAATGCGGGAACAGGTCCACAAAATCGAGCAGGCAGGTCAGGCCCTTGCGGTCGACGTGCATCGGACGATGCTCGGAGCTCATGGCAATGCAGTGCTCGTTAAAGTACGCGTACGGGCTGTACTGGAAGCCCCAGCGCTCGCCGTCGAGCTGGATGGGGATAACACGCAGATTCTGGCGGGCGGGGTGAGCGCCGCCGTCGGCTGCGGCGGAGCGTCCGGGATAGCCCTCGTTTTCGATGCAGAGCTGGCAGGCGGGATACTTCTCGCCCGTGTTCTTGGCGGCACCGGCCGCGGCGATATCGCGCGGGTCCTTCTCAGGCTTGGACAGGTTGATGGTGATCTCCAGATCGCCCCAGTTGGTGGGGGTGCGCCATTTGATGTTGCGCGCGATGGCGGCACGGCGCACGTAGCCGGCGTCGCAGCACAGGCCGTAGAACCAGTCGGTCGCGGCACGGGGCTCGTTGACGCCCATACGCCCATTGAATTCCTCGTTTACAACTGAAGGCCTCGGCATGAGCACGCCCATGATGCGCATGGCGATGCGGTCGCGGCCCGACGCTGTGTCCTCGGCGGCGCCGTTGGCAACGGCAGCCTCGGAAAGCGCGGCAAGCGTGCCCTCCAGGTCAAAGTCGGGAAGGGTGTCGGGGTGCAAAAGCGAAATCTTCTCGGTCTTGAGCGCCCAAGCCATGTCGAGTGCGGGGCCCGTGGCGCCGATGCACTCCAAAATGGTGTTGTATGCCCAGATACGGTCGTCCTGTCCGATCATCGATCGGTGGATGGCATATTCGATGAGGCCCTGTGCAGCCTCGCGCACGTCGGTCATTACAGCCATGCCGCGTAAGCCCCCTTGTCAGAAATCGCGTAGTGGCGGGCAGAGCCCTCGCCCAGCCAGCCGTTCATCTTGGCAATGAAGGTATCGACCAGATCGAGCGGCACGAAGGCCTGGATGGTGCCGCCAAAGCCACCGCCGTGGATGCGGACGGCGCCGCGGCCATCGAGCACGTGCTCGGCCAGTGCCAGGGCATACATGGAAGGCTGCTCGGAACCCAGCTTGGCAACAACATTCTGCAGGTACATGGCGGAGCTGGCGCCGGATTCGCGCGTCAGGACCAGGAACTGGTCAATGTCGCCGGCGTTCAGAGCTGCCCAGCGCTTGTCGACCAGGCCGTTCTCGTACCAGTAGTGAACGGCGCGCAGGCAGGCGCGGTCGCCCAGCTTGGCGCGCAGCTCGGGGAGCTTGGCGTCAAAGTCGGCGACGTCGACCTCGCACAGGCGCGCCTTGCCAAACTCGGCGGCGACGTCCTGCATCTCGCGCGGAACGGCGGCGTAGTCGTCAGTGGCGGCTACGTGGTCGGCACCGACCTTAACGAGCACGAGCGCATAGCCGTGATCCTCAAAGTTGAGCTCGAGCTTCTGGGTCTTAGGCTGAGCCTGATCCTCAAAGTTCATGTAGGCAAGGCCGCCCAGGCACACGGCGGCTTGGTCCATCAGACCGCAGGGCTTGCCGTAGTAGTTGTTCTCGGTGCGCTGGCTCATCTGCGCAAGCGCGACGGGCTCAATGGCGGGCGCGCCCCAGAGGGTTTCCATGGCACGACCGTATGCGGCCTCGACGGCAGCGGAGCTGGAAAGGCCGCCGCCCGAGGGAACGGAGCAGGTGAAGGCGAAGTCGAAGCCTTGGGGCTCAACACCAAGCGCTGCAACCTCGTGGGCCATACCACGCACGAGGCTTGCGGACGTGCCTTTCTCGGACTCTTGAATATCCAGCGTGTCGAGCGTGATCTCAAACGTAGGATAGCCCTCGTCGGCGACGCGAATCTTGTTGGAGTCGGTTGCCACGGCGATGCCGTCAACGGCGACATCGAGCGAGCCGGCGATAACGTGGCCACCCTCGTGGTCGGTGTGGTTGCCGCTGATCTCGGAACGGCCGGGCGCGTGCACGTAGAGCACCTGGCGGTCGCCGATGGGGCCAAACTCCTCCTCAAACAGCTTGGTGAGCGTGGCGAGCATTTTATCGTCGGGGGCGGTCATGGTGTCTTCCTTTCTTGGTTATCCCGAGTTATCGGGCTTTGCTTATGAGTACGTAAACATATCAAGGTGCAAGGGAGTAAGCGGGAGTCATAACGCTGCTCCCTCGCACCTCGACGAGGGTGGGTTAACAAACGGTCGAGAATCGGTAGACGATCGTCGAGCTAAACGGGTGGTCAGGTGTGCAGACGGGATGCGCCCAATCTGTGTGATGGTTGTTGTCAGGCCAAAACTCGGGCTCAAATGCGACGCCGTCGCGAGGACCGTAGCTGCAGCCGTCTTTGGCGTCGATATCGCTGAGCCAGTTGCCGGTATACAGATGTGCGCCCGGTGCGGTTACGAAGATGTCGAGCGTGCGGCGCGAGTTTGGATCTTGCAAGTGCAGTGCGTGGCGCGGGTCGGCGTCGGGGGTGAAGCCATCCAGGCAGAAACAATGGTCAAAGCCCCGTGCAATCTTGAGCTGCTCGTCGTTCGCATCGATGTCACGGCCGAGCGCCTTGGGTGCGCGGAAATCGAATGGCGTGCCGGCCACGGGGCGAACCTCGCCAAAAGAGACGTTGTCCTGGCGCTGGGGGAGGAAAGCCTCGGCGTCGATAGTCACGACCTGGTCCAGAACCGTGCCGGCATCGTGCCCCGCAAGGTTGAAGTACGTGTGGTTGGTCATGTTGACGAAGGTGTCGGCATCGGTAACGCAGCTTTGCGTGCAGGTGAGCTCTGCGGCACCCGTTGGCCCCGCCTGCAGGACATAGGCAACGGTAAAGGTGCGGTTGCCCGGGAGGCCCAGTTCGCCGTCGGCCAACTTGCATGTAAAACTCACCGTGTTGGTAATCTCGTCGACTGTGGCGTTCCACACGCGCTTATGAAGGCCATGCTCAAGGTCGGTGTGCAGATTATTGGCTTTGTCAGGACCATCGTTGCGTGCCATCTGATAGACCGTGCCGGCAATCTCGATTTGGCCTTTATCCGTTCGGTTGGCCGAAGGGCCAATAGTTCCGCCGTAGCACGCCGGATTGTCGAAGTAGCTATCGAGGGCATCGAAGCCGAGCGCGATGTCGGCAACATCGCCTGAGGCATCGGGAACCTCGATGCCAAGAATGGTCGCGCCATAGTCCATGACGCGCACGCGGGCACCTGCGCAAACAAGGCTATAGACCGTAACCGGCGAGCCGCTGGGGGCGGTGCCGAACGGAGTTGTGGTAATCATGAGCGTCCTTTCGAATACGACGCCATGGCCTGAGCGCCCGGAGCGCAGGCCGTCATGGTATCGGTGTGTTTGCGTCATATGTTAACGTACTCATAGCCTGGAACCACTGACTTCTTCGCTTTCCTGCAATCGGTCGAAAATAAGCCGTGAACGGTATTCAGGTGGTGTTGAGGGCGCTGCATAACTGCTGATAGGTATAGTAGAGTACGTTAACATTATCGATAGACAACAAAGCCTCCTGTGTGATCTGCAATTTCGCATGGGGTATTTAGGCTTCCTACAGGAGCGAAGGTGATCTTTATGGCAAGGCGCCCTTCCAACGACACGGGTTCGCGTCCGGTTTCCATGGCCGACGTTGCCCGCGCTGCCGGTGTTTCGCAGCAGACGGTTTCGCGCGTTGCCAACGGATTGCCCAACGTGAACGAGCAGACGCGTCAGCGCGTGCAGGCAGCCATGCAGGAGCTCGGTTTCCGTCCGAGCTATGCCGGCCGTTCGCTGCGTGACGGCCGTTACCATTCGGTCGGTCTTTGCATCAACGATGTCACCAAGTTTGGTAACCTTACGATGATCGACGGCATTGCCAGCGCGGCCCGCGAGCGCGGCTGCGCCATCACGCTGGTCGAGATGTCCAAGACCGAGGAGTTCTCGCTTGCCGAGGCAACGCGTCGCATGGCCGCGCTGCCCGTGGACGGCATCATTATCGGCATGAGCCGTATGGCGCCTGATTTTGAGACATTCGATCCGCTACCGGGTATTGGCACGGTCATCGTCACCATGTATGCTCACCCGCGGGTAACCACGGTCGACTCTGACCACTATGGCTGCTCTCTACTGCTTATGGATCATCTGTTTGAGCTGGGCCACGAGCAAATTCGCTTTATCGGCGGTCCGTCCTTCTCGGTCGACGAACAGTTCCGCCGGGCTGGTTGGAGAGATTCTCTCGAGCGCAGGCATATCAAAATGGCTGAACCGCTCGAGGGCGACTGGTCTGCCAACAGCGGTTACGAAGCCGGCAGGTACCTGGCCGAGCATGACCGCACCATGACGGCGATCTATGCGGCAAACGATCAGATGGCAAATGGCGCGATTGCCGCGCTGCGTGATAGCGGTCTGCGCGTGCCCGAGGACGTGAGCGTGGTGGGCGTCGACGATTCACTCGACGACTTTGTCGCGCACAACGAGCTCACGACCGTGCGATTCGATCTACATCAGCGCGGACGCGAGGTGTTCGAGCATGCGGTTCCCAAAGCGGGGACGTCGGGCAAAACCGTCGCCATTCGCATTCCCGGCCAGCTTATCGTCCGACATACCACAGCAAGGCCGCGCGCATAGTTTTCACAGCTCAACGGCTCAACGTTGCATATCAATAACAATCGGTAAGGATGCTGGCAGATAGCTGTTGGGATGCGGGCGAGTGCTATGATAGACGGGTTCTTTTGTCTATCAAGGAGGCTTTGCCTGATGGAGATCACCAAGGATATCCGCTACGTTGGCGTCGACGATCACGACATTGACCTGTTCGAGGGCCAGTACGACGTGTCCGAGAATGGTATGGCATACAACAGCTACGTCATCCTGGGCGAGAAGATCGCTGTCGCCGATTCGGTCGATGGCGGTTTTGTTGACGAGTGGCTCGGCAACATCGAGGCCGTGCTCGATGGCCGTACGCCCGACTACTTGGTCGTCCATCACATGGAGCCCGATCACTCTGCAGGCATCGTCGCCTTTATGGAGCGCTATCCCCAGGCGCAGATTGTGGCCAGTATGGGCGCTTTCCGCATGATGGTCAACTACTTTGGCACCGACTACCCCGAGCGCAAGATGGTCGTCAAAGAGGGCGACGTGCTCGATCTGGGCAGTCATAGCCTAACGTTTGTCGGCGCTCCCAACGTGCACTGGCCCGAGGTACTGTTCTCTTACGAGGTCACCGACAAGGTGCTCTTTAGTGCTGACGGTTTTGGCAAGTTTGGCGCTAACGACATCGAAGATCCGGAAGGGTGGGCCTGCGAGGCGCGCCGTTACTACTTTGGCATCGTTGGCAAGTTCGGCAAGTTCGTGCAGGCCGTGCTCAAGAAGGCCGCCGACCTGGACATCCAGATCATCTGCCCGCTTCACGGCCCCGTGCTGACCGAGAACCTGGGCTACTACCTCGACACCTACAACACCTGGTCGAGCTATCAGCCCGAGGACGAGGGCATCACCATTGCCTACGCGAGCGTCTACGGCCATCTGAAGGCTGCCGTTGAGGAGCTTGCATCTGCGCTCGAGGCTCGCGGCCAGAAGGTTTCCGTCTTTGACTTGGCTCGCGACGACATGGCCGAGGCCGTTGAGGACGCGTTCCGCTATGACCGTCTGGTACTCGCTTCCATTACCTATCAGGGCGAGATCTTCCCGTTCATGAGCACCTTCATCCACACGCTCGCCGAACATGCCTATCAGAACCGTACGGTGGCGCTCGTCGAGGGCGGCTCCTGGGCGCCCGCAGCTGCCAAGATTATGACCAAGGAGCTCGAGGGTATGAAGGACATCACCCTGACGCAGAACAAGGTGACCGTCCTGGGTTCGCTCAACGACGCCTCGCGCGCTCAGATCGAGGCCCTCGCTGACGAGCTCTCCAAGTAGCGATACGTTCACTTTTAACGCTCAAACCACCACAAAGGGGACAGGCACCTTTGTGGTGGTTTTTGTTTAGGGGCAAATGCCGATGATAAAACGCTTGACTCTGTCGTTACCTGCGGCGATGGCAGAGTGCTTTTCTAAAAGCACCCCCATTTACCTCGCATTATTTTAAAAAGCGGCATACCGTTCGCGTGCTCATATCGACCGTTCGGCGTCTTCGATGAAACTCTGGACAGTCTTTATTCCTCAGGCTGTTAACGTACTCATTAACGACTCGTCTCTGCTGCTGCGCTGCGGCGGGGAGTTGGAGCCCGCCGAGGGGCAAGGATGTTAGCGCAAACATCCACGTTTCCCCGGCGCTCACTTTGGTAGTCAAAGCGCATTAAGGGATGCGCTAAGAAAGGGGAATTCCTCATGGCACTTTCTCGTCGTCAATTCCTTCAGGCTTGCGGCCTCGGCGTGATGAGCGTCGCTACTGCCGGCTCCCTCGTGGGCTGCGGTGGCTCTGGTAGCGAGGGCGGCTCTGCTGCCGCTAGCGGTACCGCCAACGCTCAGAAGCCGGTCGTTTTCTACAACCGCCAGCCTTCTAACTCTTCTACCGGCGAGCTGGATATGACCACGCTCAAGTGGAACGACGACACCTACTACGTCGGCTTCGACGCCAAGCAGGGCGGCGAGCTCGAGGGTCAGATGGTCGTCGAGTACATCAAGGCTCATGCAGCCGACATCGACCGCAACGGTGACGGCGTCATTGGTTACGTCCTCGCCATCGGTGACGTGGGACACAACGACTCCATCGCTCGTACCCGTGGCTGCCGCAAGGCCCTGGGCACCGCTGTCGAGAAGGACGGCCAGATTGTTTCTGACCCCGTCGGCACCAACACGGACGGCAAGTCCGACAAGGTCAAGGACGGCGAGATCGAGGTCGACGGCAAGAAGTTCAAGATCCGTGAGCTCGCCAGCCAGGAGATGAAGACCTCCGCCGGCGCCACTTGGGACGCTCCGACCGCCGGTAACGCTCTGTCCGGCACCTGGGCTTCCGCTTTCGGTGAGCAGATCGATATCGTTGTCTCCAACAACGACGGCATGGGCATGTCCATGTACTCCAACTGGGCCAAGGAGAACAAGGTCCCCGTCTTTGGTTACGACGCCAACTCCGACGCCGTTGCCGCCCTGGGCGACACCGACTTCCCCTATGGTGGCACCATTTCCCAGAACCCCGCTGTCCAGGCTTACCTCACCCTGCGTCTGCTCCGCAACTCTCTTGACGGCGTCGACGTTAACACCGGCGTGGGCAAGGCTGACGATGCCGGCAACGTCATCGCCGAGGATGACTTCAAGTTCAGCAAGGACGATCGCTCCTTCTACGCTATGAACCTCGAGGTCACGGCCGACAACTATAAGGACTTCACCGACCCGGCGAACACCCTGTACGAGACGGCTCAGGCCCAGCTCGACGAGAAGGACAGCCCCAAGAAGAAGGTCTGGCTGAGCATCTACAACTCCGCCGACAACTTCCTGGGCTCCACCTACAAGCCGCTGCTCGAGAAGTATGCTCCGCTGCTCAACCTCGATCTCGAAGTTGTCCAGGGCGACGGCCAGAACGAGTCCTCCATTACCAACAAGCTTGGCAACCCGGCTGACTTTGATGCCTTTGCCATCAACATGGTGAAGACCGACAACGGCGCTTCCTACACGTCGATTCTTGGCCAGTAGGCCAACGATTGCTCGCGAGAGCATGTAGGCATGTTGGCAAGGGGGATCAGGAGACTGCTCCCCCTTGCTTTTCAGAGACCATGAGTACGTAAACATTTCGTAATGGTCTCATATCAGGACGTTCTCCCTATCGTAGCTGCGCAAATAAGGTTGCACAGGGAGGACATCGAGGGAAACGAGGGGTGAATACATGTCAGACAAGCAAGACGACATCGTCCTGTCGATTCGAGGGATGAGCAAGACGTTCGGGCGTAACCGAGTGCTCGACCACATCGACCTCGACGTCCGCCGTGGCACCGTCATGGGCCTGATGGGTGAGAACGGCGCAGGCAAGTCCACGATGATGAAATGCCTGTTCGGCACTTATCAAAAGGACGAGGGTTCGATTTTCCTCGATGGCAAGGAGGTGAGTTTCTCCGGTCCTAAGGATGCTCTCGAAAACGGCATCGCCATGGTCCACCAGGAGCTCAACCAGTGCCTCGAGCGCAATGTGGTCGATAACTTGTTTTTGGGCCGCTATCCGGTTAAGGGCGGCGTGATCGACGAGGCGCGCATGCGCAAAGAAGCTTCGGATCTGTTCCGTCGCTTGGGCATGACCGTCAACCTGACCCAGCCCATGAAAAACATGAGCGTATCTCAGCGCCAGATGGTCGAGATCGCCAAGGCTATGTCCTATAACGCCAAGGTTATCGTTTTGGACGAGCCTACAAGTTCACTGATGGCGCAAGAGGTCGATAAGCTGTTCGAGATGATGCGTAAGCTCAAGGAGCAGGGCATCGCTCTGATCTACATCTCGCACAAAATGGACGAGATCTTCGAGATCTGCGACGACGTCTCGGTTCTGCGCGACGGTAATCTGGTTATGACCAAGCGCACGAGTGACACCAACATGAACGAGCTCGTGAGCGCCATGGTCGGCCGCTCGCTGGACAACCGTTTCCCGCCCGTGGATAACATTCCCGGCGACAACGTCCTTTCGGTGCAGCACCTGTCCACGAAGTTCGATCCGCACCTGGTGGACATTACCTTTGACGTGCGTAAGGGCGAAATCTTTGGTCTGTATGGACTGGTCGGCGCAGGCCGTACCGAGCTTCTCGAGACGATCTTTGGTATTCGCACCCGTGCTGCAGGTCGTGTGTACTTCCGCGACCGCCTGATGAACTTCTCCTCGGCGCGCGACGCTATGGAGCACGGTTTTGCTCTGATTACCGAGGAGCGCAAGGCAAACGGCCTGTTCCTGAAGGGCGATCTGACGTTTAACACCACCATCGCCAACCTTGATCAGTACAAGAGCGGTCCCGCGCTGTCCAACGACAAGATGGTTCGCGCGACGAACAAAGAGATTAAGACCATGCATACCAAGTGCATGGGCCCCGATGATCTGATTTCAAGCCTCTCTGGCGGCAACCAGCAAAAGGTCATTTTTGGTAAGTGGCTTGAGCGCTATCCGCAGGTGTTCCTGATGGACGAGCCCACCCGTGGTATCGATGTTGGCGCTAAGTACGAGATTTACCAGCTCATCATCGACATGGCTAAGAAGGGCACTACGGTCATCGTGGTTTCCTCCGAGATGCCCGAGATTCTCGGCATCACCAACCGCATCGGCGTCATGTCGAACGGGCACCTTTCGGGCATCGTCAACACCAAGGAGACGAACCAGGAAGAGCTGCTCCGTTTGAGCGCCAAGTATCTGTAGACGAAGGGGATGGAACACATGCCTACCGTATCCGGTAAGATTCTGTCGGTCGATGAGGAGACGAAGCTCCTCCAGCCGATCGACAGCTATGTAAACGAGATTCAGAAGAAGGTCGACGCCCTGCGCGCCGACGGTACCACGCGTGTCGTCGAGCTGCAGGGTAACATTGATGCCGCCAAGAGCGATCGCGTGCTTACCAAAGCGGAGCGCGATGAGGCTATCAATGGCTTTAAGGCTCAGATGGAGCAGGCTAAGAAGGTCGAGGCCCAGAACAAGGGCCAGATTGACAAGCTTATTGTCGACGCCGAGAACTATCTGAAGGCACACTATGAGGCTGAGTACCTCGCACCCGTTAAGGCCAGTTGCGCCGTCGAGCGCGAGGCCGCCAAGGCTGCCTATCAGAAGCATCTCGCCGAGCTCGAGAAGGAGCACCAGGCTGGTATTGCCGGTATCACCGACCAGGCCGAGATTAAAGAAGAAAAGTACGTCTACAAGAACAAGCAGTTCGACGCCAAGGTGACCTACCAGCAGGAGCTGCAGCAGATCAAGGATCGCGAGCACGAGGCCTTTGCCTACCAGTATCACCTGATCGATCTGCTCCGCATTGGCAAGTTTACCTTTGCCGAGAACATGGCCCAGCGCTGGGAGAACTACAAATACACGTTCAATACGCGTACGTTCCTGCTCAACAACGGCCTGTATATCGCCATCGCGCTGGTTTTCATTGCCCTGTGCGCCATTACGCCGGTCGTTAAGGGCACTCAGCTGCTCACGGCTCAGAACGTGCTGAATATCTTCCAGCAGGCTTCGCCTCGTATGTTCCTGGCACTCGGCGTTGCCGGCCTGATTCTCCAGACCGGTACCGACCTGTCGATTGGTCGTATGGTCGGCATGAGCATGGTGGCGTCTACCATCATCATGCACGCCGGTCCCAACACCGGCACAGTCTTTGGCATTGCCTTCGACTTCTCGACCATGCCTCTCGTGGCCCAGATTATCCTGGCGCTTGTCGTCTGCGTTGTTCTGTGCACCGCGTTCTCTGCCATCGCCGGCTTCTTTACCGCTAAGTTTAAGATGCACTGGTTCATCTCGACGATGGCCAACATGCTCATCATCTTTGGTCTTGTCACCTATGCCACTAAGGGTGTTTCCTTCGGCTCAATCAATCCTCTGATTCCCGCCATGGTCACCCCGCGCATCGGCGGCTTCCCGACGATTATCCTGTGGGCCGTCGCTGCCATCGTGGTCGTGTGGTTCATCTGGAACAAGACCACCTTCGGTAAGAACATGTTCGCCGTTGGCGGCAACCCCGAGGCTGCTTCCGTCTCCGGCATCAACGTCTTCGCCGTCTCTATCGGCGCTTTCATCCTCGCGGGCATCCTGTATGGCTTCGGCTCTTGGCTCGAGTGCATCCGCATGGTCGGTTCCGGCTCCGCTGCTTACGGCCAGGGCTGGGAGATGGACGCTATTGCCGCGTGCGTCGTCGGTGGTGTTTCCTTTACCGGCGGTATCGGCAAGATTTCCGGCGTCACCGTTGGTGTGCTGATCTTCACCGCTCTTACCTATGCACTGACCATTCTGGGTATTGATACCAACCTGCAGTTTGTGTTCTCCGGCCTGATCATTCTCGTCGCCGTTACGCTCGACTGCCTCAAGTACGTCCAGAAGAAATAGCGATCTTCTGATCTCCGCGTGGTACAAAAGGGGAGCCGGCTGCCATCCTCCGGCTCCCTTTTTTAAAGGCGTGGAGTGTAGTCTGTAGTTATTTGGAATTGACGAGCGAGGCGTATGACTCGGTCGCTATGCTCGTATTCCAAGTTGATAGCCGTTTTGTCTTGTGGACAAGATTAAAGAGGAAGGCAGGGTTTCCTTATGAAAAAGGTTCTCGTCTGCTGCAACACCGGTGTGACCACCAGCCTGCTGGTCGCAAAGATTAAGGCCGTCGCCGAGGCTCGTGGTCTCGAGATCGAGATTGAAGCATTGCCGATTTCCATTGCCGCCGATCATATCAGTGATGCCGATGCCGTTTTGCTGGGGCCGCAGGTCGGCTTTGCCAAAGAGGCTTTTGAGGAAGCCGGTGCCAAAAACGTTCGCGTTATCACCACCGAGGATTACGCCACGCAGAATGCCGAAAATATCCTAGACAGTATCAAGGGCGTTCTGTAGCCGTCGTCCAGCCATGGGGCGTGCGATACTTCGCACGCCCAAGCCGCCACGCAGGGAATCTCCTTCACCTACGCGGCGGTTTTTTGTTTCCACCACAAAGGAGACCGTTGTGGTGGTTTTTGTTTAAGCGCCGGCGATGAGGAGATTTGGGCGGGCGTTATCGACGATCTCGGCGATTGAGGTGGCGACGGCGTGATCGGGGTCGCTGTCCATCACGATGGTGTCGACGTCGGCGAGCTCGGCAAAGCGGTACATGCCACGTCCGTTGACCTTACTGGCGTCCATGAGGGCAACGCCTTGACGAGCTGCGGCGATCATGGCCGTTTTGGTCTCGGCCATCTGCGGAAAGTCGGTCGTAAAGCCGCAACTGGGAACAAAAGCGCCGGGGCACATGACGGCAAGATCGGCGTGGACCATTTGGAGCGCCTGCATAGTGAGTGGACCGTACAGATAGCGATGACCTTTGCGCAGTGCTCCGCCCAGCATGACGACATCGACCGAGGGCATGCTCTCGTCGATGTAATCGGCAATGGTAATGTCGGCCGTGATGACGGTGATGCCATCGCGCTGGTCGAGGAGCCGGACAAACTCGAGAGCGGTGGTGCCCGAGTCGACGAGCAGGGTGTCACCGTTGCCGACGAGTTCAATGGCGCTTTGCGCGATGGCCTGCTTGGCGGCGACATTGACGTTGATGCGGCGATCCTGGGTGGATACGGTCAGCCGCTTCTGGAGCGACACGGCGCCGCCATGCGTGCGACGCAGCTTGCCGGACTCGGCGAGCGCGTCTAGGTCGGCACGGGCGGTAACGGAGGATACGCCAAAGGTCTGGGCGATTTCTGCCACCTGCACCGAGGCGTTATGCTCGAGCATCTCCATGATGGCGGCACGACGCTCATCGGCGAAAGCTCGGGTTGTTGCGTGGGCCATATCCACTCCATCATCGTCTGAAATTTGCAGGAATTGTGTTGAGTCTATTTTCGTTCATTTTCTTTTTAAGTAAGAAAAAGCCTTTCGATTACTTACTTTTTCTATAAAAGAAAGACGCTGAACGCCCAAAATTCAATATCGAACATCTCCGCTTGGCTCAAATTCCTTCCGTTTACTTTTCAAAAACGACTGTATTGACCTGCATGGGCTCAATATCTCGTACGTGCAAAGCCGCTGAATTTCATACAATGAGCGCAGTAAAACGCAAGGTAAAACGCCTTGTGAACAACTACGCCCGATGTCCAGATGCGGGCGAGGGAGAGGAGCAAACGCTCATGGCACTTGTTACCACCGAAAAGATGCTCAAGGACGCTCAGGCCGGCCACTACGCCGTCGGCGCGTTCAACGTCGAGAACCTCGAGTTTGTTATGGCTGTTCTGGCCGCTGCCGAGGAGACCAAGTCCCCCGTCATCATGCAGACCACCCCGGGCACCATCAAGACCGCTGGTCTGGACTACTTCTACGGCATGGTCAAGGCTGCTGCCGAGCGCGCTTCCGTGCCCGTTGCCCTGCACCTCGATCACGGCGACGGCTATGACCGCTGCATGCAGGCTTTCCGCACTGGCTACACCTCTGTCATGATCGACGGTTCGCACGAGTCCTTCGAGGACAACATCGCCCTGACCAAGTCCGTCGCCGATGCTGGCCGCGCCATGGGCGTGCCCGTCGAGGCTGAGCTTGGCAAGGTTGGCGGCAAGGAGGACGACGGTCCCGCGGTTGAGGGCGAGAGCCCCTACACCGATCCTGCCGAGGCCAAGGAGTTCGTCGAGCGTACCGGCTGCACTTCCCTCGCAATTGGCGTTGGCACCAGCCACGGTGTGTACACGAGCGATCCGCACATCGAGCAGTCCGTGGTCAAGGCCATCCGCGACGCCGTCGACGTGCCGCTGGTTCTGCACGGCACCTCCGGTGTGCCCGATGAGCAGGTTGCCGAGGCCGTGAAGAACGGCATCTGCAAGGTTAACTACGCTACCGAGCTGCGTCAGGCCTACACCAAGGGCTTCATGGCCTACATGGCCGAGAACCCCGCCTGCTTCGATCCCAAGAAGCCGGCCAAGGAGGGCATGCGTGAGATCACCGAGCTGGTTAAGATTCGCATGACCAACCTCAATTCCGTGGGCAAGGCAGAGTAACAGCAAGGGTACTCTGACTCTATATAGATCCCGGGGAGGGATGAGGGCTTAGTTCCCCAATCGTCCTCGGGCATGCAAAAAGCCTCGCTGCGCACTTCGTGCGGCGAGGCTTTTTGCCCCCTGCGGAAAGATTGGGGAACTAAGCCCTCATTCCTCCCAAGTTGACCTACTCGAGGTCGTCGCCCTTGTGGCGTTAGGTCTGAAAATAATAAGAAGCCTTCGCGCTGCGGAATGATTTTGGAAACTAAGTACGGGGACCCGCCCAAACCGTCCTGCTCAATCGCCCTTGTGGTGTTGGGGCTGAAAGGGTGGGACGTGTGGGTTATTTGGTTGTTAGGGTTAGTAGGTCGTTGGGGGTTTTGAGGTTGTAGGTGGCGTTTGGGATATCTTGGTGTGATCCCCATGCTGCTCTGGCAAAACTGACCCCTGCTGAAGTTGCGCATTGTTCGTCGTAGACGGTGTCGCCAACGTAGACGACGTTGCCAGGATTCGCGCCCGCACGTCGGAGATATTCGAGCATGGGAGCGGGTGCGGGTTTATGTTCGGTTGTGTCTTCGACAAGGATGATGTGCTCAAAATGCTTATCGAAGCCAAGGGGTGCAATTTCTTCTGCGTATTCGTCGCGCGCACGTGAGGAGACGATGCCAAGTTTGCAGCCGTTGTCGGAGAGTGTTGCGATAACTTCGTGCAAGCCGGGAAACACGCTGATGGTGCTTTTAAAGCTGGCGGCAACTTGGCACCAGCGATCCAGCGTTGCCTGTGAGTAGATCCCAAGTTTCTCAAGGGCGTTCTTGCCGGGTATGCCGAGGGCAAATTCAAGCTCGTGTCGGGGGAGCGTTTTGCCGGTCTCTTCTTGGACAATCTGCCCAAGCGATGACAGCACGCTTTCTTCTGTATCTGCCAATGTCCCATCAACGTCAAACACGATATAGTCAAAGTACTTCATATAGTAGTTCCTATCCGTTGTTTGCCTGCAAGTTTGATGCAGTGACAGAAGAAGGGCTAGCGGGATTTCTGCCTGGTACTATCGAGATTCTGCCTCGCTGCTCGATAGCTCGAAGGAGTGCATCCCATTTGTTCTTTAAATACCTGGCCAAGATGGCTTGCTGTCGCAAAGCCGCATTGGCGCGCGACTGTCTGGACCGTTCGCGTGGTGTGTGCCAAAAGTTCGCAAGCACGGTTTACGCGGTATGCGCGCAGATATGCCGCCGGGGTCGTTCCTGCGCAAGCTTCGATAATGCGGTAACACTCTCTTTCGCTTACGCCGGCTGCAGATGCCATCTGGGGCACATCTATAGCGGCTGTATAGTTTGCGCGGATAAAGTCCAGGATTGCCTTGAACTGTACGTCGCGGCTGGTCATCCAAGAGGCGTCGTCGGAGGAAAAGAGCGGTTCGGCCTTGGCGTAAATCTGAATCCAGAGCCCTGACAAGTTATTTCGAAGCGCCATCTCGTTCTGCGGCCGTTGAAGGTCGTGGCTAAAGGAGCTTTTCAGCAAATCGATAAAGGGCATATCGTCGGGATTGGTGGGCGACCATTTGAGCACATCGACGCCTCGACATTGAAGCAATGGGTTGATGTAGCGCTTTTGGAGACGTCCCGCGGGATCGCCGAGCATCGACGGCTGAAAGATATGCAGCATTTGAATGGCTGGCGCCGAATTGGGTGATTGCAGCGTGCTGTGCAAAACGCCGCCGTTGATAAAGCCGGCGGACCCTTCCTCAAAGCGTACGTGCTCATGAGCCGCGCGCGTTCGATAGTCAATCGCTCCCTGCTCCATGTAGAAAAGCTCAACTTCGGAATGCCAGTGCCAGGGGACGGAATTGCCCGGATAGCGAGCGAATTCTGCGCGTTCGGCAATATAGGGCCAGTCTTCGGCGGTCTCGGGAAACGCTTCCTCGCGTCCTCCGCGGTGCAATTCTATGTGATCCATGTTTCGCATGGCATCAGTATAAAGCGCGATGGGCTTAGATTGCTCTTGCCTGTTCGGGGAACGCCTTGTCTAGGGATGCTTGGAGCTTTTCGAAGGATGCTCGTAAGTTGAGGCTCTGATCGGCTGAGCGCTTGGTTTTTGTGGTGGGGGAGTCGAGGAGACCGTTTCTCTGTGTCGGGGGGAAGGAGAAAAGGTCTGCATGTTTTAGGGATGGCTGCTGTGCTGCGTCATTGGAAGAATGCATGCTTATGCGGCCTCCTCGATGTCCACCAAAAGGTTGCGCACAGGGTGTGCTGCTAGGTCCCGTGCGTTGGCAGTATTATGCCGCGGCTGCCGCAAAGAAGCGCTAAAGAAAGGCTTAACCTGGTTTGGTGTTACGATGAAACCGCAGGTCAAGGCTATTGAGTAACACTCTTGAAAGGTTTTGAGCTTAAGGGCTTTCTAAGGTTTGTGGCGTAGACGTGGCGCGGACGTGCGGAGCGTGTGAATGCTCGCTGTTAGCGTTGCGGTGCCGCGGCACGCACCTGCTCGATGACCTTTTCCATCGTGGCGTCGATGCGGTCCTTTTTGAGTTCGCATTCCCAGATGGTTATGGGCGTCCAGCCCATTTCGGTGAGCGCTGCCACGGCGGCACGGTCGCGCTCGACGTTGCGACGGAACTTTGCCTCCCAAAACTCAACATTGCGCTTGGGCTGGCTGGGGTTGCACTTGGGGCAGCGGTGCCAAAAGCAGCCGTTGACGAAGATGGCGATCTTGCGGCCGGGGAAGGCGATGTCGGGCTTGCCGGGAACCTTCCATTCCAAGCGATAACCCGTAAGGCCCGCTGCGCGCAGGCGCTGGCGAACGAGCAGCTCGGGCTTGGTGTTGGTGCGCTTGTTGCCCTTCATGGACTTTTTGATGGCGGCGCGACGGCGCACCAGTTCGCGCTCGTCAGCGGAAAGGTCCGAGGTATCGATGCCGTCCAGCAGGCCGGGCTTGGGACGCTTTTTGCTGCGGCGCTTAGGTTTACGTTTGGGCCTGGTAGCAGATTCGTCGATCGTGGCGGCCTCGGCGTCGTTGGTGCTGCCGTTGGCCTCAAGCCGGTCTTCCTTCAGCTCAATCAGGGCATCAATGAGCCCCTTGTCGGCGGGCATCCATTCCACCGTGGCAAGCGAGGTGCGCGGAATCCAGCGGATATCGAGCTGGCGGTCGTGCTTCTGAGGCTCATCGGATTCATCGGCGAGCGAGCAGTAGTAGCACTCCATGGAGAGATGGAAATCGGGGTAGTCGTACTCAACGGTGTAGAAATCGCGCAGGTTGGTGACTTTGACCTGCAGCTCTTCCATGAGCTCGCGGCGTACGGCGTCCTCGGGCGTCTCGCCGCGCATGAGCTTGCCACCGGGGAACTCCCAAAGTCCCTGCATGTCGCCATAGCCGCGCTGCACGGCCAGTAGCTCGTCTGATCCTTCCTTGCGAATGATCCCGGCGGCAACATGAACAGTCTTCAACAGGAGTCCTCTCTCAACATCAACAAGTGACAGGCTAGCTACCCGTGCCTTACACAACGGTAAGGCAAGCGTAAGCCATATCGATGGTAGCCGACTCGGCTTCTTGCGACTATAGATGCCGTAGACTAATCGCAAGAAAGGACTCGGTATGCAAACCACGCACATGGCGACCCCGGTACTGGAGGTCGCGCATCTCGAAAAAGTATATGGAGCGCTGGGCAACGTGACCCGTGCGCTCAATGACGTCAGCTTTACCGTCAACCGCGGCGAATTCGTTGGCATCATGGGCGCTTCGGGCTCGGGCAAGTCGACGTTGCTCAACTGCGTGTCGACCATCGATAGCGCCACGAGCGGCACCATTCGCATCAACGGGCAGGACGTTACGCGCATGAAGCAGGCCAAGCTCTCGCAGTTCCGCCGCGAGGAGCTCGGCTTTATCTTCCAGGATTCCAACCTGCTCGATACGCTCACGGCACGCGAGAACATCGCCCTGCCGCTCACCATCGCCCGTGTGAATTCGGCCGAAATCTCGACCCGCGTGCAGGACGTGGCCGCGCGTCTGTCCGTGAGCCAGGTGCTCGACAAATATCCCTACCAGATGTCCGGCGGCCAGCAGCAGCGCGTCGCCGCCTGCCGCGCGCTCGTCACCGACCCCACCATGATCATGGCCGACGAGCCCACCGGCGCTCTCGATTCCAAGAGCGCTCGCCTGCTGCTCGAGAGCCTGGAGGCCCTCAACCGCCGCCTACGCGCCACCGTGCTCATGGTCACGCACGACAGCTTTGCCGCCAGCTACACGAGCCGTGTACTGTTTATTCGCGACGGCAAGATCTTCACCGAGCTGCGCCGCGGCGACACCGACCGCCGAGAGTTCTTCGACCGCATTATGGAGGTCGTTGCCATGATGGGCGGTGAGGGCTCCGATGCTCTGTAAACTCGCTTGGGGCAACGTCCGCCGCGCCGGCCGCGATTACCTCGTCTACCTTTTGACGCTCACCCTGGGCGTCACGGTCTTCTATGCCTTTAACACCATCTCGATGCAGGTCGACATCGCCGGAATCGATGAAGAGGGCTTGGCGCAGGTTATGGGCAGCATGCTCGGCTACCTGACGTACTTTTTGGCCGGTGTAATGGCCTTTTTGATGGTGTATGCCAATAACTTCATCATGAAACGCCGCAAGAAGGAGTTTGGCCTGTACCAGGTGCTCGGCATGGGGCGCGGGCGCGTCGCCACGATCATGGCGCTCGAGACCGTGATAGTATCGGTCGTGGCCTTTGTCGCCGGCATTGTGCTGGGTGTGGGACTCTCCCAGCTCATGACGTTCTTTACGGCCTCGCTCTTTAAGACGCAGATTGCCAATTTCCACTTCTTTTTCTCGGTGCATGCGTTCAACCTGACCCTTGCCTGCATGCTCGTAATGTTTGTGCTCACGCTACTGCTGAACCTTCGCGCCGTGCGTCGTACCAAACTCATCGAGCTTATGGGTGCCGAGCGTCGCAACGAGAGCATCAAGACGCGCAACCCCTGGATTGCGATTGCCATCTTTGCCGTGGGCGTGGTGCTGGTGGGCGTGGCCTATTACCGTCTGCTACGTGATGGGTTCCCGCTAACCGCGACGGACAGCAAGCTGCAAGAGGCCATGAGCCAGTTTGGCATTACGACCGCTATGGTTACCGTGGGCACCTTTGCGCTGTTCTGGGGACTCTCGGGCATGCTTATCAAGCTGCTGCAGAGCCTGCGCAGCGTGTATTGGCGCGGCCTCAATATGTTTACCGTGCGTCAGCTTTCGGCCAAGGTCAATACGGTGTGCTTTTCGATGGGCGTCATCGCGATGATTCTGTTTTTGGCCATTACCTCGGTGACCTGTGGTATGTCGATTGCCAACGTGATGAACGAAAACCTGGAGCGCTATAACCCTGTTGACGTATCTCAGACGTATGTCTATTACACGCCCGAAACGCTCGACTACTACAAGGAGTATGTCAATCCGTCTGAGGCCGATCGCATGGTGCTGGCCGATGCAACGGTCGATTTGTACGCTGCATGGCATGGCGATCGTAAAGATCCCGATAACGTTGCAGACGGTATTAAGGGCAAGTCGGCGGACAACAACGACGAGACCGGCAAAAAGGTCAATATCGCCGATGTTGCCGGTGAGCATGTGCAGATCGATTCGTATCTGAGTTACCCGCTTGGCGGCTCGGGCCCCTCGGTGGTGGCGGGTGAGATGTGCAAGGCCATGGGCGAAAAGCTTCCCAAGGCGCTCGAGGGAAGCAACGCCGATGCGATGGGTCTGTATGTGACGCCGGCGAGCCAGTACAACAAACTGCGCCAGATGATGGGCGAGGAGCCGGTGAGCATTGGCCGCGACCAGTATCTGCTCACGTGCGATATGGGCGGTGAGCTGGGCGACCTGTACACCAAGTATATGGCTGGCGGCCATGCCCTTACCTTGGGCGGGCATACGCTCAAGCCCGCAACCGATAAGTCGGACGAGGACACGGCGGCCATCGCCAACTCGGCGATGGGCAGCAATCCCGGTACCGTGGTCGTAGCCGATGAGCTGCTGTCCCAGCTTAATCTGCAACCGTATTCCAGTAATCTGCTCGTTAATTACAAACAGGGTATGGATACGACCGAGGCAGACGAGAGCATTAAATACACCTTGCTCGATAATCTGCTCGTTGACGGCAAGGAGCCGGGGTCGTGGGGAGTCTTCATCACGCGTTCCGAGATGTACACGCAAGCAGCGCAGATGAACGGCATGATTAGCTATCTGGCCATCTACATTGGCTTTGTACTGGTCGTTGCGTGCGCGGCAATCCTATCGATCCAGCAGCTCTCCAATGTGACCGACGGCAGCCGCAGCTATCGTGTGCTGGCACAGATCGGCTGTGACGACCGCCAGATTCGCCATTCGGTGATGGCGCAGCAAGCGGTATTCTTCCTGTTCCCGCTGGCAGTGGGCTTGGCGCACTCCTTTGTGGCGCTCAAGGTGATCATCGAGCTGGTGAGCGTATTCGGCGATATGAGCATCGCCGGCACCGTGGGCCTCACCTGCGCGATTTTCCTGGCGGCCTATGGTGGCTACTTCCTGGTAACGTACCTCATGAGCGCCGGCATGGTACAAGCTGCCATCGCCACCCGCTACAGCGAGTAACAAGCGGGCAAAACCGTCGCAAAATCAGAGCGAATAACCGCCGCGAAGGGAGTCCAGCTCCCTTCGCGGCGGTATTTTGCGTATCTAGAGCATCTCAGATGCAAGTGAGTAGGCTTTTTTGGATCTGCCGAGCACATCGCGGCAAGTGCTCAATAAAATCGCAGGTCAGGGCTGTGGCGTTTTAGGGTGTGCTTGGCCTCCTGCAAAAAGCCTACTCACTTGGTTTTCTGCTAGAAGACCGCCACGAGGGAAGACAGCTCTCTCGTGGCGGCTGACGTTTGCCCAGATAAGACCTGCCAAAATAAACCTGTCCCTTTTTGGCAGGTTAGCGCTTCCAAAAGTGGAGGATGAGCGTGGTGCCTTTTAGTGGAAGGGACATATTGATTAATTCGGGTAACAGTTTTTTAACGCCGGGGACGATGCTAAAATATCCAAAATGCTATCTAGGAGCTTTGATTTTATGGCAACCGAGGCGGCTACTCTACAAAACGTGACGCGCTCGTTCCTCTGGTATTCAATTATGTTGTTTATAGGGGCGGCAGGTCTGTATTGTGTGGCGCCAAGTATTTATGCGGGTCTTTCTGGCACCGTTCTTATCGGTCTGCATCTGCTTTCGGGCTTCTGTGTGGGCCTCATCTCCCGCCCCGTGGGACCGGGTATTTCCAAACGGCTTTTTAGACTTATGCTCGTAGACATTGCACTTCTTGTGATTTACACGGTATCTCTTGATGTGTTTCATCAATTTCATGTTGTGATTTCGGCGCTCGCGTTCATTTTGTTGTTGCTAGCCCCCTTGCTTGTCGCTTGCTGTTCTTGGGCGCTTGGCGGTGAATTCGCAAACATGCGCGCGGGATCAAAGGGGAAACATGTAGCCGATGGCCCTGCTCTCCACGGGTATCCTGAGTTTGCCCTTTACGGCTCCGTTGTACTCTTGATTGCTTTGCTTGTTGGCTTTCAGTTTCTTCTCGCCCCGTTGATGGAGTCCATCGGTCCTTTCCTTTCCATTAACGCCGAGATGGGGGTTGTCGCCTCGCTCGTCGAGCCTCTTGCGTTTGGTAATGCTGCCGTCATTCTTGATTCGGATTGTTTGTTTTCGCGCAATATAAACATCGGAGCGGTGCTCTTGAGCTTTGGCGGGCATCAAGAGATCGCGCTACTTCTGGTGACCGTCTTGGGCAGCATCCTTGCCAGGGCCATAATGCGATTTTTACCCGACTTAACGAGCGCTTTTTCTGCGGATGCCAAATTAGGAGGAAAACACTCTGCAGTTGCCGATATCCCTGCGGCTTCGGGTTTTTCTCAAAGGGAGTCTGCGGTTTTCTCTATGAGGATAGAGGGAAAAACGTACGAGGAGATTGCTTCTGCCTTGGATATTTCCCCGTCTACCGCCCGTACCTATTTGTCGCGGGCCTTGACTAAAACCGGATATAAAAGCATTTCAGAGGCGACGACTGGACTTCTTTTGTCAAAGGATGCATGGCATCCTGACGCAACAAATGACCATGATCACCGTTCAGAATCACTGAGACTCTCATCGTCCAATCGGAACTGCAGGATAGTCTTCACCTGCTTCTTGTTTATGTATGCGTCTGGAATGGGCATCGAGGAAATCCTCGTATGCTTCGGCTTTGAGCATGACGTGATAATCCTATCGATAGCTATAGTGCTTTTGACCCTGTGTTGCTATGCGGTTATACGGCGGATGACAGAAATGCAGTTATGTTGTTCACCTGAACTGAGTCTATCTTCGGTATCCGCGGGTGCCGGAATAGCGTTCTGGGCTCACGATGCAGTAAGTCGACTGTACATTTTCTTTGAGTCCGTTGGGAGCGGTGAGGCCGTTGGCGTCCTTTTGCCTGCTTTACGCGTGATCGCGTTCCTTGTCGTACTTATCCTACTGACTGATTCGCTGCTATCCTTGCGTTCGAAAGATGCAGTTCGGGCGGGTGATCGACGCGATGCCGTGCGTGAGGCTTTCTTGAGGCTTGGCTTCACGCCGCTTTATGCCGACATCATGGCGTGCGTTTTTGATGGCAATAGAACCACTGAGATTTGTGCGCATCTTAATGTTGCTCGGGGAACCGTCAAAGAGGCTAAGAGCAAGAGCTATGCCTTGCTTGGAGTTCACTCGGAGCGTGAACTTAGAGAGAAAGTATTTTGTCTTATAGCTGATGTTGTAGAAAATGTCAGGTAGAAGCCTGTAGACAAACAAGATTATAAGTCCATCCCGCACGTCTACAGACAGTTCAGACGATGAAGGCGATACTTCCGGACAACGGGTCCGACGACTCGTGTGTTGCGAACCGGAGGTGCTTGCTGTGAAGACCTGTGATTGCCTCACATATGTACGGCTTAATTTAGAAGTTCTTGCGCGCAACCGGGGAATTATTTTGCTGACGGTGCTGCTCGCGCTCGTATTCTGCATCCCGGTTTTTCTATCCGTTCCAACGGGGGCAGATTATCTATATGGCAGAGGTTCCATCGAGGAGCAGAGGGCATTGTTGGCCTCTCAAGTCTCTGGCGGCGTTTATGACACCGCCCCACAGGAGCTCAACAGCATCATTGCCGACGAAAGGGCGTGTCTTGATCGAGCGCTTGAAAACAAGGCAGATTCCAGAGGGTATTACGATGCTATTGCCGATTACGACAATCTATTGCTCAGGGAATACCGACTCGGTTATTTGAATGGCGTTGATTCGGAGTTATCGCTTGAGGCCCAAGAGCGTCTTCCCCGAGCCATAGCGATGCTGCCCCATCCGGAATCGTACGGCTCAACAACAAAAATGCCTGGGATGATTCTTCTCGCATATTATTGCGGCGCTGTTCCTGCAATAGCGTGGCTTTTAGTTCCGGTTCTCGTCCTCTATATGTCGCTTGAGGGGGATGGAAAGCGGTTCTACGATCGGGCTTTGTTGTCAAAGTTAGAGATGAATGCATGCCGCGTTCTCGTCTCTGGCATTGCAACGATGACGGTTTTGGTTCTGGCGTTGGCTCCCTGTTTTGTATTGGCAACGGTGCTTAACGGTGCCGGTCAGACGGAGTACCCAGTCGTATTCATTCAGTATGGTGACGTGGTCGAAAGAGCTGTGTTAGTTCAGCTTGGGCTATTTGCTGTCTTTGAGGCTGCCTTGTCTATGATGTTTGCTTGTTTGGGCGTGTGCGTATACGCAGGAAGCAGAAACAGGGCCATTTCGTCCATGGTGGTCGCTCTTGTGGGGGGCATAAGCCAGCTTCCGTTTTATGCGAGCGAAGATGCTCCATGGCATGCGTTGCTGCCGTATATGGTGCCGAGCTATTCTGTCTCTTCGCTTGCACTCGGCGGAGCTTCTTACGCTAATGGAGCTGAGGTATCTCTCGTTCCTGAAGCCAGTGCGCTGCACTGTTTCTTTGCCGTAATGGGCACGCTTGTTGTCTGTGCGTTGGGAATCATCTCGTTTTCGCGTCTAAAAAGCAAGAATCGCTGGGCCTGGAACCATATTCGTCCGGATAGTTTGGGCGAGAAAAGCTTGCTCTCTCTGTCGCTGGATGTGTTGACGGTTGGAAAAAACCAGCTGGCAAAGGGATTGCAGTTTGATATGCCCGCTGGCCAGATATGGGGTCTTGTCGCGCCAAATGGATATGGCAAGACTACGTTACTTAATGCTCTTTGGGGAGACGCTGGGCCATCAGTGCGCGTGTCAGGTTCTCTCTGTTTTCATGCAAAAGCATGTGTCGACTGTGAGGAAATGAGAAAGGTATTCTTCTTGGTTCCGAATGGGCTCTCTCTATTGATTCCATACATGACAGTCGCTTTCCATCTCGACCGATGCAGGCGAATTTGGCATTCACCTCGCACTTTGGACCAAGTGCTTGATCGCTTTGACTTGACTGGGTTGAAGAATACGCCCGTATCTAGGTTGTCTGATGGAAATAGACAATTACTCAATGTGGCGATGGCGTATATGTCCTATTGCGAAGTCGTCCTTTTGGATGAGCCCATGAATGCACTTGATGTGAGACACGTCGCAATCGTTTCGAATGCTCTTAGAGACGATGCGGGCAGGGGGGCGCATGTCATTATCTCTTCTCATCTTATCGGAAACCTCGAATCGCTCTGCGATGCTTCCGTATTGCTCGCACGAGATGGCTCGCGTGTCGTTACCCGAGAAATGGGAGGTGATTCGAAATGGATCGGTAATGTGTACGCGCAGCTTTTCAAGACGAACGATAACAAAAACTAGGAAAGGAAGATGACCATGAAGCGAAATGTAGCGAAGAACTATGTGAAGGCAATGTGCGCATGTATTATGTTCGCTCTGTCGATGGCCGTAATTCCCGCTTATGCGTCGGCGCAACCAGATGCAGGTTCTGTTGCACCTTGTCGTCTTGTGACGGCGGATGTCTTGGACACCTACAAATCGTTCTCCACCGCAAACCACCCGAGCGAGAATATTGATTGCTTCGATCAGACATACAAGAGGCTGTCTTTTAAAACTTCGTATTCTCGTACGGGGCAAACGATTCTCTATACGGGTGCAGCGTTAAGCCCGCGCGGCAACGGGATGCCCGGGTTTGAGACAAAATATCAGTGCACATATCGTACTTGGTAGATAACTCTAGGATAGAATCTCTCCGAATTACTTTGCGGCGGACTTGTATAACGCTGCTGCCCCTTCGTTCATCTCAATCTGTAACACCTGGCTGGCAAAAACGTCTCTACCTGTTACAGATTGAGACTATTCGACGCGCACTCTATAACTCGTCTCGATCTGTAACAGTAAGACAGCGATTTGTCCTCTACGCGTTACAGATTGAGACGAATGAAACCATGAACCAAAAACCGCCGCGAAGGGAGGCAACTCCCCCGCGGCGGTTGGCGTTTGCCCAGATAAATTCTGTCAAAATAAACCTGTCCCTTTTTGGCAGGTTAGCGCTTCCAGAAGTGGGGGATGAGCGTCGTGCGGTTTTGCTGCTCGGTTTTGACCAGGATGTTGTGGATGTGGGTCTTGACGGTGCCCACGGCAAGGAACAGCTCGTCAACAATCTCTTGGTTTGATCTGCCCAGCACAACCAGACGCAAAACCTCGGCCTCGCGGTTGGAGAGCTTGTAGGCGTTGGGGGCGTTCTTAAACGACTAGTCAAACAAGAACGTCCCCAATGACTACCCCAAGGAATGTCCCTGACCGCCGACAGAAAAGGAACGTCCCTAACTGCCGCATCCGGAGCAAGACAACGCCGCGGGTAGAGGACGGACGGCGAGTGGGTCGCATTTGAGACAAGGTGACGTGAAACGAAAGGGCGCCGACCTTCTGGTCGCGCCCTTGAGGTTGAACGTCAGATTGCCGCCTAGGGGCGTTTGCAGCTTCGAGTCGTTACGCGGTTTGGTAAAACCGCGTAACTAAATACGTTCCGCGATCTCGTGGATGAGGTAGTCGGTCTTTTCCCAGCCCAGGCAAGGGTCGGTGATCGACTTGCCAAAGACGCCGCCGTCGACCGGCTGGTTGCCGTCTTCCAGGTAAGACTCGATCATAAAGCCCTTGACCAGCTTGGAGATGGACTCGTTGCGACGGCAGCTGTCGAGCACCTCCTTGCAAATGCGATACTGCTCAAGCGGTCGCTTGCCCGAGTTGTCGTGGTTGCAGTCGATGACCGCCGCTGGGTTGGCGTAGCCGGCGTGCTCGGTGTAGCGCTCAGCCAGGCGCTCGAGGTGCTCGTAGTGGTAGTTGGGGTAGGTGCGGCCATCGAGGCCGATGTAGCCGCGCATGACAGCGTGCGCGAGCGGGTTGCCATCGCACTCGACCTCCCAGTTGCGGAAGATGAAGCTCTGGTGAGCCTGGGCAGCGTAAATAGAGTTGAGCATGACGGTGGTGGAACCGGCGGTGGGATTCTTCATGCCCACGGGTACCGAAATGCCGCTCGACACCAGGCGATGCTCCTGGTTCTCGACCGAGCGCGCGCCCACGGCAACGTAGCTCAGCAAGTCGACGAGGTACTGGTAGTTGGACGGGTAGAGCATCTCGTCAGCGGTGAAGAAGCCCGTCTCCTCGATGACGCGCAGGTGCATGTGGCGGATGGCCTTGACGCCCTCGAGCAGGTCGTCGGGAGCCTCGGGGTTGGGGTTGTGCAGCAGACCCTTGTAACCGGTGCCCTTAGTGCGCGGCTTGTTGGTGTAGACGCGCGGAATGATGATGAGCTTGTCCTTGACCTCCTCGGCGGTTTTGGCAAGGCGGTTCATGTACTCAAGCACCGAGTCCTCGCGGTCGGCAGAGCACGGGCCGATGATGAGCACCTTGCGTGCATCCTCGCCGGTAAAGACTTTGGCGACCTCGGCATCGAATGCCTGCTTTTTGGCGGAAAGCTCGGCAGAAAGCGGCATTTCCTCGCGGATCTCCATGGGGATCGGCAACTTGCGTTTGAATTCCATGGCCATAGGGGCCTCCTCAATCTATAGAAAGAGCAATAGGCGTATTGTCGAGTGCTCGGCATTATCCGCTGTCGCAAGCTAAAGTGCAAGTCCCTTGTCACCCCGAAACCTGCCAAAAAGGGACAGGTTTATTTTGGTAGGTTTTATCTGGGTAAACGTTGGTGCTCGCCGGGCGGGAATGGCGTCGCGTGGAGTCCAAAGACTGTCGCCGGTTCCCCGGGAAACACCCTGTGGGCAAAAAATGGCAAATATGAGTACTGTTGCTATCTTAGTGCCATATCGTCATCACAAGATAATAGACATAATAGTAAATATGTTCATTAACGTAAGCACATATAAGTCCGCTATTGGGCTGTTTGATCAATTTAGGGACGCGTGCAAGCCGTGTGAGCAGCATTTGGGGCAGTTTTGGCTGTTACTAAAAAGGTGACAGTACTCATATTTGCCCTTTTTTGACCACGGGGTCTGGAAGGCGCCGTCAATCAGGTCCCAGGGGAGGCGGTTCGAGGCCCAAAGGACACAAAACGGGGGCGCAGGTTGTCCTGTGCCCCCGTTCTCGGGCGTCATCCGTTCCCTGCGGTCGAATCTACGCCGCTTCGTCGAACTGCGAGTTGTACAGGTCGGCGTAGAAGCCGCCTTGGGCGAGCAGCTCGTCGTGTGTGCCCTTCTCGACGATGTCGCCGTCGCGAATCACCAAGATTACGTCGGCGTTGCGGATCGTGGACAGACGGTGCGCGATGACAAAGCTGGTACGGCCCTGCATCAGCGCATCCATGGCACGCTGAATGAGCTCCTCGGTGCGGGTGTCCACGTTGGAAGTCGCCTCGTCTAGAATCAGCGCCGGGCGGTCGGCCAAAATGGCACGGGCGATGGTCACGAGCTGGCGCTGACCCTGCGACAGGTTAGTGCCCTCCTCATTGATCATAAAGTCGTAGCCACCGGCGAGCGTATGGATAAAGTGGTCGCAGCGCGCGGCGCGTGCGGCGGCTTCGACTTCGGCATCGCTCGCATCGGGGCGTCCGTAGCGGATGTTCTCGCGGATGGTGCCGTTAAACAGCCAGGTATCCTGCAACACCATGGCAAACTCGCCGCGCAGCGCCGCGCGATCCCAGTCTCGCACGTCGACGCCCTCGACGCGCAGCGAGCCGCCGTCCACATCGTAGAAGCGCTGCAGCAGCTTGATGAGCGTGGTCTTGCCGGCGCCGGTGGGACCGACGATGGCGATGGTCTGGCCGGGCTGCGCCTCGCAGCTAAAGTCGTGGATGATGGTCTTGTCGGGCGTGTAGCCAAACTTGACGTGGTCAAACTCCACGTGGCCGGGGCGCTTCTCGGGAATCTGCGCGTCGGCTTTCTGCTCCTCCTCGGGCGCGGCCAAGAACTCAAAGACGCGCTCGGTGGCAGCGGCCATCGACTGCATCGTGTTGCTCACGTTGCCCAGCTGCTGCACGGGTTGCGTAAAGTTGCGAACGTACTGGATAAAGCTCTGAATGTCGCCGGGCGTGGCATTGCCGGTCAGCGCGAGCTGCGCGCCCACCACGACGACGCCCACGTAGCCCATGTTGCCCACCAAGCTCATAAGCGGCATCATCAGGCCCGACAGGAACTGCGAGCGCCAGCCACTAATAAAGAGGCGGTCGTTTTGACGGTCGAACTCCTCGATCGAGGCCTCGGCGCGGTCGAACACCTGAATGACATTCTGGCCGGCAAAGTCCTCCTCGATAATGCCGTTGACGGTGCCCAGGACTTGCTGTTGCTCGCGGAAGTACGGCTGCGAGAAGTGAATCATCACGGTTAGGATAATCGCGGCTGCCGGCAGCGTGAGCACGGTAACGCCGGTGAGCGGCAGGCTGATCGAAAGCATCATGACGAGCACGCCGATAATCTGCGTCACTGACGTGATGAGCTGCGTCACGCTCTGGTTGAGTGACTGGCCGAGCGTATCGACATCGTTGGTGATGCGGCTGAGCACGTCGCCCTTGCTGTGGCCGTTGAAGTAGCTCATCGGCACGACGGCAATCTTGGCGGCGATCTCCTTGCGCATGCGGTAGCAAATCTTTTGCGTGACGCCGGTCATAAGCCAGCCTTGGATGAGGCTGCAGACAGAGCTTGCCAGATACAGGCAGAGCAAAAAGCCGAGCGTCTTGGCGATCCAGGCAAAGTCGACATCGCCGGTACCGTTGACCTTGGAGACCAGGCCTTCGAACAGTTTGGTCGTAACCTGGCCGAGCACCTTGGGTCCCACAATGTTAAAGATGACCGAGCACACGGCAAAAGCGACGGCGGCAAACACGGCAATCTTGTGCTGACCGATATAGCCGAGTAGCTGCCTCATGGTGCCCTTGAAGTCCTTGGCCTTTTCGCCGCGACGCATGCCGCCCATGCGGCCCATGGGACCACGCTGGCGGGTGGGCTTGGGAATCTGAGTCTTGGTCTCGTCTGCCATTAGCGCTCGCCTCCTTCCGTGACGGCTGCAATTTCTTCTTGGGTAAGTCCCAGCTCTTCGGCGGAAAGCTGCGACTGTGCGATCTCCAGGTACGCCGGGCAGTTGTGCAGCAGCTCCTCGTGCGTGCCGGTGCCCACCACGTGGCCGTCGTCGAGCACGATGATCTGGTCGGCGTGCATGATGGTCGCGATGCGCTGGGCCACGACCACGAGCGCGGCGTCGGTAACGTTTTTGGCGAGCTCGTCGCGCAGGCGCGCGTCGGTCTTGTAGTCGAGCGCGCTAAAGGAATCGTCGAACACCACGACCTCGGGCTTTTTGGCCAGGGCGCGGGCGATGGCCAGGCGCTGGCGCTGGCCGCCCGAGACATTGGAGCCGCCCTGACTGATAGGGGAGTCGTAGCCGCCCTCGCGCTCGGCGATAAAGTCCTCCGCCTGGGCGATGCGCGCGGCCTCGTGCATGTCTTCGTCGCTCACCATGTCGCCGGCAAACTTAAGGTTGCTCTCGACGGTGCCCGAGAACAGGCGTCCCTGCTGCGGGATATAGCCAATGCGGCGGCGCAGCTCAGAAAGGGTCATATCGCGCACGTCGATGCCGTCGAGCGAAATACTGCCGCCCGTGACGTCGTACAGGCGCGGAATCAACTGCACAAGCGTGGACTTGCCCGAGCCCGTGGAGCCAATGACGCCGAGCATCTGGCCGGCGTGCGTGGTGAAGTTCACGCCGCTGATGACATCGGCGCGGGCATCGGGATACTGGAAGCTCACGTCGTGGAAGGCGAGCTCACCGCGCGGCGCGCTGGCAGCAGGCAGTTTGGGCGAGGCGGGATCGTTGATGCTCGTGGGACAGGTGATGACCTCTTCCACGCGCTCGGCTGCGACCTCGGCACGGGGCAGGATAACCGAAACCATGGTGAGGATCATAAACGCCATGACGATCTGCATGGTATAGGAGATAAACGCCATCATGTTGCCGACCTGCATCACGCCGTCGGACACGCCCTGCGCACCAAACCAGACGATAAGCACGGTGATGCAGTTCATGACCAGCATCATGAGCGGCATCATAAAGCTCATGGCTCGGTTGGTGTAGAGCTGCGTGGTCATCAGGTCGAGGGACGCCTGGTCAAAGCGCTCGAGCTCATGCTCCTCGCGGTTAAACGAGCGGATGGGCATAAGGCCGTCGAGCAGCTCGCGGGCGGTAAGGTTCACGCGGTCCACAAAGCTCTGCATCTTTTTGAACTTGGGCATGGTGAGGCCCATAAGCACGCCGACGACGGCCGAGACCGCGATGATGGCCACGGCGATGGTCCACTCCAGGCCGGTGTGGTTGGCCAGGACGCGCATGACGGCGACAATGCCCATGACGGGGGCCATCAGGCACATGCGGATAAACAGGGTTGCGGCCATCTGAATCTGCTGAATGTCGTTGGTGCAGCGGGTGATGAGCGAGGCCTGGCTAAACTTGCCCACTTCGGCCGGCGAGAAGTGCATAACCTTGTTGAAGGTCTCGCGGCGCAGGTCGCGGGCGATGGAGCAGGCGGTGCGCGAAGCCACGGCACCGGTCAGGATGGTGGCGACCAACGATACCAGACACAGACCAAACATCGTGGTCGCCATGCGGCCCAGGTAGGCGTTCTGCACATCGGCGGGGTCGATGCCCTGCGCCTTGTACTCGTCCTGCACGTAGGTCACGGCGCGCTGCGTGACAATGGAACCCGACATGGAGCCCATTTTGTCCGCCATACCGTTGGCGCCCTCGACGAGCTTGCCCTGGTCGATTAGGTCGCCTTCAACGCCTAGACGCAGGCTCTTCATGGTGATCTTACCGCCGTCGGCATCAATCTGCTTTTGCATATTCTGCGCCGCTGCGGCCTTCTGCTGCATCTCGGCGAGCTGCTCGGGCGTCATCGCTGCCATCTGCTCGGGGGTGGGCATGGCCTGGGCAGCGTTGTTGTCTTTCTCGCTGGACGTGCCGGTCATGTCGCCCATGGAGTCGGCGTCGATGCCCTGGTTGAAGGCGAGCACGACGGTCTCAGGCAGGCTCATGATGTCGGCAATCTTGCCGCCGTCGGCACGCTCCTCCTCGGTGCCCTTGTACGTTCGAATGCCGTTATTGTCCGCCTTGCTAAACACGGCCTCCACAGCCTTGGCGTCCTTGGTGCTCATGAAGAGTTCGAGGTCGTCGAGCGATTCGGCACGGATGGTGTCGGGCACGGGCGACGCGATGCCGCCTTGCTGCACACCCACGTCGACGATGTCGCTCATATAGGTAGGCAGCGCCAGATCGGCGTTGCAGCTGATTACGATAAGTACGATAGCTGCGAACAGTGCCAGGATATGTTTTTTAAAGAGCTTGAGAATCCTCACTCGGCATCTCTCCTTTCTTGATTGCGGTCGATAATTTCGTTGGCACGTCTTAGAAGGCGCACCATCTCTTGGGTATCTGTTTCGCCGAGCTGCTCGAGGAAGGCTGCGGTGCGGTCCTCGAATTCCCGACGTTTGATTTCGATGACCTGGAATCCCTTGTCGGTCACTGTGACGTGTACGCGACGACGGTCGGTCTTTGAGTGCTCGCGCTCGACCCAGCCCTTGGCCTCGAGGGCGCGCAGGATATTGGCGATGCGGGCGCTGGAGACCCAGGCGCGATCAGCGAGTTCGCTCGGCGTGAGCGAGCCGCCAGCGCGCATGAGAGCGCGCATGACAGCCATCTCGCCGCCGAGAGCTTTGTCCGCAAAGCGCGAAATGCGCTGATGCATGCTGCCAAACTCAGTTAAGAGCTGACGTCCAAGCTCATGGAAATCGGTATCTTCCACCGAAAACCCCTAACACTAGAAACTATTTTCGGTGAAAGATGATACCCCCGCCCAAGCATTCCATTCGGCAGATTTCTAGGCATGTTCCAAAAATCTACTTGGCCGCTAGGCAATATAAAGGGCGTATAAAGAATTAAAATAATTCAATAATTGTAGCGTTTCAAAGAATTATCATGCACGCGGTTAGGCGAGGGGTTGTCACCACCATGACGACTGGGACTCATATAATCGCCACGTGCGATGCTCCAACTTCCCGCGAGGAGACACCTTATATTAAGGGGGATGGAGTCATGGCATTTGACTTCACGGGCAAGACCGCGATTGTCACGGGCGGCACTCAGGGCATTGGCCTCGAGATCGCCAAGGGCATCGTCGCGGGCGGCGGACATGTCGCGCTCATCGCAAGGAACGCTGCTAAGGGCGAGGCCGCGGTGGCCGAGCTTGGCGAGGGCAACAAGTTCTATCAGCTCGATGTCGCCGATGCACCCAAGGCGCGCGAGACTGTCGAGCAGATTTTTACGGACCTGCCGCAAACCAACATCCTGATTAACTGCGCTGGCGTCATCAGCACCAAGAAGTTCGACGAGATCGATGACACCGAGTGGCGTCGCACCATCGACATCAACCTCAACGGTACCTTCACCATGATGAACGCCGTGTACCCGCACTTTAAGGCGGCCCATGCCGGCACTATCGTCAACGTGAGCTCTGTTGCCGGCAAGATCGGCGGCGGCCTGCTCGGCACTGCGGCTTACGCGAGCTCCAAGGCCGGTGTTAACGGTCTAACCAAGGCAGTCGCCAAGGAAGGCGGCAAGTTTGGCGTTCGCTGCAACGCTGTATGCCCGTCGCTCACGCTTACCGATATGACCTCGATCCTCTCTGACGAGAACTCTCAGCGTATCATCAACGGTATTCCTCTGGGCCGCGCCGCCCAGGCCAGCGAGCCTGCGCAGATGGTGCTCTTCTTTGCCTCCGACCTCGCCAGCTTCGTGAACGGCGAGATCGGTGACTGCGACGGTGGCATCGTCCTGGACGGGTAATACCCCGCGGTGATCGTTTGGCGGCGACCCTGGCGACTCGGGGTTGTCGCCTTCTTTCTGACATAGGCGCGTGCGGCTACGTTTCGCATGCATCCAAAGGAGATATATATGAGTGAATCGACTGCGGTGGAGGCGCCGGCGGCAAAGGAGCCGTTCTTTAAGATGTCCTCCATCCCGGGTGCCAATATTTTGGTGCCGCTTCTGTTGGGCTGCCTGCTCAACACGCTATTCCCCGACCTGTTCAAAACGCTCGGCAGCTTTACGCTTGGCATGACCCAGCAGGGTGCAGGCCCGCTCGTGGGCGCTTTTTTGCTCATCGTCGGTACGACGATTTCGTTTAAGAGCGCTCCTGCCGCCGCTGCACGCGGTGCCATCATCATCGCCGTCAAGCAGATCGTGGTCGTTGCCGTGTCGCTGCTCATCCTTTATGTGTTCAACGACAACCTGTTTGGTATCTCGGCCATGGTGATGCTGGCCGCTTGCACGGGTGCGAACAACGCTATGTACGCTGGACTGATGGGCACCATGGGCAATGAGGCCGAACGTGGTGCCGTCGCAATCACCACGCTGGTTGTCGGCCCTCCGGTCACGATGATCGTGCTCGGCGCTGCCGGTCAGGCTCCGATCGGCTGGTCGCTCGTGGGCGCCATCCTGCCGATCGTCGTCGGCATTATCCTGGGTAACCTCTTCCCCAGCTTTAAGAAGATGATGGCACCGGCACTTTCCGCCATCATCGTGCTCGTCTTCTTTGCCATGGGCTCGACCATGACCTTTGGTCAGCTCATTAATGGCGGTCTTCCCGGTATTCTGCTCGGCGTGATCTGCTCGGTAGTCTTTGCAATTCCCGTCATCGCGGTCGATAAGCTCACGGGCGGTACGGGTGTCGCAGGTGCGGCCATTTCGAGCTGCGCCGGAGCCAATGTGGCCACGCCTGCTGCCATGGCAAGCGTCAACGAGGCCATGTACGGCGGCGCGGTGCTCGCGACGGCTACGGCGCAGGTCGCAGCATGTGCTATCGTGACGGCCATTTTGACCCCGCTGGTCACCAGCTGGTGCTACAAGCATTTTGAGGGCCAGGGCCACAGCAAGGCAACGACCGACAAGGCCGCCGCAGCCGCCTAATGCCAAGCGGCAATCAAAGCTAAATAACTAACCATGCCACAGGGCGGTCCCGGGGGAAATCCCGTGGCCGCCCTGCAGTTTCTGCGGGGTCTCTGGGGCACTTTACCCTGCTAAAACTGGCATAACAGCTAGAGTGAACGTCGTACAAAGGCAAGGAAAAATACCAAACAAATCGGTGAACGGTAGTTGTTCGCGCTCGCATTTCCTGCGGATTTGTTAAAAACGCACTAATGGTATAAAAAAAGAAACATATAACAGCCCTGATGAAGGGGGTGGCTATGTTATCCTTCTCAAACGGGTGAAATCTTGGGTTTTGGGTTGCAGTTCCAAGGTGGACAAACGTTTTTCCCTGTACCAACGTGTGGTGAAGAACGGAAGAAGCCGGTAGTGCAAGCCGATAATTCAAGAATTCAATAAGCAGCGGTGTGAGAGAGCGCCGCATTACACGTAACTAGGAGCGTGGTTACACAATGCAGGAGGCATGGGAAGGCTTCAAGGAAGGCATCTGGACGGGAGAGGTTGACGTCCGAGACTTCATCCAGAAGAACTACACCCCCTACGAGGGCGACGAGTCGTTCCTCGCCGGCCCGACCGAGCGTACCAAGGAGCTGTGGGGCGAGGTTCTCGACCTGCTGCTCAAGGAGCGCGAGCAGGGCGGCGTCCTCGATATGGACACCAAGACCGTCACGGGTATCGTGAGCCACCCCGCTGGCTACATCGATAACGCCCATCGCGACAAGGAGACCATCGTCGGCCTCCAGACCGACAAGCCGCTCAAGCGCGCGCTGCACGTCAACGGCGGTATCCGCATCGCTTGCCAGGCTGCCAGCCAGCACGGCTACAAGATCGACGAGAACGTTGTCGAGCGCTACACCTTCGAGCGCAAGACTCACAACGCCGGCGTCTTCGATGTCTACACCCCCGAGATGCGCGCCTGCCGCTCGGCCCACATCATCACCGGTCTGCCCGATGGCTATGGCCGCGGCCGCATCATCGGCGACTACCGTCGTGTCGCCCTGTACGGTGTCGACTACCTGATCAAGGACAAGGAGGCTCAGAAGGCTTCCACCCCGACGGTCATGACCGCCGACAACATCCGTGATCGCGAGGAGCTGCAGGAGCAGATCCGCGCCCTCGGCGAGCTCAAGATGATGGCCGAGACCTATGGTTTCGACATTTCCAACCCTGCTACCAACACGCAGGAGGCCATCCAGTGGATGTACTTCGCCTACCTCGCTTCCGTCAAGGAGCAGAACGGCGCCGCTATGTCCATCGGCCGCACCTCCACGTTCATCGACATCTACGCTGAGCGCGACCTTGCCAACGGTACCTTCACCGAGGAGCAGATCCAGGAGTTCGTGGATCACTTCATCATGAAGCTCCGCATGGTCAAGTTTGCCCGTACCCCCGAGTACCAGGCCCTGTTTACCGGCGATCCGCAGTGGGTCACCGAGTCCATCGGCGGCATGGGTGTCGACGGCCGTACGCTCGTTACCAAGATGAGCTACCGCTACCTGCACACGCTCGAGAACATGGGCACCAGCCCCGAGCCCAACATGACCGTTCTGTGGTCGACCCGTCTGCCCGAGAACTTCAAGAAGTTCTGCGCCAAGACTTCTGTCGCCAGCTCCTCGATTCAGTACGAGAACGACGACCTCATGCGCGTCTACCACGGCGACGACTACGGCATTGCCTGCTGCGTGTCCTCCATGCGCATCGGCAAGGAGATGCAGTTCTTCGGCGCCCGCGCCAACCTGGCCAAGTGCCTGCTGTACGCACTCAACGGCGGTGTTGACGAGGTCTCCAAGAAGCAGGTCGGCCCCAAATACCGCGCCGTCGAGGGCGATACGCTCGATTACGACGACGTTGTGGCCAAGTACAACGACATGATGAAGTGGCTCGCTGGCGTGTACGTCAACTCGCTGAACATCATTCACTACATGCACGACAAGTATTGCTACGAGCGCATCCAGATGGCTCTGCACGACAAGCACGTGCATCGCTGGTTCGCTACGGGCATCGCTGGCCTTTCCGTCGTGGCTGACTCCCTGTCCGCCATCAAGTACGCCAAGGTCCACCCCGTCCGTGATGAGAACGGCATCATCGTCGACTTTGAGACCGAGGGCGAGTTCCCCAAGTACGGCAACGACGACGACCGTGTCGACCAGATCGCTCACGACGTTGTGCACCAGTTCATGGAGTACATCCGCATGAACGACACCTACCGCAACTCCGTGCCCACGACCTCGGTTCTGACCATTACCTCCAACGTCGTGTACGGCAAGAAGACCGGCTCCACGCCCGACGGCCGCAAGGCTGGCCAGCCGTTCGCCCCGGGTGCTAACCCCATGCACAAGCGCGATAGCCACGGCGCCATCGCTTCGCTGTCTTCGGTTTCCAAGCTCCCGTTCCGCGATGCTCAGGACGGCATCTCCAACACCTTCTCCATCATCCCGGGCGCGCTCGGCAAGGAGGACCAGGTGTTCTTTGGTGATATCGACCTTGATCAGCTGGGCGAGTAACTATTGTTAGTGCTATACTAACAATAACGATTACTGATTAGAGCGCCGGTTTCGGCCGGCGCCTATCAATCGAAGGAGACACATTATGAAGGTTTCTGAAGTATCCGAGACTCAGGCCGATAACCTGGTCCACATGCTCGACGCTTACGCCGAGAAGGGTGGCCACCACCTGAACATCAACGTCTTCAACCGTGAGACGCTGCTCGACGCTCAGGCTCACCCCGAGAAGTACCCGCAGCTGACCATTCGCGTTTCCGGCTATGCCGTGAACTTCCACACGCTCACCAAGGAGCAGCAGGACGAGGTCATTTCGCGTACCTTCCACAACAAGTTCTAAAGGGGTTTAACTCCCGCAGGATCGCCGGGGCTGTTTGGGCTACCTCCCAAAACGTCCTCGGACATGCAAGAAGCCCTCGCTGCGCACTTCGTGCGGCGAGGGCTTCTTGCGTCCTGCGGAATATTTTGGGAGGTAGCCCAAACAGCCCCGGCGGGGTCCTGTGTAGCCACCCTTTAGGCGGAACTCTCCTAATTATTTGGATGAGTCGTTTACTTACTTGTACTGTTACCGTCTTCCCACTGTTGTTGGGGTATGCTTTGTTCGTATGTAAACGTATGACATGTTGATGGGGGAGGGTGCTATGGCTCGCGAGGGTGCTCGTTCTAAGGATATGGCTAAGCCTGGCATCAAGGAAGTTGCAGCGGTGGCGGGGGTTTCGCCTACTACGGTATCTCGCGTGCTTAATAATCGCGGCTATATTAGCCAAGAGACCCGCGATAAGGTCCATGCCGCGATGGAGCGTATCAACTATACGCCCAACGATATCGCCCGCGCCATGCTCAACGGTCGCCTGAACCTTATCGGCATGATCGTTCCCTTTGTGAGCAGCCCGTTCCATGCTCAGGTTGTGCAGGCGGTCGAGCGCACGTTGGCGGAAAACGGCTTTAAGATGTTGCTGTGCAACAGCGCCAATCGACCCGATCTTGAGCGTTCCTATATTGACATGCTCCGCCGCAATATGGTCGACGGCGTAATCGTCAACTCCCTCAATATCGGTGCCGAGGCATATGCCGAGATGGGCTTGAGCCTGGTTGGCATCGACTGCGATCTTGGCGAGGGCTCTGTCCAGATTGCAAGTGACAGCTATGGCATCGGCGAGCTCGCCACGCGCCGTCTGATTGATGACGGCTGCAGGCGTATCCTGTGCCTGCGCAGCAATAGCCGCATGCGCATGCCTGCCAATAAGCGTACCGATGCCTACCTCGATGTTGTTGGGCAGGCCGGTTTGTCCGCGCTTGTCCGTGAGGTCGAGTTCGTTAAGCCCGACGACGAAAAGGGCGCGGTCGTCGCGAAGATCCTCGATGAGAACCCCGATATTGACGGCATCTTTGCGGGAGACGACACGATGGCGGCCATCTGCCTCAACATGATGAAGCAGCGCGGCTTGAGTGCTCCGGACGATATTAAGGTCGTGGGCGCGGATGGTGCCCGCCGCACCATGACGTTTATGCCTGATCTAACAACCGTACGCCAAGATATCGATCGCATCGGAGAGCTCGCGGCGCAATCCATCATCGCTCTGATTAACGGCGATAAGCCCGAATCGAATATAAAACTCCCCGTTGAACTTATTGAGGGCAAAACCGCGTAGTTCATTCCGTGCTAAAAGAATTCCTCAAATGCTTCTGATTACCGTTCGCCGGCATATGTCAACCGTTTGCCGACGACTGGAACTGCGAAAAGACGTATTGATATGAAAACGTTTGACATATGAAAACGATTGACATATCTTGCAGATGTACCGAGTTAGTATCTCGACGGAAAGGAAGTCTCGGATGCATAAGGTGTATTACCAGCCTGAGGGAATTTGGGTAGGCGACATCATGCCGTACGGCGAGGACGGCACGTTCTATCTCTATCATCAGCGTGACATGCGTAACCCCGAACCTTTCGGAGAGCCGTTTGGCTGGGCACTCGCGACGACCAAGGATTTCGTCAACTACAAGGACTTTGGCGAGAGCCTTGAGCGTGGCGGCGACGAGGAGGTCGACCAGTACGTTTATGCCGGCACGGTGTTTAAGGTGGGCGACAAGTACCATGCGCTCTACACTGGTTGCAATCGCGATAAGGTCCGCGCACGTTTGATGAAGCAGGTTCTTCTTCACGCAACGAGTGACGACGCCGTCAAGTGGGAGAAGAACATCGCCGAGACGCTGCTTCCGCCCCAGGAGGGTTACGATGACCGCAACTGGCGCGATCCCTTTGTGCTTTGGGATGAGGAGAACGAAGAGTACATGCTCATCCTCGGCACGCGTGTGGGCGAGGACAAGCGTCTGATGACCGGTCGTCTGGTCAAGTTCACCTCCAAGGACCTGGATACCTGGGAGTTCCAGGGCGACTGGTGGAATCCGGGCCTGTACACCATGTTTGAGATGCCTGATCTCTTTAAGATGGGCGACTGGTGGTATCTGGTGTTCTCTGAGTACAGTGATGGCAACAAGACCCGTTACCGCATGTCTCGCTCTATCAACGGTCCCTGGATCACTCCTGCGGACGATTCCTTCGATGGCCGCGCGTACTATGCCGCACGTACCGCATTTGATGGCGAGCGCCGCGTTCTCTTTGGTTGGGTTCCTACGCGTGACGAGGGCGGCGACCCCAGCTCTTACCTGTGGGGTGGCACCTTTATGCCCCTCGAGATCGTTCAGCGTGCCGACGGAACGCTTGGCACCAAACTCCCCGACAGCATGCTTGGCGCCTTTGGCGAGGCTAAGGCAGTCGAGGCCTTTGAGCTTTCCTGCGAGTCGGGCAAGGTCGAGCAGGTGCTCGCCGCGGATGCCGGTTCTACCTATATGCTCGACGCCGACATCGAGCTCGCCGGTGACACTGCCGGCTTCTCGGTGAAGCTTGCCGAGGACGCCGAGTCCGGTCTTGCCTACGAGTTCCGCGCCAACCTGCGTGAGGGCAAACTCGAGTTTACGGCGGCCCCCCAGTATCCGTGGTTCCAGGTCAACAACATGGGCCTCGAGCGTCCGTTGTTCTTTAAGGGCGAGGGCACTCATCATGTGCGCCTGGTCGTTGACGACGATATCGCGACCATCTTTGTCGATGATGTTGCGCTTAACGCTCGCTTCTGCAATAAGCAGGGCCAGGGTGTGGCGCTGACGGTCACCGACGGTACGCTCAAGTGTGCAAATGCAACGATCGCGTCTCTGTAATGGTATCAAAACGTCTTATGATTTCGTAAGGGAATGGAGAGGAACATGGACTACAAAATAGTGTCTCAGCAAGTCGTCGATAACGTCGGCGGTCTGGAGAACATCGAGGGCGCCACGCATTGCGTTACGCGTCTGCGTCTGGTGCTCAAGGATACGAGCAAGTACAACAAGGCCGAGCTCGAGAACATCGATGGCGTCAAGGGCGTGCTGTACAACAGCGGCCAGCTCATGATCATCTTCGGTACCGGTACCGTCAACAAGGTTTACGATGAGTTTATGGCTCTGACGGGCGTTAAGGAGATCAGCGCTTCCGAGGTCAAGGGCGCCGAGGCGGACAAGAAGGGCAAATTCTTCTCGGTCCTCAAGGTATTCTCGGACATCTTTATCCCCATCATTCCCGCCTTCGTCGGCGCTGCAATCATCATCGGCCTTAAGTCACTGATCGTTGCCAACGGCCTCTTTGGCATGGAGGGCAGCCTCGCCGATCACAGCGAGTTCCTCAAGAACCTCGCAAGCTTCTTTGCCATTATCGCCACCACGTTCGACTACCTGCCTGTCCTGGTTATGTACAGCGCGGTCAAGCGTTTTGGCGGTAACCCGATCCTGGGCATCCTCGTCGGTATCGTCATGGTTCATCCGAGCCTTATGAACCGCAACGCGTTCGTTATGGACCCGACGGGTGCTGAGTACTGGAACTTCGGCCCGCTCTCCATTCCCATGGTTGCTTTCCAGGGCGGCGTGTTCCCCGCAATCCTGACCGCCTGGTTTATGGCCAAGGTCGAGAAGATTGCCCAGAAGTACATCCCCGAGGTCGTCTCGTTCGTCTTTGTCCCGACCGTCACCCTGATTCTTGCCAACGTCGCCCTGTTCACCGTGTTTGGCCCGCTCGGCAACCTGATCGGCGATGTTCTCGCTGGCGTGATCGACGTCCTGTACAACAGGATGGGCGTCTTTGGTGCCTTCGTCTTTGCCGCGTTCCTGCAGCCGCTTGTCGTTACCGGTACGCACCAGTTCATTCAGGGTATCGAGGCCAACCTCGTCGCCACGACCGGCTTCAATTACATCCAGGCCATCTGGTCGGTTTCCATCATCGCCCAGGGCGGTGGCGCCATCGGCATGTATCTCATTCACAAGAAGCACTCCAAAGAGCGCAATATCTGCATGTCTTCCTTTATCCCGACGCTGGTCGGTATCTCCGAGCCCGCAATCTTTGCTGCAAACATGCGCTACTCGATCATCCCGTTCATCTGCGCCTGCATCGGTGCGGGCTGCGGCGGTGCCTTCGTGAAGCTCTTTGAGGTGCGCGCTATCGGTCAGGGTCTGACCGGCGTACTTGGCCTGCTCATCGTCACGCCCGAGACCCTCGTGTGGTATGTGGCTGGCAATCTGATCGCCTTCCTTGTTCCAATCATCCTGATCTTTGCCTACAACAAGGCAAAGGGCGTTCCGACCACCGATGAGGAGGGCGCGGGCGCTGGCTTCGACGTTAGCTTCTAGTTGAGCCGTTCAGCGTAATGTGCGGATAAGTCCATTTGAGGAAGGGCGTTCGGCTCGTGTGAGTCGAGCGTCCTTCCCTATAGACGAGAAAGTCAACGGCGATGTTTAATCAAAAAAATAAGGTGACACGCGCGGACTATGAGCAGTGGCGAGCTGGACAGGATGAGGCGGCGGCTCGCATCGCGTCCGACCCCGATAGGCTTTTGTTCCATGTGGAGCCTGAGCTTGGCTGGCTCAACGACCCCAACGGTTTGGTTCAGATTGGTGATACGTATCACATCTATCATCAATACGATCCGTTCGATGCTGCGCATGGCGGTCCAGTGCTTTGGAATCATCTGACAACAAAGGATTTTGTGACGTACGAGAATCGTGGCCCTGTGCTGTTCCCCGATTCTGATTTGGATTCGAGCGGAGCGTATTCTGGTTCTGCCTTTGTACACGACGGCAAGATTCACTACTTCTATACCGGCAACGTCAAGCATTTTGACCGCGATGATTACGACTACGTGTTGACGGGCCGTGAGCAAAACCAAATTCATATGGTTGCCGAGAATCCCGACGAATTGGGCGAGAAGCGCACGGCTGTTGGGCCGGTCGATTACCCCGACGATATCGGTACGCACGTACGCGACCCCAAAATCCTTGAACACGACGGTATCTACTACATGGTTCTGGGCGCTCGTACGAAAGACGACCGTGGCTGTGTGCTTGTCTATACTTCGCTCGATCTAGAGGGCTGGCAATATGCGACGCGTATTGAACTCGGCGAGAAGTTCGGTTTTATGTGGGAGTGCCCGGATCTGTTTGAGCTCGATGGCGAGTTAATCCTCGTTTGCTGCCCACAGGGCGTGCCCGCCGATGGTTGGCATTACCGAAACCCGCACCAGTGCGTGTGGTTCCGCATCAAGGCCGATTGGGAAAAGCCTTGCTTTGCCATTGTCGAATCGGGCAAGCCCCAGATGGTCGATGCAGGTTTTGACTTCTATGCCCCTCAATCATTTGCAGATGCCGATGGCCGACGGATTATGATCGGTTGGGCGGGCTGTCCCGATGCAACGGCTCAAAACCCGACGGTGGAACGCGGATGGCAGTGCGCGCTTACCGTGCCGAGGGTGCTGAATATGCGCGACGGTAAGCTCTGTCAGTGGCCCGCGCGCGAGATCGAGCAACTGCGCAAGGAGTGTGTTTCGGTGGCCGCCGGCGAGACCGTCGACTGCCCCGGCAGGCTGTTTGATGCCGTCGTGTCGTGCCAGGGGGCGAAATCTGTCGAGCTGGAAGTTCGTGAGGGCGTTGTCGTGCGCTATGCCAATGGAATGCTCACGCTCGATATGGGCGATGAGAGCCATGGGCGCGACGAGAGGTCGGTTGAGCTCGACGAGCTTTGCGACTTGCGAGTCCTTTCGGATACCACGATGATCGAGGTATTTGTCAACGACGGCGAGGTTGCGCTTACGAGTCGCACCTATTCGTCCGCAACACCGGTGATGCAGCTGCGCGCTGAGGGTGACGTCTCGATGGAGCTTTACCGTCTGGCTCGCTAGCTGCATTATGAAAGACCGTGGCGTTTTGGATACATGGGCTTTCTTGGTGGCTACCGTTTATCGCGTATAGCTACCGTTTGCGGAATAAGTAACACTCCTTAATAAACCGTGTAGAATCTCAGATAAGCACGGAGTTTTCCAGGGAGACGCTGTCCTTTGTTGTGTGCAAGGGGCGGCGTCTCTTTGGCGCTTGGAGGCCGTTCTGCAGCAGGACGGCGGACGTGCGTCACATATTCAAAAGCCAACGTCGAGATGGGTTGTGATGATAATGGGCAAGTACGTAATCGTGGTTGAGTCTGGTTCGGATGTGACGCCGGAGCTCTGCGAACGCTACGGCATCGTGCGCGTGCCCATGCATGTCACGATTGGCGACGAGACCGTCGAGGATGGTTCCATCGACCCGCTTGAGATTTACTCGCGCTGCAACGAGTTTGGTGTGATGCCCAAGACCAGTGGTTGCTCGCCGGCGGATTTTGCGCATGTGTACGACCGTATCCACGCCGAGCGGCCCGATGCGACCATTCTGCATCTTGCGTATTCCGAGGTTACGACCTGCTCGCATCAGTCGTCGAAGATTGCGGCAAAGGGCCGCGATTACGTCTTCTCCATGGATACGCGCTTTGTGTCGGTGGGCCAGTCGCTTGTCGCCGTTGAGACCGCCAAGTATATCGAAGCCCATCCGGATGCCACCGTCGACGAGATTTTCGCCTTTACCAATTCCGTTATGGACCGCGTGCTGTTGGGCTTTGTCCCCACCGATCTCGCCTTCCTTAAGGCCGGCGGTCGTTTGTCCAACGTGGCATTCCTCGGTGCCCATCTGCTCAAGATTAAGCCCTGCATTGAGGTGACGGGCGGCAAGTTCGTGGCGACTAAGAAGTTCCGCGGCTCTATGCTCAAGTGCGCCCGTGCCTTTATCGACCACATGGTTGCGAAGGGCGAGATTGACTACTCGCACATTGGCCTGGCGTATTCGGTAGGTCTTTCCGAGGAGCTGCGCGACGACATGGAAGTCTATGCGCATGACCTGGGCTTTAAGGACATTACATGGACTCAGGTCGGCGGCGTCATCTCGAGCCACTGCGGCCCGACCGCCTTTGGCGCGGTGCTTACGCTTAAGGCGTAAGGCCTGGCGACTATCGATTTCTATTGCCACGGCGGCGGGCGGGTTGCGACAACCTTCCCGCCGCTTTTGCGTGGAGTCAAATAGGACGATCTAATTGACCGCTAAACCGTTTCGCCATCAGGCGTATGGGCTAGAATGGCTCTGGCATTTTAATTGACAAAAACCAAAGAGAGGCAAGGTTGCGGGAATGGCTGAGATGACGCTTGAGGGTGTGGATGCTCATCCCGAGGACTCTGCGTATGCCCTGGGTCGCGTGCATTCGATCGAGACGATGGGAACGGTCGACGGGCCCGGCATCCGCTTTGTGGTGTTTGTTCAGGGCTGTCCTATGCGCTGCGCGTATTGCCACAATCCCGATACCTGGTCTGTTAACGGCGGCACGATGGTGACCGTCGAGCATCTCATGGACGAGTTCCAGAGTAACCATGAGTTCTACCGTAGCGGCGGCATTACCGTTTCGGGCGGCGAACCGCTCCTGCAGCCCGAGTTTTTGGCCGACCTGTTCCGCGTGATGCACAACAACCCCGATGGCCGCGTACACACCTGCCTAGACAGCTGTGGCTATGCATTTGATCCCAAGCATCCGGAGAAGTTCGATGCTGTTCTCAACGAGACCGATATGGTGCTGCTCGACATCAAGCATGCCGATCCGGTTGAGCATAAAAAGCTGACCGGTTGCGATCCTGCGCGCATCCTGGCGTTTGGCGATGAGCTTGCCCGTCGCAAGATTAAGGTTGTTATTCGCCACGTGGTGGTGCCGGGCATTACCGACACGGTGGAGGAGTGTGAGGCGCTCGGCCGCTTGATTGCCCCGTGGCACAACGTGGTGGGCCTGGAAATGCTGCCGTATCACACGATGGGTGTCGTCAAGTATGAGCAGCTGGGGATTCCCTATAAGCTTGAGGGCGTACCTCAGATGGATACCGCGCGCATGCCCGAGCTGCGCAACGCCGTCATGGCCGGCATGAAAAAGCGCCGCGCCGAACTCAAAAACGCCATCGGCTAGCGGCACTCATTGGGGACCACTCATTGGGGACAGACTTAAATGAGTGCCCCCGGGCACCTAGTTGATTGCTAAAGAGCCCCGTCAAGTTGCGGTGGAATAGTTCTTGTTTTTCGGCTTATGCCGCCCAAACAGGAACTATTTCACCGCAACTGCGTTTTGGGCAAAGATGCGCAACGGAATCGGTGTTTTTGCAAAGAAACGCCTGTTTATTGTTTAGAGACACCTTAAACGCGACTGAATATCTTTGGAAAGAAATGCCTGCTATCGACATCGATGGCCGTACCTATGTCATGAGCGTCATGACATCGATGCCGTGGAGCGACCGCTCGAGCGAGGTTGCGGCCGCGATTGCAAAGGCTCTGTTTGATACGCGAGCTGCACTGGCTTAGCGTGTTCGTTTGGCGAGGTCAAACAAAATGCTGGTACCATACCGTGGTTGAGAATTTCGTATAGGTTTGGGGAATGGTATGGCTACCATCGCGATTATCGGTGCGCTCGAAAAAGAGATCATGCAGATTAAGAAAGAGCTGAGCGACGTTTGCGAGGCGCGGGAGGCAGGCTTGACCGTTGTGAGCGGTGAGCTCGACGGTCTGACAGTTGTCGCCACAACGGCGGGCATGGGCACGGTGAACGCCGCCGCTGCAACACAGCACCTCATTAGCAAGTATGCTCCGCAGGCTGTTGTGTTTTCGGGCATTGCGGGCGGTTTGAACCCCAAGCTCCATATCGACGACGTGGTCATTGGCAAACGCCTACGCTATCTGGATACCGATACCGCGCTTATCGCCGAGTCCGCACCGGGGCTCGAGGAGTTTGGCTCGACGCCCGCGCTGGTCGATATTGCCGCCGAAGTGCTTGCTGAGCGTGGGTTTGTTGACGCTTCGACAAATGCAGTCGCTTCGAATGAGGGCACCAAGCAGTTCCTGGTCGGCACGATTGCCACGGGTAACCGCTTTGTGACGGGCGCCACCATGCGCAACGACGCTATCGAGGCGACGCATGCCGATTGTGTCGGCATGGAGGGCGCGGCAATTGCCCATGTCGCAACCAAAAATGGTGTCGATTGCCTGGTGTTGCGCGCTATCAGCGATAATTGTGACGAGGCGTACGATGCAATTTGCGAGCGCGAGTTCGATCTGTTCGAGTACGCGCGTGTCGCAAGTGACATCACGCTCGATATCGTCCGCCGCATTGCCGCTGCGCAATAGCGCGTCTATTTGTAAGAACCTACGACCAAGGAGTGTCCATGGCCGATTCCATTAACTATCAGCTTGCCAAGTTCGTCGCCAGCTACGGCAAGGTTTCGCAGATCCCCGAGTCCACCTGCCCCGAGGTGAGCTTTGTCGGCCGCTCCAACGTGGGTAAGTCGTCCATCATGAACAAGCTCTTTGGCCGCAAGAACCTGGTGAAGGTTTCGAGTACGCCGGGCAAGACGAGCAACATCAACTTCTTTGAGGCCGATGACGTGCATTTCGTGGACCTGCCGGGTTACGGTTTCGCCCGTCGCTCCAAGGCCGAGCGCGACCGCTGGGCCGAGCTTATCGGCGACTTTTTCGACTCCGAGCGCAGCTTTAACTTGGTCGTCTCGCTGGTGGACATTCGTCACGATCCCAGCAAGCTCGATCATGACATGATCGACTACCTGCAGGGCAATGAGTTCAACTTTATCGTCTGCCTCACCAAGGCCGACAAGCTCAGTCGCACCCAGCAGGCCCGCCAGGCAGCAGCCATCAAAAAGCAGCTCAACGTTCCGGCCGAGAACGTAATCATTACAAGCTCCCAAACCGGCACCGGCATCGACGAACTAAAAAAGCGCATCGCCGAGGCCTGCCTCTAGTCAGGCTGCAGCCCTTCAAAAGCTCCTATCTATAGCACCTCAGTGATAGTTATTGGTAAACTATCGCTGAGGTGATATTTTTTAGGAGGTCGATATGGAGCTTTGGCACGGGTCGGAGGTTGTTGTCGAGCATCCATCGTTGGATAAATGCAGGCAATTCAATGACTATGGGCGCGGGTTTTATTGCACACCGCATGAGGAAATGGCAATGGAGTGGGCATGTCGGACCGAGTCTGATGGCATTGCCAATCGATATGAGCTTGATTTAGATGGCCTTGCGATTTTGGATTTGGAATCAGGTGAGTTCTCGATTCTCAACTGGCTTGCAATTCTGGCGAATAACAGAGAGTTCAATGTTTCAACGCCAGTAGCACGCGAGGGGCTTCGTTATCTGCTGGATAACTGCCTGATTGATATTTCTCCCTATGACGTTATTCGAGGCTATCGTGCAGACGATTCCTATTTCTCGTTTGCAAGACAGTTTGTCAACGGCATGATCTCGCTCAGGCAATTGCAGCGCATTATGTTTTTGGGGGATTTGGGCATTCAATATGCGCTTATGAGTGAGCGTGCGTTTTCGGCGATTAAGTTCCGCGATTGGAAGCAGGCTTCGGGAGCTGAGTTTTATCCCAAACGATTTGAGCGAGAACAGAACGCTCGACGAAAGTACCTGGATACGGTAAACGGATTTGACTCTGATGGTGTCGACATTAGGGATTTGATGGCAGGGAGGGTTGATTTGAATGATCCAAGAGTTAACGGATCGTGGGCCGAGTAGGACATACCCCGTCTACTACCTCGAGGACGCAATGAACAATCTCGGCGACTGCTTTGACTATGCCGTTAACGATTATGGAGCAGAAGGATCGGAAGTTGCTGAACTCTTTTGCTTGAGCGGCGTAGCTCGCGAGTTCGAATGCGGCAACGCATGGGTAGTGTCGGGAAAATCGGGCGTTGAGCTGTTCGCGCTTATCGCCGAAAGGTCGGGCTATCAATCAAGGCCGATGCCAAATCGAACCTACCGATTCGAAAAGACACCGGAATATTGGACAGGCTGGATATTGGCATACCTTCAGTGGCGCCTAGGAGAGTCTTTCGAAGATTTGCTGCATGTCGTTCCATTCGATGTGCTACGCAGTCTGTACTACCCCTGGCACGAAGCCTCGGAGGAACGCGTGGCTCGCCTCGTCTGCGATATGGCGAAAAAAGCGTCCAGGCAAACCAAGCTTGCGTTAGCAAGAAAGAGGCTCAAGAAAACCCAACAAGATCTGGCATACGAATCGGATGTGTCACTCCGCTCAATCCAAATGTACGAGCAGCGCCAGAGAAACATCAATGAAGCTTCGGTAACAAGCGTAAGAGCCATAGCAAAAGCCCTCCACTGCAACATCGAAGACCTCCTAGAACCAGTCTTCGAATACAAAGAAACCAGCGCAGCGTAAACCAAGCGCACAGGCGAAGCCTGTCACTAGTAAGTGTCCCTACCTAGCAAGAGCCCCTACCAATAAAAAGCAGCTATCAGCCCGGCGCTTTTACAGAGTGTAGGTCCCTGTAGCCGCCGCCAGCGAAGTGAACGTAGGGGAGGCCAGGGGCTTTGCCCCCAAATCTTTCCGCAGGACGGCAGGACCCCCGCCGCACGAAGTGCGCAGCGGGGGTCCTGCCATGTCCGAGGACGATTTGGGGGCAAAGCCCCTGGCCTCCCCGGCGAGTATACGGGACGGCGACTACAGGTATTCGATCTGGGCGCCTTCCGTGTCGCACGTCAGAATGTGCGTGTCGCACTTGGGGAACTGCTCACGCAGCTTGACCTGCAGGAACTTTGCCACGATGGTATCGTCGGTCACAGCCATGAGGGTCGAGCCCGAACCGCTGATCCAGATGGTCTTGGCACCGCCGTTAAGGCAGGTGTCGCGCACGGCGTTGTAGTCGGGGATGAGGCGGCGGCGATAGGGCTCCTGGATGCGGTCGTCGTTGGCGGCGGCAATCAGGTCAAGGTCGCCGGTCTCCAGACCGCGCGTCATGCCGGCGATGCGGCCCATCTGCCACACGGCGGTGGAGAGTGGAATCTCCTGCGGCACAACCTTGCGCGCCTCGCTCGTATGCACCTCGTAGGGTGGAATCACAGTAATAAAACGAAGCTTGTCGCTTACCTCGTAGCGCAGACACTGGGGGAGCGAATCGGTCGGCGTAAAGGAGCAGACGGCGCCGCCCAGGATAGCGGGGGCGACGTTATCGGGATGGCCCTCGACCTCGGTGGCGATGCGGACGAGCTCGGCGCGGTCGACGGTGTGGCCTGTCAGCGCGGCGGCAGCCATAATGCCAGCGACGACGCAGGTGGAGCTGGAACCCAGGCCGCGGGCGACGGGCACATCGGTCTGAATGTCGATGGCGACGGGGAAGGCCGGCTCGCCCCATGCGGCCAGTGCATCGACAAAGCTCACGTAGACCAGGTTGTTCTCGTTTTGGAATTCCTCGGGGCATCCGGTGATGGTGAGCTTATCGGAGCGCTCGAAGGTGAAGTGCGAGTAGAGGCTGACGGCCATGCCGAGGGTGTCGTAGCCGATGCCTAGGTTTGCGCTTGTTGCTGGGACGGTGATCTTGATCATGTGGGTCCTCCTGGCGTGCCTGGCTGTTTAGTTCGCTGCTCGGGCAGTCCTGCGCAAGACGGAAAGCACATTAAGTGCTTTCCTTTGCGTGCGGAACTCGCGACGAACTAAACAGCCAGGCACGCTGTGCACGTTCGTCATCATCCCGGGGGTTATCTGATGGAAGAAGGTGCGCCGGCTTTCGCCGGCGCTTAATAAGGGGTTTAGTTGGTAGCCATCTTTTTTGCTGCAGACTCTACGTAGTTGGCCATGTCGGCTACGTCGCAGACGTCTTCGAAGCGGACGGGTTTGGACTCGAGCTCGGCGAGTTGGGCCGGGGCGACCGTATTGGTTGTCTGCTCGAGCACGCGCATGGCCTCAAAGTCGTCCTCGGGAACGTCGAGCCCCAGGGCGTCGCAGCAGGCGCGCGGGAACTTGTAGGGGCTGGCGGTCGAAAGCAGCACGCGGGCCTTGGCGCCCTCGGCGGGGGCGACCTTTTCAAAGACGTGATAGCCGCAAGCGGTGTGCGGGTCGATCACATAGCCGTTTGCATCCCAGCAGTTCTTGATAGCAGCGCGGACCTCGTCCTCGCTGGCCCAGCCGCAGCCAAACACACTCTGGATCTTGGCCAGCAGCTCGGCGGGCACCTCATAGCGACCAGTCTGTGCCAGCTGCTCCATAAGGCCGGCAACGAGCTCGCAGTCGCCGTCGGACAGGAAGTAGAGCATGCGCTCCAGGTTGGAGCTAATAAGGATGTCCATCGACGGCGAGATGGTCGTGAAGAACGGACGGTTGCGGTCGTAGACGCCGGTGGTCAGGAAGTCAGCCAGCACGTTGTTCTTGTCGCTCGCGACGATGAGCTTGGCGACGGGCAGACCCATGCGCTTGGCATAGTAGCCGGCCAGGATATCGCCAAAGTTGCCGGTCGGTACGCAGAACTCCACGGCGTCGCCAGCCTCGATGGCGCCGGCGCGCAGCAGCTGCGCATAGGCGGCAAAGTAGTAGACGACCTGCGGCACCAGACGGCCGACGTTGATGGAGTTGGCGCTCGAAAGCACGGTGCCAGCGGCCTCCAGACGCTCGGCAAGCTCCTTATCGGCAAAGATGCGCTTGACGGCACTCTGGGCATCGTCGAAGTTGCCGCGGATGCCGCAGACGGCGACGTTATCGCCCTCC
>JAIIUG010000224.1:0-1091 GCA_022739635.1 Collinsella sp. | reverse complement strand
GACGACGCAACGGCCTTGTTGGAGATCTTCTTGACCACCTCACCCGTACTCGTGACCTCGGTGGTGCGGCGCTCGTTGTCCATACGCATGCGGGCCGCATCCACAGCGTCGTACATCCCGTTGGTTGCTGCGCTGAGCCAGTTGGCCCAGTTAGTCGCGGCAACACTCAGCTCGTTGAGGCTTTGAGCACTGTGGGCACGGTTTTTGAACGACTCGTATTTGGCGCCGGCGTCTACTATGGCATCCTTGGCTTGATTGACAAAGCCCTTTTGACTCTCAGCCTGTGCCTGCAGGTCTTGCAGATCGCTCTCGATTCGGCACAAAAACTCATTGCGGCGGATGCCCAGCAGCTTTTTCATGTCGTCCTCGACGGGATCCATAAGCGGCTGCAGGTCTTTAATGCGGCCGTAGGGCTTGGGATCTTTGAGAACCTCACGCACCTTTGCCACATTCTCAACCGCGCTGGGAATGTCATCGGAGGCATACTCGATACCCTCGGTGCGGCTCAAGAAATCCTTGGCGTGGTCAAACGCTGTTCGCTGGTTGGACTCGAAGAACTCAACCACCTTATCAAAGTCTTCCTTGGCATCGAGCAAACGCTCCTCATGCTTGGTGAACGTGGTCAAGAACGCCTCGGCCTCGTTCTGGTCCTTAAGGACGTCGGCCACCTCCGAGCGCATCTTCTCGCACTCGTCCTCACCGGGATACGGGTAGGCCGGCTTGATGCCCGTGTAGTAGTCGCGTGCCATGGCGAGGCACGCCTCGCGCAAGCCCTCAAGGCGCTCTTTGAGCTCGGCCACGAGCTTATCCTCGTTGGAGGGCACGGTCTTGAGATCAAACAGATCACGCATGAGCTCGCCCGTGGCGCGCAGCAACCGGTCACTCATGCGCACGCGCAAGCGCACCTGGGCCTTATCGGCATCCTTGCGCAGGAGCGCCACCATGCGGCTATCGTTAGCTTGAACCGTCTGGCCGCCAAACAGCACCTGCGCGCGCTGCTCCACCACAAGCTGCGCCACCACATTTGCGATGTCGACCTCGCGCCAGCCAAAGGGCCTTTGCTGGTACTGGCGCTGGATATCGCCCATAGC
>JAIIUG010000223.1:0-1091 GCA_022739635.1 Collinsella sp. | reverse complement strand
GAAGCATGATAACGAAGATACCGGCTAATGTACCGATTACTGATCCATAACCACCTGTTGCTGCAACACCACCTACAAATACACCGCCGATGGCATCCATTTCAAGTCCTGCACCGGTACCAGGCTGTACAGTTGGTGTAACTGCCGCATATGCGATAGCTGCAAGACCAGTGAAGAGTCCGCATACTACATATACCATAACATGATAGAATTTAACGTTGATTCCCGAAAGAGCTGCTGCTTCTTTGTTGGAACCGATTGCAATCGTATAACGCCCGAATTTTGTATGATTCAGAACATATTCCATTACAAGTACCAGAATGATCATCCATAAGAAACCGATAGGATAACGGGAAGCGCTTCTTCCTGTTCCGACTGTAATCTTAAAGATTGAATGGAACCATCCACCATCCTGTGTAAGTCCCGGCCATGGAGTGGCACTGCATAAAGATCCTGCACCTCGGGTAATCATACAGGTACAAAGTGTTGCAAGGAATGGCGGCAGGTTCATAATACCGATCAGCACACCATTTGCTGCTCCTACAATAATTCCAAGTACAATGCAAAGTAACATTGCAAGTACAATCGGAAGATTATTATTTCTTACCAGAGATCCTGCGATCAATGCGTAACATACCATACCTGTTCCGATTGACAGGTCTACACCTCCTGTGATAAGAGGGAATGTAACGCCGATTGCCATCAGAAGATCATAATATGAGAAATCCAGCATACTCAGGATTGTGGTATACTGTCTGAACTCCCTGCTCTTAAAGGAGAAAATTGCAAACAGTACAATAATAACCAGTAATACAATAAATCTCTGATCACTTAAAATACTTTTTTTCTTCTTAGTCATGACTTTCCTCCTTAATTGATGTTCCGTGTTGCATGATTCATAATGTGTTCCTGTGTAGCTTCGGAAATATCAATATTTCCTGTAATCTTGCCTTCACACATAACGATAATGCGGTCACTCATACGGAGAACTTCTGTCATTTCAGAAGAAATCATGATAATAGATTTACCTTCTGCTGCCAGTCTGTTCATTAACTTGTAAATTTCATTCTTGGCACCAACATCAATACCTC
>JAIIUG010000222.1:0-1093 GCA_022739635.1 Collinsella sp. | reverse complement strand
CCGAGCATTGAATGAGGCTCCAACGCAAGTTGGGGCCTTTTTTCATATAGGCACACAAGGTCAAAGGCGGCACCATGATCCTCCTGGTCGACAAGATCGTGCGTTGAACGGGTTCCGCATGCATGGTAGTATTTCTCAACGTGGTTCAAGATAGGAGACCTGTTAAACGGCCTCTATCGCATTCGCCACCTTACAAGGGCTCTTGGCGCAACGGTTAGCGCAGGGGACTCATAATCCCTGGGTTCTGGGTTCGAATCCCGGAGGGCCCACCACCATCTACCAGCGGTTTCTCTGAAATCTTGTCGATCAGGGAAACCGCTTTGGTTTTGGATTTTCCTTCTCGAATCCTCGTGTTTCTTCTGGCTATCCACCACTATCCGCTACAACTCAATGCATAAACAAGCATCTGGACTGTATATACAATGCGAATTTGCTATGAATCGTCCTGCTTAATCGGCGGCAGGCAGGGGGTCTCGGGCAACTTGGCTGGGCTATTCAAAATGCCTCCGCCACGAAAGCGGGGCATCTACTACTTTTTGACCCGACCCCTCGACCACGCCTCTCGTTTCGCGAAAACCGCAGGCCGTCTACCTGCGGTTTTCGTTTTGCCATCGGCGGTGTGGTCGGGCGGTGCCGCCCAAAGGTAGTAGATGGGCGGGTTTCGTGGCGGGCCTCCGCGGGGGCGGGCGCCCGGACGTAGTAGATGGCGCGGTTTCGCGGCGTGCCGCCCACGGGACGGGCGGACTGGGCCGGGATTGGCCCCGGATGAGCGGGCGGCGGCCATGCCGCCGCCCGCGGGCCGGTTCGGGCGGTGCCGGGGCATCGCGGTCCCCGGATGCGTGCCCGCGCGCACCCCAGAAAGTTTTTCCGAAAATGTCCTTGCATCGGCGGGGGAGTTCCCGTATAGTACTTCTTTGCACGGGGGCGTAGCTCAGCTGGGAGAGCGCTTGACTGGCAGTCAAGAGGTCAGGGGTTCGATCCCCCTCGTCTCCACCCGAGCATTGAATGAGGCTCCAACGCAAGTTGGGGCCTTTTTTCATATAGGCACACAAGGTCAAAGGCGGCACCATGATCCTCCTGGTCGACAAGATCG
>JAIIUG010000221.1:0-1094 GCA_022739635.1 Collinsella sp. | reverse complement strand
GCTCAAGGCTCGGGACCCCCAAGAGCCAGGACGGGTGGGTCGACGGGGTGCGCTGCATGCTCGCGGCGCGCTCCGGGGCGGTGAAGGCGCGGACCTCGGCGATCAACACCGCGAGGTCGCTGCTCACCACCGCGCCGGAGGGGCTCAGGTCGAGGTTCCGCGGGATGGCGGGGCCGAGGCTGATGGAGGAGCTCCCCTCCGTGCGCGCCGAGGGCGCGCTGGGCGCCGCGCTCGGCGCGCTGGCGGACCTGTGGGCGGCGGCGCGCGACGCGGCGCTCGACATGGAGCGCGCGATCGAGGCGTCCCTGGAGGAGAACTGCCCCGCGCTGCTGGCGATGTACGGGTGCGGGCCCGTGAGCGCGGCCAAGCTCGCGGTCGCGGCCGGGGACAACCCGGGCAGGCTGCGCTCCGAGGCGTCGTTCGCGGCGATATGCGGGGCCTGCCCCATCCCCGCCTCGAGCGGCAAGACCGTGAGGCACAGGCTCAACAGGGGCGGCGACCGGCAGGCGAACAGCGCGCTGCACGAGATCGCGAGGCAGAGGGTCATGCGCGACCCCGAGACCGCCGAGTACGCCGAGAGGGCCAGGGGGCGGGGAAAGAGCGACAGGGAGGTCATGAGGTGCCTCAAGCGCTACGTGGCCAGGGAGGCGTACCGGGCGCTAATGCACCCGCGCGAGATCAGGAGGCCCGAGGACGCCTCGGAGCTCGTGGCGGCCAGGCGCGCGGCGAAGGTCAGCCAGGTGAGGGCGGCGTCCATATTGGGAACCAGCGAGAAGTGCATCTCGATGCTGGAGAGGGGCCAAAGGGAGCTCAAGCCCATAAGGAGGGCCTACGAGGCATGGGTCGAGGCCGGACTTCCGCTCGATTGGGACAGGCAAGCCTTCGAGGCCGAGCGCAAAATGGATTCTAAAAAACACCTTGCCAAATAGGAGCGTCAGGACGTAAGAAACCCCCGCCGCACAAAGTGCGCAGCGGGGGTTTCTTGCATGTCCGAGGACGTTCTGAAAAGTAACACCAGGGCGGGCCCGGACGATAACAACCGGCTACAGGTCGATGTGCGATTCCTTGATCGGGAACGGCTCCGCGAAGTGGCA
>JAIIUG010000220.1:0-1097 GCA_022739635.1 Collinsella sp. | reverse complement strand
GCTTACTTCGAGTTGCAACATGTCATAGTCAAGTACATCACCATTTGTTACACGGTCCATATATCCTTGAGCGTCATTCTGCAACTGATTTACAGCGTTCATAACAGTATTCGGATTATTCGGATCAACCATATTTGCATAGGTACTTCCTTTAATATCAATCGGATCCGGATTAGCAGATGCAATCTTTGTACTTGATTTTGACCAAGAGATAAAACCTAAGTCAAGAACAGAAGCAGATACAGTCAGATTATCCAATATTTTATAAGAAGCTCCTAAATCGATACCAAAACCGTACCCAGCTATACCCAATTTACCGCTATCGAAATCAAAGTCAGTTACATAATCTTTACCCTCTTCTTCTTGCAATTCCAAGCCTTTGAAAGAACTTTTCAGTTCGGCACCAACAGTCAAGTTTGCATGATAGTTATTAAACTTATCCTTTAATTCTTGTGCTGCCTGTGCTGCCTGTGAAGGGGTCATAGAATTCCAATAGCTCTCACTTGACCACTGATTTATTTGTTGATCACTAGGTAAATTAGCGCTCATTGCAACTCTATTAAGTTTCAACTCCATGTTACCAATACCCAATAAAGCTTTCACTCTAGCACCAACTGTCAAACGGCTATTAATCTGACGTGAAAGTCCTAAACCAATTTCAGTATAAGCATTAATGTTCAATTGCTGACCACTAATATCATAGTTACTATTTCTCCAGTTTTCTTCAACTGTTTCCATCTCATTCAAGAAGGTAAACATATTCTTTGTCAGGTTAGCACCGATATCTGTACGAAGACCGATATTGAATGACCAAAAGTTTTTTCCTTTATACCATCCTGCAGAAAGAATTTCTGTACTGAAGTTCACATTCAATTTATTATTATCTTTCAGACGATTCATGAAATCCGGTTTGGTGTAGAAATCATCGCCATCATCAATAATATCAATGATATCCTGATAGCCTAACGAAGTAGAACCAACCGTTGCATTAACAGCACCGATCACTGGAAGGTTAAAGTAACCTTTAGTCGGTGTTAAAGCCGGATTCAGTTGTTGACGATAGTGAGTACCTTCCATGAAATAGGAAGTACGTAAAA
>JAIIUG010000219.1:0-1099 GCA_022739635.1 Collinsella sp. | reverse complement strand
TCACCAACATTCACCTGCCAAACTTTGCCAAAGGCAGCATCTATCAGGGTGCGGGAAAAACAGTCTGCGTACCTGGGCTCAACTGCTATTCGTGCCCCGCGGCATCGGGTGCGTGCCCCATCGGGTCGTTCCAATCGGTAGTGGGTTCATCTAAGTTCAACTTCTCCTACTACGTCACCGGTACGCTCATTTTGCTCGGCGTGCTGCTGGGACGATTTGTATGCGGCTTTCTGTGCCCGTTTGGCTGGCTGCAGGAACTACTTCATAAGATCCCCGGCAAAAAGCTTTCGACAAAAAGGCTCAAGGCGCTTACGTATATCAAATACGTTGTGCTGCTGTTTGCTGTGGTATTGCTGCCTGTGCTGGTGGTCAACGATGTGGGGATGGGCGATCCGTTCTTTTGCAAATACGTCTGTCCGCAGGGCGTGCTCGAGGGCGCCATTCCGCTGGCCATTGCCAACGCCGGCATTCGATCTGCGCTGGGGCAGCTCTTTACCTGGAAACTTGTCGTTCTCATTGCCGTGGTAGTGCTGAGCGTTTTGTTCTATCGCCCCTTCTGCAAATGGATTTGTCCGCTCGGCGCATTCTATGCGCTCATGAATAAGGTGTCCTTACTGGGGATTCGGGTCGATACATGCAAATGCGTCTCGTGTGGCAAGTGTTCAAAGGTTTGTCAGATGGACGTCGATGTGACCCGCGCGCCCAATCATGCCGAATGTATCCGGTGCGGAAAGTGCATCGGGGCCTGTCCCGTCGATGCCATCAGCTATCGCTATGGCCTGGATGTGTCGGCAGAAAAGCTCCCTCTGACCGCCGATAAAAAGTAAAACAAGCTTCGACAAAACGGAGGAATGACCATGAAGCTTTCTAAGATTGCGGCCCTGTTTATGGTGCCGGTGCTGGCCTTGTGTCTTGTGGCGTGTTCGACGCCCGGAGGCAACGCGAGCGAATCTACGGGCTCCGATCCAAAGATCGCGGAGCTCATTGCGCAAGAGCCGGCCAACGCCGACGAGGCCGCCGAGCTGTATGCAAAACTCATGCAAAAAGAGAACGATATCCTTTCGAGCGATAATGCGCTGTGGGAAAAGGTATTCAATGC
>JAIIUG010000218.1:0-1099 GCA_022739635.1 Collinsella sp. | reverse complement strand
GGAAACGCCCTTTACGTTGTGGCCTGCCTTCAGGTAGCGGTGCAGCACCGGCTTGCGCAGGTCGCAGTCGATCAGAGCCACCTTTTTGCCGCTTTCGGCCATCGTCATCGCCAGATTGACCGCCACATTGCTCTTGGATTCCTCCGGCACGGTACTGGTGATGACCAGCGTGTGCACATCCATGGAGCCTGCCATAAAGTCCAGATTGGTGCGCAGAGACTTGTAGGCCTCCACATAGCCAAAGGGCATCTTTTTATCGGTGATCAGCTGCAGGGTGCGGTGCTCGCTTTCTTTCTTCTTTTTACCAAACAGATTCCACATCGTCTTACACCTCCGGGATCAGGCCCAGCACGGGCAGGCCGAGCTCGCGGGCAAGGCGGGCGCAGACGTACTCGGTGCCAAAGTTGGCGTGACAGAGCATGATGCCGTCGACGCCCTCGGCGCGGAACTTCTTGACGATGGGCTCGATATGGCTGTCGTCGAACAGCAGGCCCTCGTCGTTGATGTCGTCGATATCGACGATGTCGACGCCGATCTCGCGCAGGCGGTCAGCCGTCAGACCGCGATACTTGATCGCGTCCGGCGCGCTAAAGATACTGCGGCGCGTGGGCACAAAACCGAGCTTGATCTTATCCATGTACGTCCTCCCCTAGTCACATGTTCAGTAAACAGACGCATGTTTCGTTTTGTTCTGTTTACTAAATGTTTTACTCTTCTGTTTAGAAGTTTAACGCGAAATACCCGTAAACGGTAGAGAAATCAGCCTAAACGGTATGTAAACAATCTGAACATACAAGGGGAACAAAAAAGAGGGCCCCGAAGGACCCTCTATCTGTGATGCTCTGTGTGTCCGCCGTAACGCGGGCGCATTTATCGCGAGTAGGCGGCGCTTTCGCCTAGAGTTCGCGCACGCTCTGGCGCTCGACAAAGTAGGTCGAAACGGCCGTCTTGCAGGTGTAGCTTTTGGGGTTGCGGATGTTGCCCACCAGGCGGCGTACCGCGATCTCGCCCACCTCGTGCTTGGGAACGTGCACCGTGGTGAGCGGCGGATTGGAGAAGGCGCCCACGGACAGGTCGTCGAAGCCGATCATCGATACGT
>JAIIUG010000062.1:0-12295 GCA_022739635.1 Collinsella sp. | reverse complement strand
GATGGACCTGTAGCTCAGTTGGTTAGAGCGTCCGGCTGATAACCGGGAGGTCACAAGTTCGAATCTTGTCAGGTCCACCATCAAAACGTTAAGAGCCCTGGGGCATTGCCTCGGGGCTTTTTTCTTATCCAACAAAGTAGTCAAAATAGCCCCGTCCCAAATTAACTACTTTGATTTTGTGTGCTGGGCGAAAGATTGGGTAGTATAGCTATTCAATGCGGCGACCCTGCCGTGTGTTAACCGCTATGTACCGGAGGTGTTCCATGGTTCGTGTCGACATAGAGACCATCGTCATGGCCGCCGGTCCCGTGCCATCGCTTATCGTGCTTCGCGAGCGCTGCGGCAAGTCGGATTCGACGGCACCCCTGCGTTCGCTTTCCATTCAGACCGGCTCGTTTGAGGCCGCGGCCATTAGCCGTGGCATCGATAACGGTCGCGCCGAGCGCCCGATAACGCATGACCTGCTGCTTGACACCGTCGATGCCCTGGGCGCCAAGCTCGAGCGCATCGAGATCGTTCGCGCCGAGCCGCCGGTGTTCTATGCGACGATTGTCGTGCTGGTCGATGGTGGCGAGCGCAAGGTTGACGCCCGCCCCAGTGACGCCATTGCCCTTGCCGTGCGCAGTAATGCCCCCATGTTTGTGGAGGACGACATCATGAATCGCCTGGGTACCGTTTCTGCCCATGCCGAGGAAGTTGACGACGAGCAAGAGTTCGAGAAGTTCGACGAGTTCGTCCATACGCTCTCCCCCGATGATTTCTAAATGTCTGGTACGCGAGCGGAGAGGTCGCTGATGGGTACCCGCGTATCGGCTGAAGCGGCCGCCATCGCGCGTGAAGCCCAGATGCGCTCGGAGGCATCCGAGGCGGCTCGCATCGCCTATGTGACGCAGGCCCGCACGCTTCGCGAGCGCCGCGGCTCCTATATCAAGATGGTTATCATCTCCGCCCTTGTCGCGGTAATCTGTTCTCGTCTTCGTGGTACAGTTGGTGCGCTTGGGTTTTCGATTTCAACAGGCTTGGTAATCTGGGGTGTGGTCGATGCAGTAATGCTGACCAACCAGATCAAGGTGCTCGACAAGCGCGCGATGGATATGGTGCGCGCCCGCGACGCCGCCGCCAAGATCGCTGCCGAGGCACAAGAACTGTAACGACGCCGGATTCGATGGGAAGGTCTAGAGATGGCACAGGATATGCAGGACGCCGGTAACGTCTCCGCCGGGCTCGACGCCATGGTGTGTGACCTGATTGGTGCGTTCTTGGACGACCTTGCCGCCGGCGAGAATCCGGGCGTAGTTGTGGCGATCGAGGACGCTGCTTCCAACCGCTATCTGGCGGCACTCGACGAGGACGGCGAAGAGGCGTGCCTGGAGGCTGCCACCAACTTTATCTCCGAGCACAAGATGGGCCTTAAGGATGAGGGCCTGGGCCGTATCGCCCGCTATGCCATCGGCTATACCGGCTGCGTCGAGATTGACGGCGGCTATCACGACGCCCTGCTCGTGAGCTTCTTCGAAACCACGCTCGAGAGCGGCTTTTCGGCATATGTGCTGTATGAGGGCATGGGTGCCGGCGATGGTTTTATGTGGAGCGACCCTGAACCTGCAGGTGAGGAAACCCCTCTCATCTAAAATCGCTAAAATAAACGAGTTTTCGGTAAAAGGCTCAATATTCCCGCCGAGCGTTGCATTGCTGGGTGGGTCGCATACGCGTGCCGTTTGTATATGGATAGAAGATAGGGGAACTACATGCGCGTAGACAATCTGAGGAACATCGCCATCATCGCCCACGTCGACCACGGCAAGACGACGATGGTTGACAAGCTCCTGCGTGCCACGGACGCCTTCCGTGCCAACCAGCAGGTCGAGGACCGCGTCCTGGACTCTAACGACCAGGAGCGCGAGCGCGGCATCACGATTCTCGCCAAGAACATCTCTATCGAGTACAAGGACGTCAAGATCAACGTCATCGACACCCCGGGCCATGCCGACTTTGGCGGCGAGGTCGAGCGTGTGCTGCGTATGGCCGACGGCGCCCTGCTGCTGGTCGACGCCTTTGAGGGCCCCATGCCCCAGACCCGCTTTGTGCTGCGTCACGCTATCGACACCGGCCTCAAGATCATGATCGTCATCAACAAGATCGACCGTCCGGGTGCCAACCCCGAGAAGGCCTACAACGACTGCCTCGACCTTATGGCCGACCTGGGCGCCACCGACGACCAGCTCGAGTTCGCCATGGAGCACGTGGTCTACGCCAGCGCCATGAATGGCTTTGCCCGCCTCGACCCCAACGACGGCAACATGGATATGTACCCGCTGCTCGATATGATCATCGACGATATGCCTGCGCCCGAGGTTGACGAGACCGCCCCGCTGGCCATGCAGTGCGTGACCATCGACCACTCCAACTTTGTCGGCCGCATCGGCATCGGTCGCGTGTATTCCGGCGCCATTCACCAGGGCGACCAGATTCTGGTCGTCAAGAACGACGGCTCCAGCGCCACCGCTACCGTCAAGCAGCTCTTCACCTTCGACTACCTGGGCCGCACCGAGTGCCAGGAAGTCGGCGCCGGCGATATCGCCGCCGTCGTGGGTATCGACCGCACCGATATCGGCGATGTTTACACCGACCCCGAGCACCCCGTCGAGCTCGAGCCCATTGAGATCGACCCGCCGACCCTGTCCATCGTCTTTGAGGCCTCGACCTCCCCGCTCGTCGGCCGTGACGGCGACATCGTGGGTGCCCGTCAGCTCAAGGAGCGCCTGTTCAACGAGGCCGAGAACAACGTGACCATGAAGATCGAGGAGCTCGAGGACAAGAGCGGCGTCGAGGTCTCTGGCCGCGGCATCCTGCACCTGTCCGTCCTGATGGAGTCCATGCGCCGCGAGGGCTTTGAGTTCCAGGTCGGCCGTCCCCGCGTTCTGTTTAAGAAGGACGAGAGCGGCAACAAGCTGGAGCCTGTCGAGCAGGCCGTCGTCGAGTGCCCGGACGAGTACTCGGGCAAGGTCGTCGAGGTCTTCGGCACCTCCGGTGGCATCATGACGAGCATGGACACCTCGGGCATCGTGACCCATCTTGAGTTCAAGATCCCGACGCGCGGCATCATGGGTCTTAAGAACCGCATCATGAACGTCACCCACGGCGAGGGCGTGTTCTACCACACCTTCCTGGAGTATGGCCCCTACGCCGGCGAGATTGGTAACCGTCAGAACGGCGCCATGATCTCCATGACCACCGAGAAGGCCGTTGCCTACGCTCTGGGTACGCTGCAGGAGCGCGGCCAGCTGTTCGTTGAGCCGGGCACCGAGTGCTACGAGGGCATGATCGTGGGCGAGCGCAGCAAGGCCGGCGACATGGTCGTCAACATTGCCCGTACCAAGAACCTGGGTAACCAGCGTTCCTCGACCTCCGACATCTCCGTGCAGCTGGTGCCGCCTCGCACCTTCTCTCTGGAAGAGGCGCTGGAGTACATTGCCGACGACGAGCTGGTGGAGATCACTCCCAAGAACATCCGCCTGCGCAAGCGTCTGCTCAACGCCACCGACCGCAAGAAGGCAGCCGTCCGCGCCGGCCAGGTCAACAAATAAGCGCTGGGGCTTATAACCGCCAATAAGAAAGGGCGTCGACCGCAATGGTCGGCGCCCTTTTTGGTGCAATGGGGTCAGGTTACTTTGCGCCACCACAAAGGTGCCTGGCCCTTTTGTGGTGGTTGCGGCTAGGCGGTGGGGAGTCCTGGCGCGTTGGAGGCTTGTTGGGGCTTGAGGTGGGCGTTGCGCCAGATGATCTGGATAACGTAGCCGAGCATAAAGACAAAGGCCACGCCGCTGATGAAGTCGCCGATGAGGGGAAGTCCCGTGAGGGCGCCTGCGGCCACACCGCCGACGGCTGCCATGGCGTAGCGGTTCTGGTTGTGTCCGACCATGCGGGCGATTGCGCACCCCGCAAAGGCGGTGGAGACCAGCGCGACGCCGATAACGCCGCACAAGAGGGCTCCGGCAAGCGACAGGCCGGCGATAGAGATAATCAGCAGTAGGACGGCGGGGACGATAGCAATCGTGCCCAAAAGACCGCTCACCCACAGGGGCGTGGGGCGCTGGTGGAGCATTCCGGCGGCGCTGGCGGTCGCACGCGGAAAGACGAGCTCGAGCAACAGGGCGACAAAGCAGGTGGAAAGCGCTGCGATGACGATGCCGCCGATGGTGTCGTTAATCGTAGAGGTGTTCTCATTCTCGGTGCGGTCGATCTTGAGCGCGCCGACCTGAGCGCCCTCGGCCCGCTCGGGGTCCTCGGAAACATGCGCGCTCACGGTGCCGGTGATGCGGGCGTTTTTACCCAAGATGAGCTTGTCGGCCCAAACCTCAACATCGCCGTCGACGGTGCCATCGATGGTCACGGTGTCGCCTGCGAGCGCTGCCGACTTGGCGGAGCCGCGCAGGACAACCGTCTCGCCTATCGCATAGAAACAGCTGGCGGTGCTGTCGGCGTTGAGTACAACGTGCTGACCGGCCACTGTAACACTGCCATCGATCGTGGTTTTGGCGATGTCGATGGTGCGCGCCGCAAGACGAACGGCGCCACCCACGGTGCAGTCGCGAATCGAAAGGCTGTCGCCCGCCGCGATGATATCGCGGTCGATGGAGGTGTCGTCCAGGTTGAGGCCCTGACCGGCCCAGTACAGGTCGCCTTCGACCCCGGACGGGGTGGAGTCTTCGTCGGTCGCGAGAACGTTTCCGGCGGTATCCGTGCCGGCGAACGAAGCCGTGGGAAATACGGTCAGCGCAAGCACAATCAGTGCGAATAGGAGGGCGATGCGGGCCTGCGCTTTACGGCGCCGGGACGACGGTGCTAGGTTGCAAGGCATAGTGAATCCTTCGTTAGATACTCGACATGTATCTAACAGGGTACCCAACGCGCGGGCGCTCTAAAAGAACCTCTCGGTTGCATTTCGAAGGGTTGTGCCGTGCTGTCTACTTTTTGCGATGCAAGAAGCGCGCGATGTCTTCCTCGGTGGGACTTTTGATGTCAAAGCGCAGGGAGAGCCAGCGCAGACCCATGGTCACGACAACGCATACGATTAGCGCGGCGACATTGCTGACCAAGCCACTCATGACGAGGCTTACATAGCTTGCCGATCCGGCGATAGCCGCGATGGCATAAAAGTTAGTGCGTTGGAAAATGCCCGGAACCACGCCCATAAAGCCGTCGCGCAACATGCCGCCACCCACTGCGGTGAAGAAGCCCATCATAATGCAAACGACGGGTGCAAATCCGTAGACCAGTGCCTTGTCCGCGCCGGTTGCCGCATAGATGCCGACCGAGATGATGTCGAGCAGGGGAATGAGCTTCTCGGGTTTATCGACGATTGCCGGGAAGATGTAGATGATGGCCGCCGTGGCGATGGAGAGTGGCAGTGCCATTGGCTGGTTGAGGATGTAGACGTTGCCCACTTGCAGCGTCATATCGCGCAAAAGACCGCCGCCCAGACCGCAGGCCACCGCGAGCGCGACCGCGCCCACCAGGTCAAGCTTATGCTCGCGCGCGACCAGCACGCCCGAGATCGATGCCGCGACAACAGCGAACATCTCGAGCCAAAATGGGATAGCGACCATGGCATCCGAGGCATGTGAGGTAACGGTTATAGCGGCGGCGACGGGCAAGATGGGGTCCTTTGAGTTGCGGGTTTGGATAATGCCCGTACATAGTACATGTTCGGCGGGCCTGGCGGCCCTATTGCTCGGTAAACGGTCGGGACTGGATGCGGGCGTAAGCACCAAACGTGCACGTCAGCCTCCAAAGACGTCGAAAAATGTCGGTTTTGGAGGGTGGTGTACACATTTGTGATTTTGGGCCGGGATCGAACGTGATACGGGCGCGGGTTGAATAGGAGGGATGTCCAAATTTTGAGCGGAGCTCAAAATTTATTCGGTCGGCTTACGCCGACCGCGCTGCGCTAAAAACGCGCCGCTGGCGCGTTTTCTTTACGCTTTACGCCCTGGCGGGTTCGAATCCCTCCTCCTCCGCCGTATTTGCTTGAACATGACTCGATAACAAAAAAGCTCCCATTGTTGGGAGCTTTCTCAAGCAAAATGGCGGAGGAGGAGGGATTCGAACCCTCGTGACCTTATACAGGCCAAACGGTTTTCGAGACCGCCGCATTCAACCACTCTGCCACCCCTCCGCGTGGGGTAAAAACAAAGCAGGCTCGAAGGCCTGCTTTGGAATTAACTGGCGGAGAGTCAGGGATTTGAACCCTGGAGACGCTTTTGACGCCTACACGATTTCCAATCGTGCTCCTTCGGCCACTCGGACAACTCTCCGTTAAATGCGAAAGTCAGTATACACGAGGAATCGCAAAGTGCAAACAGAAAAGTTGGCATTTTTTGAAACGCTTGGCTTCGTGACGGGATCTAGGAGGCCAAAAACGGGCTCTGACCAGCATGACTGCATGCGGCAAATTGTTTAAAATAGGTATTTATAAACGACGTGGCAGCAATTTTAAAAATCTTTGAACGGTGTTGTGAGCCACTGGTATGCATTTTGCGACCACAGCCTTGCAATTGCTGACCTGCAGTTTGATTTGGTTTGTCCCCGTGGCGCCGTATCTTGTCCACAGATCCGTCAAGCATTTGGTCAGCATTTGGTTGGAAGACGCATGAAGTGCCGTGTGAGTATGGACATATGTGGAGGTCATGAGGTTGTAGCTGCATATTCTTGCAGCCTGGGAGGTTGAAAGATATTATTACCAAGTCTTTTCCTGCTTCAGGCGCACCTTCACGACCTGAAGCCACATTTGCCCAGAGGAGGTGACAATATGAAGGCTTATGAACTGCTGTTCTTTGTTGACCCGTCGCTCGACCCCGAGACTCGTCTCGCTGTTATGAAGCGTATCGATACCACGATCGCTGAGGGCGCTGGCAAGGTCGACTCCGTTGACGAGTGGGGCAAGCGCAAGCTCGCCTACGAGATCAACGACCTCACCGATGGTGACTACATCCTCATCAACTTCCACGCAGATCCTACCCAGATCGCCGAGCTTGATCGCGTCCTGCGCATCACCGACGCTGTGGTCCGCCACATGATCGTCCGTCGCGACGACCAGGAGTAAGACTGTCGTTTTGGACTGGGCTTGTGCCCCAAGAGGAAGTAGTGAGTTATGAGCATCAATCGAGTGAACATCACCGGTAACCTCACGCGTGATCCCGAGCTGCGCGCCACTGCCGGCGGAACCCAGGTTCTGTCCTTTGGCGTAGCCGTGAACGATCGTCGCCGCAACCCGCAGACTGGCGAGTGGGAGGACTATCCCAACTTTGTCGACTGCACCATGTTCGGCACGCGCGCCGAGGCCGTGAGCCGTTTCCTGGCAAAGGGAAACAAGGTCGCGATCGAGGGCAAGCTGCGCTACAGCTCTTGGGAGCGCGACGGCCAGCGCCGGAGCAAGCTTGAGGTCATCGTCGATGAGATCGAGTTTATGAGCTCCCGCGGTGGCCAGGGTGGCTACGATCAGGGCGGTTACGCCCCCGCAGCCCCTGCGACGCCCGCACCGCGTCCTGCCGCACCGGTGGCTACGCCGCCCGCGGTCGACGTCTACGATGAGGACATCCCGTTTTAAGGGCTGTTCACCTATTTTTGAGTGAGAGGCGGCTTCGGTTCGCCGAAGTTGCCAAACGAAAGGTATTTTGACATGGCTAATGATTTTTCTGCACGTCAGCCGCGTCGTAAGTACTGCCAGTTCTGCAAGGAGAACACTGAGTTCATCGACTATAAGGACACTCAGCTTCTCCGTAAGTACATGACCGACCGTGGCAAGATCAAGCCCCGTCGCGTCACTGGCGCTTGCACGCAGCATCAGCATGACATCGCCAACGCCATCAAGCGCGCCCGCGAGATGGCTCTCCTGCCGTACACCGTCCCCGTGGTTTCCTCTCGTGGCAACCGCGACCGCGGCTAAGAAGGGAGACGCATCATGAAGGTTATTCTTCTCGATGAGATCAAGGGCAAGGGCGGCGAGGGTGACGTCGTAGAGGTCGCTCAGGGTTACGCTGAGAACTTCCTGTTCCCCAAGAAGCTCGCTGTTGCCGCCACCAAGGGCAACCTTAAGCAGCTTGACGAGCGTCGCAACAACATCGCCAAGCGCGAGGCCGTCCGTCTGGCTACCGCCAACGAGACCAAGGCTGCCTTCGAGGGCAAGACGGTCACCGTTGACGTCAAGGTCGGCGACGAGGGCATCCTCTTTGGCTCCGTTACCGCCGCTATGATCGCTGACGCCATCAAGGCTCAGCTCGGTATGGACATCGACCGCAAGCGCGTCGAGCTCGGTAAGCCCATCAAGGTTGCCGGTGCCCACACCGTTGCCATCTCGCTGTACCGCGAGATCAAGGCCGAGGTTGTCGTTCTCGTTGGCGTTACCGCCGAGGAGCTCGCTGCCGAGGCTGAGACTGAGGAGACCGCTGAGGTCGCCGAGGCCGAGACCGCCGAGGTCGAGACTGAGGCTGCTGCCGAGTAGCATTTGCTGCGACGCAACAATCTTGTTCTAAGAAGGGCGCTCTGGGAGACCAGGGCGCCCTTTTGTTTTCTACGCTCAGCGAGCGCCATGGCAGGCGTTGCGGTGAAGTCCCAAATGAGGGACCGTTCATCCGTTTCGTTCGGTGATGATTGGCGGCGTGCGGCCCGTTTTGGGACCGTGGCTGATACTATGGATGCCCGCAAGCGATATGAATGAGGATGCTCATGGCATACGACGATAGGGAGACAGGGCTGACGGTCGAGGACCGTGGCTCCAAGTTGGGTCTTCCCCAAAACCAAGATGCAGAGGCCAACGTACTGGCCGCTATGCTGCTATCGCCCGAGGTGGTCGAGGAGGCCCAGGTCGAGCTGCAGCCCGATGACTTCTACCGGCCTATTCATAAGACCATCTACACCGCGATGGTCGATATGTACAACAGCCGCATTCCCATCGACTCTATCTCGCTGATCGATTACCTGCGCAGCATCAACAAGCTTGATGCCGTGGGCGGCGAGGCCTACATTTTGGAGCTGATGGGTCAGACCCTGTCGCTCGTGAACTGGCAGCACCATGCCGCCATCGTTCGCCGCGACTCGATGCTGCGCGAGCTGATCGGTGCCACCAACGAGATCAACGCGCTGGCCTATAACGCCCCTACCGACACCAAAGAGGTCGTGGAGCTGGCCGAGAGCAAGCTGCTCAAGGTCACGGCGCGCGAGGTTAAGTCGAGCTATAAGACACTGACCGAGTTTATGGTCGAGGCCTATAACGAGGCCGAGGAAGTGTGTAAGGCCGGTGGACAGGCCGCGGGCGTGCCCACCGGCTTCCCGTCGCTCGACCGCATGCTTATGGGTTTCCGCGAGGGCCAGCTCATCATTATCGGCGCTCGCCCTGCCGTGGGTAAGACGTCATTCGCTCTGAACCTGGCACTGAATGCCGCCGCTGCGGGCTATACCGTCGGCTTCTTTTCGCTAGAGATGTCGGGCAAGGAAATTGCCCAGCGCCTGATTTGCGCCTACGCCATGATCTCGATCAGCGACTTCCGTACGGGCCGCATTAGCCCCGAGCAGTGGGCCAATATCAACGAGGCCACGCAGACCTTGTCTAAGCTCGACATCCTGATTGACGATACGCCCGGCACCACGGTGACCGAGATCCGCGCCAAGAGCCGCCGCATGCTCCACAACAAGGAGAAGGCCATCATCATCCTGGACTACCTGCAGCTGGTGAGTCCTCCGCCGGGACGTCGCTCCGAGAGCCGCACCGTCGAGGTCTCCGAGATGTCGCGTGGTCTGAAAATTATGGCCAAGGAGCTCAAGATTCCGCTGATCGCGCTGTCACAGCTGTCGCGTCAGGTTGAATCCCGTACCGGCAAGCGCCCGCAGCTGTCCGACCTGCGTGAATCGGGTTCCATCGAGCAGGACGCCGATATCGTCATGTTCTTGGACCGATCCGCCGATGAGGCCGAGGCCTCGCGTGACGATCGACCCGACGAGGGCGTTACGCGTATCGTCGTGGCCAAGAACCGTTCGGGCCCGATCGGTGACGTCGACCTGATGTTCCTGCCGGCATCCACCAAGTTCTATGAGCTTGATGGGGCGCATACCGAGGAGTAGGACAGGCACCCGTTGCACGGGTATACTGGGAATGTTTTGTGCTTCTGCGTGCTGGCGTGGCGCGTAGACAGTCCATGAATGTAAGGAGTAAACATGCCGTCAACCGTTTTGGTCGGTGCCCAGTGGGGCGATGAGGGCAAGGGTAAGATCTGCGACCTGGTCGCCGGCGACTTCGATGCCGTCGTGCGCTATTCGGGCGGTAATAACGCCGGCCACACCATCGTCGTCAACGGCAAGAAGTACGGCCTGCACCAGGTGCCCTCCGGCATCATGTATTCCGACCATGTGTCGGTGATCGGTAACGGCTGCGTCGTCAACCCCAAGGTTGTCCTTGAGGAGATTGACATGTTCGAGGCCGACGGCATCACCACCAAGAACCTCAAGATCAGTGGCAATGCGCACATCATCATGCCGTACCACATCGATCTGGATGGCGCTTTTGAGCAGAAGCTCGGCAAGAAGAACATCGGTACTACCAAGCGCGGCATCGGTCCGTGCTACCAGGACAAGATGGCCCGCATCGGCCTGCGCATGCAGGACATGCTGGACGAGGCGCTGTTCCGCGACAAGCTGGAGACCGCTCTTGCCCGCGTGAATCCCGAGCTCGAGCTCATCTACCATCTGCCCACCTACACCGTGGACCAGATCTGCGACGAGTACCTGCCCATGGCCGAGCGCCTGCGCCCCTACATCACCGAGACGAGCCTGCTGCTCAACAACATGATCGACGAGGGCAAGGACCTGCTGTTCGAGGGCGCCCAGGCGACGCTGCTCGACATCGACCACGGCACCTATCCGTACGTGACGTCTTCTAACTGCACCGCTGGCGGCGCCATCACCGGCTCCGGCGTCGGTATGAAGAATGTCGACCGCGTGCTGGGCGTCATGAAGGCCTATATCACCCGCGTCGGTTCGGGCCCCATGCCCACCGAGCTTTCCTATGAGTCCGAGGCCGGCCACACGCTGACCGAGGAAGGCTATGAGTACGGCGTGACCACCGGCCGTCGCCGTCGCTGCGGTTGGTTCGATGGCCCCATCGCCAACTACGCCTCGCGTGTCAACGGCCTCACCGATATCGCCCTGACCAAGCTCGACGTGCTTTCGGCCTTCGACACCATCAAGGTGTGCGTTGCCTACGACGTCGATGGCGAGCGTTACACGAGCGTGCCCGAGCATCAGGCGCGCTTTGAGCATGCCAAGCCCATCTACGAGGAGCTCCCGGGCTGGAAGTGCGATATCACCGGTTGCCGCAGCTTTGACGAGCTGCCGCAGGAGGCTCAGGACTACGTGGCGTTTATCGAGGATCTGGCACACACCCGCGTGACGTTCATTGGCGTCGGCGCCGATCGCGAGCAGATCATCAACCGATTCTGGAAGTAATCGGCACTATTCGGTTATTGCGATATGCCCCTTTGCAGCCCAAGCGGGCGGCCGAGGGGTATATTTGCTTGCAAAAGGCTCGCGCGGAGCGAGCCATTCATCCATAGAGGAGGCACCCTTGAAGGCGGACACTCAAACCATCGACATCCTGTTGTTGGGCAGCGGCGGCCGCGAGCACGCTTTGGCAGCTAAGCTCGCAGCATCACCGCGCGCCGGCAAGCTCTACATTGCGCCGGGTAACGGCGGCACCGCGAGCTGCGGCGAGAACGTGGTTCTCGACGATTGCGATCCTGCGGCCGTGGCGGCGTTTGCCCAGAGCCATGGATGCGGACTCGTGGTGATTGGCCCCGAGGCTCCGCTCGTGGCGGGCGTGGCCGACGCCGTGCGCGCGGCGGGTATTCCCTGCTTTGGTCCGGGTGCCGAGGGTGCCCAGATGGAGGGCTCCAAGCTATTCTCCAAGCAGCTCATGGAGCGTGCCGGCATTCCGACGGCCGCCTACGGCTCGTTTACTGACGAGGCTTCGGCTCTTGCCTATGTGCGCGAGCAGGGTGCCCCGCTGGTCGTGAAGGCTGACGGCCTGGCCGCAGGCAAGGGCGTTATCGTGGCGACTGAGCTCGAGCAGGCCGAAGAGGCCGTGCGCGAGTGCTTTGGCGGTACCTTTGGTGATGCCGGCAACACCGTTGTCATTGAGGAGATGCTGGTTGGCCCCGAGTGTTCGCTGCTGGCCTTTGCCGACGGCAAGACCGTGCGCCCCATGGCCACCTCGCAGGACCACAAGCGCGCGCTCGAGGGCGAC
>JAIIUG010000217.1:0-1139 GCA_022739635.1 Collinsella sp. | reverse complement strand
CGGGGGGGGGGTGCTCACCCGCGAGCAATTCCTCCCGCATGAGATGCGCATCGTCGCTGCCCTGCGTACGCAGGGCGCAAGCGACGAGCAGGTCATTGTACGCGTAAAGAGCGAGAACCTCTTTCAATATCCCACGGAGCGCATGGTCGCCAACCGCGCAACCGTGTGCCTTCGCCGCCTCGACGCCATGGCGCCCACGGACGCCGCATGCGCCGCGCGCGGCATCGACGCTAACACCGCCGTCGAGGCTGCGTTATCCCTAACCGGCCTCATAGCATCCGGCACCCCCACGCAGGCGGATCAGGCCATGTTCTACAGCATGATCTGCCGCTACGACATCGTGCGCGAGCTCGTGCTCGTCGAGGTGGGGGAGCGCCTGCAAAACTTCGATTATGCCTTTACGGCGGTTGACCTCAACGCCTTTATGACACGCTTTACCACGGAATATCCGGACGCGGCCCGCTGGACTGAGGTCACGGTCAAGCGCATTAAGGGCTCGCTCCGCCAGACGCTCCGCCATGCCGGCCTTATCGGCGAGGGCCAGGGCCCGGAGTCCGAGCGCCTGTCACCACTCTTCCTCGATTCCGATGTCGAGCGAGCCTTGGTTCTGCTGGGCGAGCAGTCGCTTATCGCGGCCCTTACCGGCAGGGTGGTGATGTAGCGTGGCTCCCGTCAACAACGCCGCCGAACCTGCTATCACCCCGGCGACCGATCTCACCACCAATATCGGCATCCATTTCCGTAAGAGCGTCGTGGCGGCGCATGTCCGCTCCGAGCACGCCCGTCAGGAATTTGAGCGACGCGCGCGGCTTCTGCGCGAGTGCCTGTGCAGCGAGGACTTTTTGGCCAACAAGGGCATAGGCAATGAGATCGGCTTCCACACCTTTTGCTATGACCCCGCGCTGGAGTTTGAAGCGCGTGCATTATTTGACGCCCTTTCACGCGATGCCGAGGCCGACAAGCTTCCGTGCACGCTCAAGGTCGTGAACCTCTACGACGCCGTGCTGGCAATTCTCGAAAAGCGCCGTGTCCTTAAGGCTATCCCACGCCAAGAGGAGCGCCGCGGTACCCAGCGCGTGCTCGAGGACGTGGCCAAGTTCGCCTCGCCCGAGAAAGTCGCCGCGTACATCCTTGAGCAG
>JAIIUG010000216.1:0-1145 GCA_022739635.1 Collinsella sp. | reverse complement strand
AGATGGTATCACCGCTGCATTTTTTTGAAAGATTGAGACATTCTTTGAGTCTCAGGACACAGAAATAGCCATGTTCGACACAGTAACGGAACATGTCTTCAGAATAATAGCCTCTGTCAAAAATAATAATGCTATCCGTATGGATCCCCATATCTTCCAGTACTTTGAGATGTTCCAGTGCAGCTGCACGTTCAGAGGATAGAAACTTATGTATAGAAGCATGGACAATATAATCATCAAGGACATCATAAATAATAGAAGCCAGTGCCATGGTATAGCGCCTGTCAGGGTCAGGAAAACTGGACATCTCACCGAAAAAATCGAATGTTGACTGTGAATTGGGAAGTTCGATTCTGGAACCATCTACAGCAAAGAGATGATAACCATTCCATAGTTTTCTGGAAGGGATCTGCTTGTAAAACAGGTCAACTGAAAGATAATAGAGTTCCTTGAAAAGAGAAGGATTAATAAATTGGCGTGCTTTGGAAAGAGCCTGTTTGGAAACGTCAGGGAATGAAAGAGCAGAAAGATCATCCCGGATGCGGGAAAGATTCTGGAACACGGAAGCCTTAGAGGAATACAGAAGATAAATAATGACATGTAAAAGAGTAAGTTTTCTCTTTCTTACGAAATGTTTTTCTGCCCGATGGGGTTCCAGTTTAACAGGATCCATGATATAATCTTTAATGGATTGGATAATATTTTTGCAGATGTTGGTTCGATCCATATGACATACCTCCTAGATATTGGATAGATAAATATTTCGCCGGTAACGTAATATTGCTTAATCTATAAACCACATATTTAGGGGGATATGTCAAGATATTTTGGTAAAAAAGTGTAAAATATAAGCCCAGAAATATTGAAATATCAATGTTCTGGGCTTAATTTCATGGTGCAGTTATCAATTCAGATATTGTTCCATGAATAATTCAGGTAAAATTACAATAATCAAGTAGGAGGAAGGAAAGTAAAATGACTCAAAGAAAAGGCAGAGTAACAATACCAACAGATCTGGATGTGGTTACACAGACACTGGAAATGTTAGATAAATGGAGAGCTGATGCAATAAGAGACTGCGATGGAACAGAGTTTCCGGAAAAATTGAAAAATACGGGAGCAAAAATTTATGCAACCTATTATAC
>JAIIUG010000215.1:0-1147 GCA_022739635.1 Collinsella sp. | reverse complement strand
GGCCGGCCGATCCGGCCCTCAGGGTATCGGATTCCCACATTCATCCGAACATGTTCGGATGAATGTGGGAGGTGTTCGGATGAAGTTGATAATCAAGGGTAGTCAAAAAAGCCTCGTCCCAAATTAGCTACCTTGCCCCATCGGGCGGGAGCGGGTAAGATATATCGAGCGCCTAGCGCGTTCGATGGGTTCGGATGACGACATGTTCCGAATCTGGTCAGGTCCGGAAGGAAGCAGCCATAAGGAGCCTCTGTCGGGCATCCGAATCCATCGAGCGCACGGGCGCTTTTTGGTGCCGCGACATGGCCCGGCCGGCGACGAGGTATTTGGTGTCTCGCTGGTCCTCGGCTTCGCCTGCGGGATCGCTCGACTACCAAGCGCCCTGCCGGCACTCGCGGGTAGCCGACCAAAACCGTCTGAAGGGTCACATTTATCTGATAATTGAATCCCTGGCGTTATGTCGCTCGCTGGCGTTGCCAAAACATCGGCTGCTACGTGCCTTGGGCGCCAGCGGCCGTTGCCCTTACATCTGTAACGAGTTGCTTACGCATCTTCAGGGCTCGCCGTACTATCATGAATCAGATTGAAGAGAGATGATGATAGGGAGCGCCTTTTTATGATTGAGTTGCTCAGGCGTTTTGGCGGCAAGTATCGCCGGTATATGGTGATTGGTCCTGCGTGCAAGTTGATCGAAGTGATTTTTGACCTGCTGACGCCGCTGGTGATTGCCCAGATGATCGATAAAGGTATCGGCGCGCACGACGTGGGTGCCGTCGTCCACTACGGCATGGTGCTCGCCGCCATGGCTGTGATCGGCATCTCGTTTACGCTCGTCTGTCAAAAGATGGCGGCGCTCACCTCGCAGGGCATGGGCACCGACATTCGCGGCGCACTCTACAAGCACATCAACAAGCTGAGCTATACTGAGCTCGATCGCTTTGGCACGCCGTCGCTCATCACGCGCATTACCAACGACGTCAACCAGGTACAGCTCGCCGTGGCGCTGGGCGTGCGTATGCTCATCCGCTGGCCTTTCCTGGCGGTGGGCTCCATGGTCGCGGCCCTTGCCATCGACCTTAAGCTCGGCATCATCTTTTTGATTTGCACGCCCGCCATCGGCCTGGTGTTTTGGTTTGTCATGGCGCGC
>JAIIUG010000214.1:0-1153 GCA_022739635.1 Collinsella sp. | reverse complement strand
CACAATAATTATTGGATAAATGTGGTCCGCTCCTGCGGACAGCAAGTTGTGTTTTCGTTAAACGAAAATCGTACGGTTTAACGGCAACCTGCCGCCAAACCGTCCCTACCCCCTGATGCTCCGGAGTCGTGGGGGATAAGCTACCGGCATGTTCCATGTCCCTTTGGCATGGGATCCTGCGGATGAATCCGGGCACAGAAAGGCGATTTTCGCATAATTTTTCACAAGGTAGTTCCAGAAAAAACTGGTAGCAAGACTTTGCTGGAAGGACTAAACAAGAAGGTGAAAGGAGTGATGTACACCCGCAATGCCCTTGTCCTTTTTCGACTGGGATGCATAAAGGAAGCGAAATATTTTATAAGTGGTTTCTTTCCACCAACCAGAAGGGTTGGTGGAAGCAGATTACCATTCAGTAGATACCAGTTCTGAAAGATGTAAACAACTTGTTTCTTAGATAGCCTTATAAATATGCTACTACTTATTACAGTTCATTTGGAAATGTTATTCTCACTTTTATTCCTCCGCTTTTTCACTTGCTCCACTGCTTCAGATATGATTCCCTTGTTTTCAAAACGCTGCGTGTAATTGGTATAATCCGGGTGAATACGTTCGTAAGTTGGGTCAGTGAATAAAGGACTCGTAATAATGTGGTCCGCAGTCGAACGGTTACAGCAGAAAACAATATTTTCAACTCCAGCCAGTCTGGTCAATGCTTTCACATCCGTATCGTGCGGCTGTAGTGTCATCGGATCTGTAAAAAAGAACAGATAGTCTATTTCTCCTTCTACGATCCGCGAACCAATTTGCTGGTCACCTCCTAAAGGACCAGATTTCAGGATTGTGATATCCCATTTGATTTCAGGATGTTTTTCTTCAAGGGCTTTTTTAATTAGTGTACCGGTTGTACCCGTACAATAGAATTTATGTCCTATCAGACGTTCCGAGTTCCAGAGAACCCACTCTATCATGTCTTTTTTCATTGCATCGTGTGCAACAAGTCCAATTCTACGAACCATTGTTTCCATAAAGCTAAATTATTTTATTTTTATATGATAATTAGAGTTTATATTGAATAATTGATTAAGGCGTTCTTTGACTTATCTTTGTGGTCTAAAAAGTTCAATTGATGTATTACGACAAGATTCGCCACCGT
>JAIIUG010000002.1:0-53426 GCA_022739635.1 Collinsella sp. | reverse complement strand
GGCGGCACCTGGTACGTGGTGCTGGGCTCTTCGCTGGCAATGCTCGTTTCTGCCGTGGTTAACTCCACGCTCAACCAGTCGCTCGGCCGCATGCTCAAAAAGAATAACTTTGCGAGCTTTGCCTTCCGCTCCTATGTGTCTACGGGCATCGGTCAGTTTGTCGACAACCTGGTCTTTGCCATTGTGGTGAGCCACACATTCTTTGGTTGGACTTGGGTGCAGGTCATTATGTGCTCGCTGACGGGCGCCGTCGCCGAGCTGCTGTGCGAGGTCTTCCTGAGCCCCGTGGGCTACAAGGTTGTGCGTGGCTGGGAGCGCGAGAACGTGGGCGCCGAGTACCTCGAGCGCCACGCAACCGCCTAAGGAGCAAGTATGCGGGTTTTGATCACGGGCGCTTCGGGCGGTATCGGAGCCGCGTGCGTGCAGCGCTTTTTGGACGAGGGTCACGAGGTCGTGGGCTTTGATCTGCTGCCGGCGGCGATCGAACACGAGCGCTACCGCCATCTGATCGTTGATGTCCGCGAGCCGGACTCGTTTCCGGGCAACCTTGAGCCTCAGGTAATCGTGAACGTTGCCGGTACGCAGGATTCGGCCGATGACATCGCCGCCAACCTGCGTGGCACCATCAACGTGACCGAGCGCTACGCCTTTGTGGGGGAGGGGCTTGCCGCCAAGCCGACGCCGGCTATCAAATCCGTGGTCAATGTGGGGTCGGCGAGCGGACATACGGGATCGGAGTTTCCCGCCTATGCTGCCAGCAAAGGCGGCATTATCGCCTACACCAAGAACCTTGCAAACCGCCTGGCGCCGCGGGCCATCGCCAACAGCGTGGACCCGGGCGGCGTTATCACGCCGCTCAACCGTTGCGTGATGGAAGACGAACACCTGTGGAACCAGATTATGGAGCTCACACCGCTTAAACGCTGGGCCACCGCCCAAGAGATCGCCGAGTGGATCTATTTTGTGGGCGTGACCAACCGGTTTATGACCGGGCAGAGCCTGCTGATCGATGGCGGCGAGGCCGGCCGCACACAGTTTATCTGGCCCGAGTAACAAGACGCGCCCGATGGCAAGATTGCCGTCGGGCGCGTTTTTATGTCACTCATAGGTAACTTTTGCGGAGCATCATCTCTGTAACGTGCTTTTGAGCTGGTAGAATGAGCCTTTGAATAAAAAAGGGGGCATATTGGGGCTGTTCGGTTCACACGAGAAGCGCGACGCGGACCGAGCGCGTCGGCTGTTTGAAGAGGCGCTTGCGCAGCAAGGGCCCAACGTTGCTCTGGTCTTGCGCGCCAACGACTGCCTTCCGCTCTATATCACCCCAAATTTCGAACGCGTATTTGGCGTGTCGTCCGAGCGTATCGGCGACGACATCGAGACACTATACCGCTTTATCCCCAATAGCGACCGCGTTCGCATGCAGCGACAGGTGAGGGACTGGGACCATGTGACCCCGCTGAACCTCCTGTGCTCCTACCATGCGCCCCATGGAGCAAAATCGCAGCTCAGCATAAGGTTTACGATTTCGCTCATACAGAACGGCACCCAGTACCTGGTTTCTGCAGTCGATGTAACGGCCGAAAACGAGCGCATCGCCAAGGCGGAGGCCGAGCGCGATCGCGCCGTCGAGACCGCCAACGCGCGCACGGACTATATGAACCAGATGAGCCACGAGATCCGCACGCCGCTCAATGGCATCGAGGGCATGATTTCGCTTGCTCGCGAGCACCATGCGGATGAGTCTCGCCTGATGGATGACTTGTCTCGCGCCTCGCAGCTTTCGGCCTATTTGCTTTCGCTTATCAACGACATGCTTGACATGAGCCGCCTCAACAGCGGGCGCGTGCGCATTGACGATGCACCGTTTGATTTGCGTCTGTTTGCCGACGAGATTGAACGCATGTTTACCTCGCAGGCAGCCGACAAGGGGCTTGCGTACTCGGTCAATCTGGAGGACTGCGAAAACGTCTTTGTCGTGGGCGATCGCATGCGCCTATCGCAGGTCGTCATCAACTTTATCTCCAACGCGGTCAAGTTTACCGAGCGGGGCGGCAGCGTTACCGTAACCCTGCGCGAGATGTACCGGACAGACGACGGCGTGAGTTATATGCTGCGCGTGCGCGACACGGGCAAGGGCATGGACCCGCGCTACATCAGCAAGATCTTTAAGCCGTTTGAGCAGGAGGACCGCACCATTGCGCGCCGCTACGGCGGAACGGGCTTGGGTATGGCCATCACGAGCGCGCTCGTCGACCTGATGGGCGGCGAGATCGTCGTCGATACCGAGCCTGGTCGCGGTTCGACGTTTTCGGCCTACATCCCGCTGCGACTTGCCACGCCGGAGCAGGTCGAGGAGCTCAAGCTTAAGGAGCAGACGCTCGAGACGGCGCTCGATTCCATGGGGTCGTCGTTTACCTACCAGTTTGAGGACAAGCGATTCCTGCTGGCGGAGGATAACGAAATCAATGCCATGATCGTGATTGAGCTGCTGGCAAGACGAGGCGCGGCGGTTGATCGCGCCGAGAACGGCCAAGCGGTCGTTGAGCGATTCCGGAGCATGCCCGTGGGCACGTACGATGCGATCCTCATGGATATTCAGATGCCCGTGCTGAACGGCTGGGAAGCGGCGGAACGGATTCGAGGGCTCGATCGTGAGGACGCCGGCGCCATTCCCATCATTGCGCTTTCTGCCAATGACTACACCGAGGACGTTGAGCGCTCGCGCAGTGTGGGCATGAACGGACATGTGGGCAAGCCCATCGATCTGAACGTTTTGAAAGCACAGCTGGCGGCCGCGACGGCCGAGGCAGCTTACCGAGGAAATGAGTAACCGTGATTGTCGAACAGTCCAACAGCATCATCAATGAAGTGAGCCGCGCCCTGCTGGGCAAGCGCGATGTGATCGAGAAAGCTCTCATGGCCATCTATGCCGGCGGCCACATCCTGCTGGAGGATGTGCCCGGTACCGGCAAGACGACGCTGGCCCTGGCTCTTTCGCGTGCACTGGGTCTGGACTTTAAGCGCGTGCAATTTACGCCCGATACGCTGCCCTCGGACATTACGGGCTTTACGATGTTCGACCGCGACGCCGGCGTGTTTCGCTTTGTGTGGGGCGCCGTCAACTGCAACATGCTGCTGGGCGACGAGATCAACCGTACCAGCGCAAAGACGCAGTCGGCCCTGCTCGAGGTTATGGAAGAACGCGCGGTGACGATTGATGGGCAGACGCATCAGGTCCCGCGTCCCTTCGTGTGTATCGCAACCGAGAACCCGGTGGGCTCGGCGGGCACTCAGCCGCTGCCCGATAGCCAGCTCGACCGCTTTATGGTTCGCCTGTCCGTTGGCTATCCGTCGCGCCAGGACCAGATCGATATCCTCAAGGCCCGTCGCTATGCCAACCCTCTCGACGACATCAAGCCCATGGTTGCCTGCGATGACCTGCTCGATATCCAAAACTACCTGGGCGGTGTACAGGTTGCCGACACGGTGCTGGATTATATCGTGCGCCTGTGCGAGGAGACCCGCAAAGACGATCTTGTTGAGCTGGGCGTGAGCCCCCGTGGCATCATCGCGCTCACTCGCATGGCGCGCGCCTGCGCATTGATTCGCGAGCGCGACTATGTGGTGCCCGAGGACGTGCGCGAGGTGTTTAAGGTCGTCTGCGTCCACCGTCTCGTTTTGCGCCCCCAGGCCCGTATCGAATCGATTACCGCCGAGGACGTTCTCGATCGCATTCTCGCCACCGTTCCCGCCCCGTCCATGGGCCAGGTCCGCGGCCGCTCGTAGCGGCTCGTTTGCCTTGCGCGCCCTACGGTACGCCCATGATTGCCAACAAGATTACCTATATCGTGTCCGTGGCGCTCCTGCTTGCCACGTTCGTGTTTACCGCCAATGCGGCTGCGCTCGCTGCTGCCGCGGCGTTGATCGCCATGCCCGTGGTCACGGTGGCGGCGTGCCGCTCGAGCGTCGCCTTGCTCAAGCTCGGCTTTGAGCTTCCCCGATCGTGTGTTGTAAACGCGCCGCTCGTATTGCGCATCACGTTGGATCGCCCGCTTATGTTTCGCGGTCGCATGGAGCTGTCGTTTTCGGTGTACAACCAGCTGACGGGAACGCGGACGGTCCGTTCCGTAAGCCTTGCCCCCGCGATGGGTAGGCCCGCCTTGTTTGAGCTAGAGCTCGATTCGACCGTTTGTGGCGCGCACACCATTACCCTTGATACCGCGCGCCTGGTCGATGAGATGGGCTTTACGTCGCTTGCTCTGGAGGACGCCGACTTTCACGGGTTGTTTACGGTCTATCCCAAAGTGCTCGACATCCAGGTCGATCCTCACCAAAGTGCTTCTGCCGGTCTTGAGGGCACGAGCTATGATCCCCATCGAAGCGGCCAGGACGCCTCCGAGGTCTTTGACGTGAGGCCCTATCACGAGGGCGATGCGGTCAAGTCGATCCACTGGAAGCTGTCGACGCGCTTTGACGATGTGCTGGTGCGCGAGGCCTCACGTCCTCAAGATCACACGATCGCCGTCTTGTTCGGTGCGTTTGCGTGCGATTTTGAGCACTCAAGCCGCCCCGAGCTGCTTTCTGCGGTACTGAGCTTTACCGCGTCGATATCGCTGGCGCTTATGCGTCAGGGATACCATCATATGGTCGTGGCCACCCCCGAAGGCTCCCTGGCCGCCTATCCCGTCGATGACCGACGTGGTTTTAATAAGATGCTCGATGCTTTGACGGCAACGCCGCTTGGCCCTACTCATCCAACATCAAACGAGCAGTATGCCAAGCTTGTGGCGGCACGGGGCGTTAGCAAAACGGTGCTGGTGACATTGGGCGTCGATGAGCAGGTCTATATCGATTTGGGCCGTCTGACCGATCTGTCGGTGCTCCACGTGTCGGATTCGGTCGAGTCGTATAGCATCGAGCGCGGCGCCAACTACATCATCACCCATTGTCCGGTATCGAGCGATTCGGCCCGTATCAAGAGTCTGGAGCTCTAGCATGGACTTTGTGACTCTTGCTTCGACGGAGCGCATCGCTTCGAATGGTCGCGTCGTCGACGTGTTCCTGTCGGTGGCTCCCGCGGTTTTACTGTCCGCGGGTTTCACCTGCGCAATTGCCGGGTGTCTGAGTGCAACGTGCATGGGGATCATGCTTGCCGTCGCCGCTGGCGTGGCTGTTGCGCTGGGCGCTTTGGGCACCTCAATGACTTCGAAAAAGACTCCCTTCTGGATCGCCTTGGCCGCAGCGTTCGTGGCGCTTGCATGCGCACTCTTGGTTCCTTCGGCGCGCTGGGGCTTCTATGCTTGCGTCAATGCCGTAATCGCTCATATCAATTCAATCTGTGAGCTGTATATTCCTTTGGTGGCAGATGCTGGCACGCTGTGTGAAGCCGTGTCGCTGGCAGTGCTCGCCGGTGTGTTTGCCGGCTCATTTGGCTGGCTTTTTGCCAACTTGAGCGTCTCGTGGCCCACGCTCTTAATCGTCGTTATTTGCGGCGCTGATTCCATGATATTGCAGCTCGGTGATTGCACGATGTCTATGACGCTGGGCGTTGCGGGCTGGCTTGTCCAGTGCCGTGCTCGCGAGTTGCGGGGCTCTACGGTAGGTTTACCCCAGGTTCTTGTCGGCCTTGGCGGTCTATGTGCCGCATGTGGCGTTCTCTCTGCGCTGACGGTATCCCTTGTGCAGCCTCTTCCCGAGTTGTCCGCCATGTCGGCGTCTGCCGTCAAGGCAGTCCAGAGCCTCCGATTTGGGGACGATACGCTGCCCGAGGGCGACCTTTCGCAAGCGGCGGACATGAACGAAGGAGACTCCACAACGCTGTCGCTTACTGCCAACAAGACGCTTAGTGACGATCTACTCATGAAGGGTTTTGTGGGCACGACGTTTGACGGCGTGTCGTGGGGACGCGGCGACTGGATGTCCTACGAGGGCAAATGGTCCGGCATGCGTGCGTGGCTGCACCAGAACGGTTTGACGGTAGCCGAGCAACGCGCCGCGTTTGATGCCGAGGCCGAGCGTGAGGACGGCGAGCCTGTCGAGACGGTTGAGATTTCGGTCTACGCCTCGGGCGCCAACCGCCGATACGCCTATGCTCCCTATACGCTGCGCTCGCTGAGCGGTACCGCTGCGATGTTGACGAGCTCGACGATGCTCAGCACGGACCTGTTGCCGTCTAAGGCGTATAGCCTGATCGTCGATAACGTGTCGATGGACGATGTCATTGCAGATTCAAGCTGGTTAGCATCCTCCGAGAGCGATTACGCAAAAAGCGAGCGGGTGTACGCCGCCTTTGTCCGCGATAAATACCTGGACGTTCGCGAGGAGGAGCGGGATGCAGTCGATGCATACCTGTTCTCGAGCGACAGCTGGGATGCTCAGGCGAATGTTTCGGATGCAGCCGTGATCAGTCGCGTTCGCACGAAGATGGCTTCGCTTGCGGGGCAGACGGATAACCCGCCAACCTATACCGGGGCGACGTCGTTTGTCGCATGGTTCTTGGGCTCGGCGCACGAGGGCAACTCTGCCTACTTTGCCACGGCGGCAACGCTCGCGTTTCGATCTCAGGGAATCCCCGCGCGCTATGTCGAGGGCTATCGGGCGGCTGACAATCGGCTTGCCGCTGCCGTCGACGCGGGCGTGCCGCTGGACTTGACGGCTGCCGATGCACACGCATGGACCGAGATCTACCTCGACGGGCAGGGATGGACGCCTGTCGAGGTCACCCCTGGGTACTATAGCCAGACGCTCGATGCCGATAAAATTATCGACGTGGGCGAGGCGTGGAGCAGCGGTGCCGACGATAAGACGCTCGATGTGGGCTCGGTCGCTGGTCGGGGCGAGGATAAGCATCGCGAGGATGTGCCGGTGTCGCACAGCATCCCTGTTGCGGCCAAAGTCGGAGTCGGTTTGACCGGCGCGGTGATTGCCGTCCTGCTCGCCCTGTTCGTTCGCAGGTTCGTCTTGCGCGTTTTGCGCACGCGAGCCATCGAGAACGATGAGCAGGATATATGTGTGCCGGCACTCTACGGCTATCTTGCCCTGGTGATGAAGCAAAGCGGCGTGGATGCCTTCGACGAGACCAAGCCGCTCGATTGCCTGGATGCCTTTGCCACGGCGTTCCCCGAGATTGACCCGTGGGAATACCGCCGAGCGATTCAGCTCCATCAGGCCTATGCGTTTGGCGGCCGCCAGCTTAAACCGAACGAGTTGCGTACGCTCCGTCGTCTTACCGAGCGCCTGCATCGAAGCATGCCAGCGCCTCAAAATGATATTGAACGCTTCCGTCGCTACATGCTGTACGCGTTGTAAAGGGAGTAGGTCTTACGTGTTTCTGAAGCATCCTCAACATATGGCTCCGCATAAAAATGCGGCATCGGCCAAGTTAAAAGGGCCGCAGAGTGCATCCGCGCGTGTTCAGCATGCCGCTAAAAATATGTATCGTGCCAAGCCTTTGGCTGCGACGCGCGTCGTGGCGGTGGCGGCTTCGGTTGCTGCGGTCGGCGTATTTGGCACGGTGGCCTTTGAGCTGGCCCAGAGTAATTTGAGCTTCGATCCTTCGGGGTATATCGCTGCATACAGCCACGGTGACACGGAGTCCGGCGAGGCGTATCAGATCAGCCCACTCTCGACGGATGCCGAGGCAAATCGTCACGACGAGGGAAGCGACAGCCGGGAAACGAGCGCACGCGAGCAGCAGGCGCCGCTCGATACCGCGCAGGGACAGGCAAATCTGACGGGGCAAAGCGGCACGACCGTCTACAACGTCACCGGTAGCGCCGATGGTACGGGCGTGGGCGTTGCGGGTGGCTCGGGCAGCGGTACGGGCGGCTCGGGAGGCGGGCAGAACGCTCCTGTTATCAATGCGGGCGGAGCGTCTGGCGGCAATGCCGGCAGCGCGGGTGGTGCCGGTTCTGGCGGTAGTGGCGGTTCCGGCGGTCCCGGCGGCTCGGTCAACTCAACCGCCAATTCCTACAAGTATCTCTTCCAGGACCCCACACCCCAAAAGGGTGCTCCTATGGGAGACACAACGTTCTTTACGCAGTTTAACGGTACGGCCGGATTGGTCGATCCCGATGAGGTGCAAATTACACCCATGGAGGATGCGATCTACGATGGGCAGATGCTCGATGCATGGACGCTGTTCTGTGCCATGGATGTCCACTGGAGTGATGACATCGGCATGTACTATCTTGCCTGCACCAAGGATGAGTTCGCCACGTTTCCGTATCTGCGCATCAACTCGTGGACCAATGCCGCGGGCGAGCAGAATCCGGTACTGTGCTCGAGCCAGCCGCTCACGGTAAGCGTCTCGCTGCGCTTGTCGCAGGATACGGCGTGGACGACGCGCAGCGTTACCATCACGCCGGCGCAGTCGTGCCTGTTTGTGGTCGGTCAGCCCGATTCGATGGGCCAGCGTAGCGTGATCTGGAGCACGTTGAGCTCCAAGGAGAACCTGCTGAGCGTCAACACGCAAGAAGCCTTTATGAAGCAGGCAGGCCACGTTGATTCGGAGGGCTATCTCAATGCCTTGCTGCTGGGGTGGCGCGAGAACGAGGCGGTCGTCCCGTATTTCTACACGCTGACGCCCGGTCGCCATGTGGTGGTCCCCGGCGATGTCGTGTCCATCGATCCCGCCTACAAGGTGCGCTTTCAGGGCTATGCGCTCGACCAGGATTATCGCTTTGACGACGACCCGACCAGCCCCAATAGCTCACGCCTGCAGACACTCGTCGATGTGGACGAGTCGGTCGTGTCGGTCGATGGCGGTACCGAGACGCTGCGTGTTCCGCAGGGCGTGCAGGCGGTCGACGCCTATACGGACAGTCGCCAGCGCGAGGGCTTTGCGTGGCAGATCAACAATCTAGAGTTGCCGTCCTCGGTGTACTACGTCAACGTCAATGCGGGTTTTCAGGCGCTCGATGCCTACCGTGTAGCGCCGGATAATCCCGTCTATGCCGCAACGGATGAGGGCATCTTGACGTCTCGCGATGGCCAGGAGTACTTGGGCGTCCCCTTCAATACGCGCGAGCTCGATGTCCCGGCCGATATCACCCGTGTTGCCATTCCCGATCGCAATAAGCTCGACCGTATTGTTCTGCACGCGTCCAAAGGGGGTGAGTTGCCCCAGATTGACGTGAGCAATCTGCGGGACTGCACCCTTGTCGTTGACGATGCCGCACTGCTCGATTTTATTACCGAGCATGCGGGCGAGCTGGAGCGCGCCTACGGCGTTTACGTATCGCCCGCGAGTAATCCCGACGTCCAGCTCATGTACTCGCAGGGGCTGGTCTACAACATGAATTCGCAGCTCGAGAGCGATCTGTTCCGCGTGCTCGACACGGGTTCCAATACTGCCTTGGTGCAGATTTCCAACACCATCATAAAGGGCGCCTTTGCGGGCAACACTTCGGTTGACACCTTGGTGCTCATGCCGTGGTTTGGCGATGAGGTGACGCTCGAGGACGGCAGTCTTGCGGGCGGTTCTGTGCGGACCATCGTGTGCGCAACCTACGAGCAGGTCGCGTATGTCGAGCAGCATAAGGCTGCCGCCGGTGCACCCGATGCGCGCGTGATCAAGGCGAGCCTGTCCCAAGACGGGTACCTGTATTACGCCAACGACGGTAAGACGATCTTGCTGTCCGCTGCAGGCGATGAGGACGGCAATCTGCCCGCGACCTTCGACGGTACCTTGCTTGCGGATGGCGGCAAGCGGCTCGAAGTCGATTCCATCGCACCGTACGCTTTCTCGGGCGATGCGGGGCTCATGTTTGTCAATCTGGGCGAGCAGACGAGTGCGATCGGCCGCAACGCGTTCGAGAACTGCCAGAACCTTCAGGGCGTGTTTATCGGCACGCCCGATAGCATCGAGGTGGGAGCCGATGCCTTTAAGGGCTGCACGAGCCTGGGCTTTGTGGCGTCGCGTGCTAAAAAGGGCGTTTTTGCCACGACCGAGAATCCCAATTCGGCCGGCTGCACCTGGTATGCGCCCGATGGCGAGTTGCAGGGCTACGACAGTCGCTTTGTCACCATCGACGGCATTTCCGATTTTGGTTGCGATGCTCCAAGCGACGACGCTGTCCTTCTCTACGGCTATTTAGATGACGATGCGGAAGGCAAGCCAAGCATCTTGCTCGGTGCGCCTTCGGTGCTCAACGGAACGATTGGGCTGCTGCCGAGTACGACTGAGATCTTTGGCGGCTATTCCTTGTCCGGCGCCAAGGACCTGCCCGGCGCCTTTGAGGGAACCGGAGGCGTGTGGGATATCGATTGGACTTCGGCTCTCCATCTGGCGTATATCGATCGCTATGCCTTTAGGAATTCTGGCATCGCGGGCGACCTGAACATCGACCTTCCCGATAACGATATCCACGTCGGTGTGTCGGCGTTCAATGGCTGTACGAACCTTACGTCCGTGTCTCTGCACGCGGCGACGATGGAAATCAACGACCAGGCATTCACGAATTGCCCGAGGCTCACGAGCGCATCGTTCGTGGCGGACACCAAGGGCGACTACGACGCAGCTACGGGCAAGGGCCCTCGCAACTATCTGGCGTCATCGGTGTTTGGCAATGATGCCAACTTTAATAACCTGACCGTCGGCGCTGGTATTGCGACGCTGGGCTATCCGTCGCCGGGCGTGGGTTTCTTCTTTGACGGCGCAACCGATGCCGAGGAGGAAGCTGGCCGCATTCATCTGTCGGTGCCTAGTGGCATGGAGCAGGACTACCTCAATGCGTGGGTCTACGGATTCATGGGCTACGACGACTACGACACGTATTTCGAAGAAGTCTATTGGAATATATACTTGGATTTCTATATGGGGACGGGTCCGGAGCCGACGGTCGAGGCGATCGAGGCACAGATGGCTGCAAATCTGTTGGAGCCTGAGAATCGCCTGCGAACCATGATGGGGCTGCCGCTGGTCGAGTCTTCTACGGTTATCCCGGCGGGTGGCGATGTGCCCGAGAGCGATGAATGGAAGATCGAGGACAACGGTGACGGGACCGCCACGCTGGTCTCGGCACCGTCCGATGTCGAACGGGCCGATCTGGCGAGCGTGTTGACGGGGCCAACTGTAATCGCCTCGAACGCCTTCTCGCGCTGCTCGAACCTCACCGAGATTGCGCTGTGCGATAAGGTGACCGGCATCCAGAACGGTGCGTTTATGGGCTGTAGCGGCGTGACGGTAACGCTGCCTTCCGGCTGTCTGCTGCCAGAGCTACTGGGCGGGACGGAGAGCATGTCGTTCTCGTTTGGCGGCAGCGTTGTGCTCGATATTGCCGAGGCCGATCGCGAATCGCTGCTCAAGACGTGGTCTCGTCAGATGGTGGGGGTTGCCACAGACGACGAGGAAGCTGACTACGTTGTGAGCAAGTGGCTCGGCAATGTCAACATGGATACGTTTGAATCGCCGACGTTCGATGTGCTTAATAGGGCCGTAAATGAGCCGATCATGGAGAGCGAGAATCACCTGCGCTCGCTGATGCGCATGGAGGCCATCGGCGATATCAGCGAGCTTACCGCGCCCATCGATATCAATAAGTACCCGGATTATTGGATTGCCGGCTAGATAGGTTATATGGCAAGGCAGCCCCAGTCGATGGGGCTGCTGCCGTTTTGCTCGAGCAACTCATTGGCAGCGGAGAAGGGGCGCGATCCCATAAAGGCGGGGAGTTCTGCCGTGGCACGGTTGGCCGAAAGCGGCGAGGGGTGCGTAGAGGCCAGACAGAACTTGCCGGTTGCCTTTCCCGCGCCGGTCGCGGCGAGCTTGCCCTCGACCATCTGCTGGGCAAAGCGGCCCCATGCCAAAAAGACTACCGGCTGGGGCAGCTGGCAGCAGCGCTCGATGACGTAGTCGGTCAGCGTGCTCCAGCCCAGCTTGGCGTGCGAATTGGCGGCATGCTCACGCACGGTGAGCGTGGTGTTGAGGAGCAGGACGCCCTGTTGTGCCCAGGGGGTTAGGTCTCCCGTGGCAGGAATGGGGTAGTCCAGATCGGCATTGAGTTCCTTGTAGATGTTGCGCAGGCTTGGCGGCAGCTTGGTTTGCGTCGCGGGAACCGAGAACGACAGCCCCATGGCCTGGTTGGGCCCGTGATAGGGGTCTTGACCCAAGATGACAACCTTGACCTGGTCGGCCGGGGTGTAGGCGAGGGCATTGAGGATGTCGTCTTGTGCCGGGTAGATGGTCTGCTCGGCACGCAAAAGGGCGATGCGCTCGAGCAGCTGGTTCGTCGTGTCACGTACCGGCTGCGGCGCATCGCCCAACCAAGTTGCTATGTTGCGGTCGCGCGTTGCGGTGTCCATGGAGCTCCTTTATGCCAGATGCTATGTCGGCATCTATTGTAAAGGCGTACCGGAGACCTTTGTGTCGCGGCTGCGTAGGGAGTGACGTCTACGAGACGTGCTCGGGCGCTCCTGCCATGTGAGCGTGTCCTTGCGAGCGAAGGCGCGGGAGCTCGACGGTTGCCACCATGACGCCGGTGAGGATGAGGGCGGCGCCAAAGAAGGCGATGGGGCTTAGGACCTCGCCGACCAGGAAGAACGAGAAGACGGCGGAGCAGACCGGCTCGAGCGAGAAGGCAAAGCCGGTGGTCTCGGCGGGCACGTGGGGCTGCACGAGCGTCTGGGTGATAAAGCCGTAGGCAGAGCAGATGAGTGCGAGTGCGACGACAACGACGATCTCGTTGGGTGTGCTGGGAAGCGTGAAGCCGCCAAAGGTGCACGCGGCGATGCCCGAGAACAGACCGCCAAAGCCCAGCTGCCAAACACCCAGGGCCAGTGGGTCGACTTCTTCGACAAAGCGCTTGGCTACGATAATGTGGCTGGCATAGATAAAGGCCGAGAGCAACATGATAATCGCGCCGGGATTCAGGCTGGTAAAGTCGGCACCCGAGAGCAGCAGCATACCGCAGGTGACGATGGCGGTGCCGACGAGCACCTTGCGCTCGGGGGCACGACGCAGCAGGGCCGCATTGGCAAACGGCACGATCACGACCGTCAGGCTCTGCAAAAAGCCGGCGGTGGAGGCGGAGGTGAGGCTGGAGCCCAGGCACATGCAGGTGAGCTCGGTTGCCATAATGGCGCCGATGATGGCGGCGCGAACCATCAGGTCACGGTTGATGCGCAGTGCGTGCTTGTGGAAGAGCACAAGACAAGCCGCAAAGGCGATGATGCAGCGCAGCGCAACGATGCTCGTGGCGTTCATGCTGTCCATGCCGATCTTCATGAGGGGGTACGAAAAGCCCCATGCGACGGGAACGGAAAATGAGAGCGCGATTGCTTTTTTGCGATCCATGGGACTCCTTTTGTTACAGAACGGTTTCGCAAAAAGGATTCTGCTCCCAGATGTAGATGTAGTAAAGCGAATGTATCTTCAGTATGATTAAGAACTACTAATGTTGGCAGAAAAAGCCCTGGCAAAACGTTTTACGGCTACATCGATGTGGAGGCACGATGGCATCGCGATATCAGATTGTATGTATGGTGGTCGATTGCGGCAGCCTGAAACGCGCGGCCGACGAGCTGGGCTATACACAAAGCGCGGTGAGCCAGGCCGTCAAGGCGCTCGAACGCGAGCTGGGCACCACGATTATCGAGCGCGGCAAGCAAGGCGTCTCGCTTACGCGCGACGGCAAGCAGTATCTGCCGTATCTGCGCCAGATCGTAACTGCCGAGGCCGAGCTTGAGGGCAAGCGTCAGGAGTTACTGGGGCTCTCCTCGACTGATATTCGTATCGCGACGTTTACCAACGTGAGCCGCACCGTATTGCCGCGCGTGATTCGCGACTTTGGGGCTCTGCATCCTGGCGTACGCTTTACCCTCAAGCAGGGCGATTACACGCGCAACGCTCAATGGGTGCACGACGGCGTGGTTGACTTTTGCTTTACGGCGCGCGGGTTTACCGCAGGGCTCGAGAAGCGCGTAGTTTATCACGACGAGTTGGTGGCATTGTTGCCGACCGCGCATCCGCTGGCGGCAAAGGAAAAGGTAACGCTCGCCGACCTGGCGTCCGAACCGTTTGTGCTGCTGGATGAGGGCGAACAGAGTCTGGTGCTCGATGCATTTGCCGCGCATGGGCTGTCGCCGCACGTGACGAGTGAGGTCACCGATGACTACACCATCATGGCGATGGTGGAGGAGGGCCTAGGCGTGAGCATGCTCTACCGTCGTACCGTTGAGGGCATGCAGGCCGATATTCGCGTGCGTCCCATCGTGCACGCCCCCTCGCGCGACGTGGTGGCAGCCTGGCGCAGCTGGGACACCATGCCTATCGCCACGAGGCGCTTTATCGACTACATGAGCTCGCATATTGTCAATTAATGACTGGCGTGGCGTTGAGTGCGGTGTTTAGCGGGCTGTTGCTTTGACTTGGGGGGCGCGATAGGTGCGTGCCGGGTGGCAGAGTAGTACCGCCACGACCATAAAGAACGCCGTGGTGCCCAGACTGATGGGGTAGACCATCATGATGTTCGCAAAGGTGCGGAAATGCGGGAACACGCAGAATACCCAATAGAAGCGAATGCCGCAGACGCAGATCATGGTGATGAGGGCGGGCATGAGCGAGATGCCAAAGCCGCGCAGGTAACCGGACATGTTTTCGTAGAACATGCTAAAGGCGTAGGCAGGGAAGATCGAGCATACGCGGATGTAGCCGATCGAGACGATGTTGGGGTCGCTATTAAACAGCGCCAGGATCTCGCGCCCCAGACCGACGATGATAACGATGGTAGTGAGCGCGACGATGCCGCCTTCGACCAGGCAGACCTTGAGCGTTTTGGTGCAACGGTCGATCTGGCGGGCACCGTGGTTTTGCCCCACAAAGGTGGTGCAGGCCTGGCTAAAGCTGTTGAGCAGGTTGTAGCACACGTACTCCAGGCTCATGGCAGCGCTTGATGCCGCCATGACCTCGGTGCCCAGGCTGTTGATGGCGGACTGGATGATGATATTGGCGACGGCAAAGACGGCGCTCTGGATGCCGGCGGGCAGGCCGATCTTGACGATGCGCTTGAGGGCGACGGGGTCGATGGCAAGGTCGCGTGGAGTGACGCGAACGACGGAGTCGGTCTTGAGCAGGCGGATAAAGAGCGTAGCGGCGCTGACGGTGTAGGCGATGGCGGTGGCGATGGCGACGCCCGCGACGCCCCAGTGGAGTACGGGGACAAAGATGAGGTCCAGGCCAATGTTGAGGACGGTGGACACGGCAAGCGCCTGCAGCGGCATGCGGGTGATGCCGACGGAGCGGAAGATCGCGGCCTCAAAGTTGTAGAGCAGGATCGAGGGCATGCTGAGCAAAAAGACGCGCAGGTAGAGCGAGGCGAGCGGCATGGTTTCGGCGGGAACGTTGAGCGCGGCGAGCATGGGCTCGGCAAAGATCTCGCCCAGCGCGATGACGACAAAGCCCACAAGCGCCATGAGAATCGAGGTGTGGACGGCGCGTTTGACCATGTTCTGATCGTTGCGGCCGATGGCGTTGGCGATGACCACGTTGGAGCCAAGCGACATGCCAATAAACAGGTTGAGCATAAGACTGGTAAGCGGAACATTGGAGCCGACCGCCGCCATGGCGAGGGTTCCCTGGTCGCCCGAGAAATTACCGATGATGACCGTGGCGATGAGGTTCGACAGCTGCTCCAAGATACTCGTGGCGGCTACGGGGAAGGCGAACAGGGGAATATTGCGCCACAGCGAGCCGGTGGTCATGTCAATGTGCTTAGATGCGGTGTCTGCCATACGCTCTCAATCTCTAATATGCTCTTTCGTGCTTATTTGCGCAGACGATGATACTCCTAATCGACTACCCGTGCCTAAGTGGGGAAGGCGTGCGACAATGGTGGGCGTCGTGTTGTTCGCGCTAAGGAGTTGCCATGTTGTTGTGTCCCGTTTGCCATGAGCCGTTGGTGGACGACGAGCGCGGTGCTGCATGCGCGGGCGGACACCGGTTTGACCGTGCGCGCGAGGGCTATCTCTATCTGCTGCGCTCGTCCAAGAGCGGCGACTCCATGGGCGATCCCAAGTCGCAGGCGCGCAGCCGTCGGGACTTTCTGAACCGCGGTTACTATGCGCCGTTGCGCGATGCGATGGTCGAGCTGGTGCGCGAGCAGGTGTCTGGGCGCGCGGCGTCTACGGACACTCCTATGACCTTGCTCGATATTTGCTGCGGCGAGGGCTACTACACCAGCGCCATGGGCGCGGTGCCGGACGTGGATGCTTACGGGTTCGACCTGGGCAAGGAGATGGTACGCCTGGCTGCCAAGCGCGGCGATGCGACCTACTTCGTGGCCAACATGAAGGACATCCCCGTGGCGGACGGCGCCTTCGATATGGTGGCCGAGCTCTTCGCTCCCTTTAACGAGCGCGAATTTGCCCGCGTGCTGGCGCCAGAGGGCTCGTTCTATACCGTGGTGCCGGGTGCCCGTCATCTGTTTGGGCTCAAGGAGGTGCTCTACGACACGCCATATCTTAATGACGAGAAGCTGCCGCAGACCACGGAGCTCGAGTTGGTCGGAACGCAGCGGGTGACAGCTTCTATCACCCTCCAGACGCAGGCTGACATCGAGGCGGTGTTCCAGATGACGCCGTACTACTACCGCACGCGCCCCGCCGACAAAGAGCGCCTGGCAAACCTGGACACCCTTCAAACCGACATCGACTTCATCATCGCCGAGTACCGCCACTAACCTACCAAAAAGGGACAGGTTTATTTTGGCGGGTTTTATCTGGGCAAACGTAAAGGGCCGACCGCGTTGCTATGCGATCGGCCCTTTTTAGTTGCTTGGCTGCAGAGGTTATGAGAAGCGAGCGCTTACAGACGATCCTTGTTTTCGGCCTTAACGGCGTGTGCCTGCTGAACAAAGAACAGGTCGTAGACCACGATGACAAAGGCGACGATATTGACGGAGCTGCCGCCGAGCGCGGGAAGCGTGAGCACGGCCTGCGCAATCGTGGCGATTGCGGCAACGATGCCGAGCTTAAACGCGCCATCCACCTGCGAGGGCTTGTTGGCGCCCTTGATGCCGGCGACGCCTGCCGCAAGGTCGACAAGTCCTTTGATAATCACAACGACAGCAGCGAGCATGGCGTTCGATCCGTAGACGGATTCAAATTTGCCGGTTGCGATGCCGGTGATACCGATGACGAGGCTGGCGATGCCCAAAACAAAATAAATCAGGGCAAGGATTTTGAGTGTCTTGCGAGCGGCGCTCATAACTGGTCCTTTCGATGCGGGCGCGGTGAATCTGTCGCGCCCAGGTTGCGGCATATATGGTGAAGCACATTGTAGTTCAACGCGGCGATGCATGCGCCTGAAAGCGACTCTTGCCTGTGCGGTCCAACCTTTCAAAAAGGAAAGCTGGACGTAAGTCAAATCGATGGCAGCGTATGCGCGGCGCTGCGATGATGAGGCCATGGTAAGAGCTGGACCGAAGGAGGAGCCGTGATGTACGGAGCCAAGCAAGTGCGTGAGCCGCGTTCGTTAGGAAGGCGTATGGGCGATTCCGTGATCGCTGCCGTGTGCACGGGATTGATGGCGGTGCTTTGCATTGGGATGCTGTGGACCATGTCGCGTGTGGGACAATAGCGGACGGTTGGGTGCCAACTGAGGTGGCGCTCACGTATTCGTTTTGCTTGCTAAGGAGTGTCCATGGGCGTCGTCGATCCCTTTTCTGTTGCTCGGGCCGCGGGGCTCGAGCTCGTGCGGACGTCCGAGGGCCTCACGCTCACCGATGGCACGATGGAGCTGCGTGCCGATTTTGGCCGCATGCTTCCGCGGCTCAAGCAGGGCCGTCTGCAGCAAGAGCTACTGGTGAAGGCTGCGCGCGCAAAAGGCATCGAGCAACCATGGGCGATTGATGCCACGGCAGGCTTTGGCGAGGACTCGCTGCTGCTGGCGGCCGCGGGCTTTACCGTCGATCTGTATGAGCAGGATTGCGTGATCGCGGCGCTGCTCCAGGATGCCCTGGATCGCGCGGCAGATGATCCGGCGCTTGCGGCCGCCGTGGCGCGCATGCACTTACATGCGGGCGAGGACAGCATTGCCGGTCTTCGCCATACGGCCGAGCTGATCGAGCGGGGCGAGCTCGCGGCTCCCGACGTGGTGTATCTGGACCCCATGTTTCCCGAGCGCACCAAGAGCGCGGCGGTGAAAAAGAAGTTCCAACTTTTGCACCATTTGGAACAGCCGTGTGCCGATGAGGAGACGCTGGTCGAAGCTGCGCTTGCGGTGCGGCCGCGCAAGGTCGTTATCAAACGGCCGGTGAAGGGGCCGCTGCTTGCCGGCGTCAAGCCGAGCTATCAGCTTGCGGGCAAGGCCGTTCGTTACGATGTTTTGGTGCCGCCGCGCCCGTAGCTTGCGTGCGATGGCCGGCGCTTCGCCAGCGCCGTGCCGATGCGGAGCCTATTTCCAAGGGTGCGACGTCAGATGCCATCCGCCGCAGTATTCGCATTTGTAGCAGGCAAGGCCGCGCCGTCCGCGGTTTTCGCAGTCGGCCATAACGGCCTCGGCCTCGGCGCGTGTGTCGTACCGGTTTTTGCGCTCGCACGACTTATAGCGCCAAGCCTCATCGCGCTCGGCGTCCAGGGCGTCGCGGCGCTCGCCCTCGCGCGCAAACAGGTCGCTCATATCGCCGCCGGTGGCAGCGCCCAAAAACTCGCTTTTGGCCTTTGACCAGGCGGCTCGCTTCTTGCTCCCCATCTGCTTCGCACCCTCTCCAAACGTTGGTATCATTGCTCAATCAAAGTGATACCAATAAACGTGAGGTCGCCGCGTGATGATCAGAAAAACCCTCGATACCGACATTCCCGTCGTCATGGCTATCTATGACGCGGCCCGCGCCTTTATGCGCGCACATGGCAACGCCACGCAGTGGCCCGAGGGCACGCCTTCGGCCGAGCAGCTGGCTGCCGATATTGCCGCTGATGGCAGTTACGTGTGCGAAGTCGACGGTCGCGTGGTGGCGACGTTTGCCCTTTTGCCGGGGCCGGACGAGTGCTATGACGTCATTGAGGACGGGCAATGGCGTAGCGACACTCCGTATGCCGTACTGCACCGAGTGGCGTCCGACGGCACCGTGCACGGTATCGCGGCTGCGATGTTTGCCTTTGCCAAGGAACGCGCCGACCATCTGCGTATCGACACGCACGAGGACAACTTGCCCATGCAGGGCGCCATCGCCAAGGCCGGGTTTAAGCGCGCCGGTATCGTATATGTGTCGGACGGTACGCCGCGCGTCGCGTTTGATTGGCTGCGCGAGGCGTAGGAGCCAAGGCACGTATCATCACCCAGCTCAAATAAAAAATGGCCTCGAGTGGGGCCATTTTTGTTAAAACGCGTCGTTGTGGGGCTCGCGTTGTTACCGCCCAGATGAGTCCGGGCGGACAAAAAGGGGAGGTGCCGGCTTTCGCAAGGCGCGAACCTACGAAAATCGCCGCGCGGCAACGCAGGGCGATGAGCTCGGTCGGGGGATAGGGCCCGCTTCGCCCGCCGGCCCGTAAATTGTATCATCCAGTGTGGAACGAGGACGCCCGTTGCCGCGTGCGATGGGCTTGTAGGCTTGTAATAAGAGGAGAGCCATGTCGAAGCAGGCAGTCGTTGGAATCTTGGCGCATGTCGATGCCGGCAAGACCACGTTGGCCGAGGCCATGCTGTTCAACGCGGGCCGCATTCGCAAGTGCGGCCGCGTTGACGATGGCGATTCGCATCTGGACACTAACGCGATCGAGCGCGAGCGTGGCATCACGATTTTCTCGTCGCAGGCCGTGTTCGACCACGGTGATACCCGCGTCATGCTTGTGGATGCGCCCGGCCACGTCGATTTTTCGGCCGAGGCGGAGCGCACGCTGCGCGCGCTCGACTATGCGATTTTGGTTGTGGGTGCCAACGACGGCGTGCAGGGGCACACCGAAACCCTGTGGCGCCTGCTTGCGCGCTATGACATTCCGACGTTCATCTATATCAACAAAATCGATTTGGAGAATCCCGGCCGCGATGTTTTGCTGGCACAACTTGGGCAGCGTCTTTCCGAGGGCTGCCTGGATGCCGGCGAACTGCTGGCGGGCGGCGCCGTTCAGGAGGACGCTGCCGCGTTAGACGAAGAAGCACTCGAGGAGTTTCTTGAGGCGGGTGAGCTTTCCGTCGCGACGCTGTCACGCATGGTCGCCGAGCGCAAGCTTTTTCCCTGCTTTGCCGGCTCGGCGCTCAAGGACCAAGGCGTGGACGAGCTGCTGGATGGCATATGCGCGCTGATGCGTGAACAGGCGTGGCTCCCGGAGTTTGCCGCGCGCGTCTACCGTGTGAGCCGCGGGGATCGCGGCGAGCGCTTGGCTTGGGTTAAAGTGACCGGCGGCACGCTGCATGCCAAGCAGGTGATTGGCGGACGTTCCGGTGCCGAGGCATGGGAGCAGAAGGTCGATCAGGTACGCATCTATAACGGCGAGAAGTATGAGCTTGCCCAAGAAGTTGCTGCTGGCGGTATTTGTGCCGTGACGGGTCTTGCGCACGTTCGCCCGGGGGACGCCCTGGGCGCGGAGCCCGCGGGCGATGCGCCCGTCATTGCGCCGGTTCTCACCTATACGGTGCTTCCGGGCGAACACGATGTCCATGCGGTGTTCAAAGCATTGACTGAGTTGGCGGACGAGGATCCCATGCTCGGCGTAAGCTGGAATACGCATCTTGAGCAGATTCATTTGCAGTTGATGGGCGCCGTGCAGCTCGAGGTCGTGCAGCGGGTGTTGGCCGATCGCTTTGGCCTTTCGGTTGCGTTTGAGTCTGGCGGCATTCTCTATAAGGAGACTATTTCGCAGCCGGTCGAGGGCGTGGGCCACTTTGAGCCACTGCGCCACTATGCCGAGGTGCATCTACGCCTGGAGCCGTTGCCAGCGGGTTCGGGCGTGCAGTTTGGTACCGTGACCTCGACCGACGAGCTCGATCTTAACTGGCAGCGTCTGGCGCTCACCAACGCCATGGAGCGCAATCACCTGGGCGTGCTGACCGGCTCGCCCATCACCGATGTGCGCATTACGCTCATGGGCGGCCGTGCGCATGCCAAACATACCGAGGGCGGCGATTTTCGCCAGGCCACGTACCGCGCGATTCGCCAGGGTTTGATGCAGGCGCGCGAGGCCGGCGCGGCGGTGCTGTTGGAGCCGTGGTATCGCTTTGAGCTCGAGGTGCCGGGGGAGTGCGTGGGCCGGGCGCTCTCGGATGCCACGCGCATGGGTGCCGAGTACGAGCCGCCGACAATGACAGGCGACCGGGCGAAGCTTGTGGGTCGTGTACCGGCATCCGAGGTGCAGGATTATGCGCTGGAGGTGGCTGCCTACACGAGTGGTCGTGGGCGTCTGTACCTGGAGTTCGCCGGCTATGCGGCATGCCATGATGCCGAGCGCGTAATCGAGACGGCCGCCTATGAGCCCGAGGCCGATCTGCCCAACACGCCCGACTCGGTCTTTTGCTCTCACGGCGCCGGTTACACGGTCAAATGGTACGACGTACCCGCCGCGGCACACGTAAAGGTCGATCCCAGCACCTTCCGCCCCTGGCGAGCAGCAGACGCCGAGTTTTTCGGCCACATGTGACAAAGGGACAGTTCTTTTGTCACATGCTATTGGTATAACTCGGTACAAGTTGGTATAACTGTGGATAACGTTTGCCAATTCGAGGAGGCCGGCATGAATCCAAATCCCTTTAAGCCGACGGCAGGCAAGCGGCCCCCGATGCTCATCGGTCGCGAGTCGGTCGTCGAAGATTTCGAGGAAGGGCTCGATAACGGCGCCGGAGCGCCGGGCAGGCTCATGCTCATTACGGGAAACCGCGGCTGCGGCAAGACGGTTCTCCTGCGGGAGCTGCAACGTCTAGCCAATGAGCGCGGATGGGCGGTTGTCTCCGATTCTGCTTCGCTTGGCTTGTGCGATCGCCTGGCCGACGCGCTTCGCTCGAATAAACCCGTTGTGACGTCAATGGAGTTTGGGCCGTCGTTTGGTCGGATGTCGGTCGAGGCGGCTCGGGCAAAGGGCGAGACGCTACGGGGGCTGGTCAACGAGCGCCTCAAGAAGCTCGGTCCAGGCAAGGGCATCCTGTTTGCGATTGACGAGGCGCAATCTGCGTCAATCGAGGAACTGGCGGCTCTTGCCGTTCTCTATCAGCAGGTGCTCGGAGATCAGGATGCTACGGGCCTGTCCGATAGCGACCAGCGCGGTCTTGCGCTGGTATTTGCCGGCTTGCCCAGTATGGTTGACGACCTGCTCGAAGAGCCGAGCGTGACGTTTTTGCGCCGCGCCCAGCAGCGTACGCTGGGGGCGATTTCTTTGCCCAAGGTGCGCGATTCATATATCCAGACGGTCAAAGACGCAGGCCTTTACGTTGACGCGGAGACGGCGGACCTTGCGGCACGCAAGAGTATGGGGCATCCCTACATGGTCCAGCTGGTGGGATATTACATGTGGCGCTCTGCTGTCCGGCGTGGCTCGCAGGCCATCGAAAGGCACGATGTCGAGGCTGGCCATGCGGATGCCGTCTCCGAGTTCTACGAAGCGGTTGACGCGCCTCTGTATTACGGGCTGCGCAGCCCTCAGCGTCTCTTTATCGAGGCCATGGCGGTTGACGAGGGCAAACCGACGCGCATGGCGGATATCATTGAGCGCTGCGACCGCACCCAGAGCTGGGCGAGTAAATATCGCGCAAGCTTGATTCGCGAGCGCGTCATCGAGGCCGCCGGATACGGCCTTGTGCGGTTTACCGTGCCCATGCTGGGCGAGTACATCCGCGACCGCGTTTTATGGCACGAGTAGGGTGATAAAGGTGACGGAACAGAAGATGAGCCCGCAGGCTATCGAGGTGCGTGGTGCGCGCGTACACAACCTTAAGGACATCGATATCGATATTCCGCTGGGAAAGCTCGTGGGTATTGCCGGCGTGTCGGGCTCGGGCAAGAGTTCGCTGGCGCTGGGGGTTCTTTATGCCGAGGGCTCGCGCCGTTACCTGGAGGCGCTCAGCACCTATACTCGACGTCGCCTGACACAGGCCGAACACGCCCAGGTGGACGAGGTGCTGCACGTACCGGCGGCGCTCGCATTGCATCAGCGTCCCAGTGTGCCGGGTGTGCGTTCCACTTTTGGCACCATGACCGAGCTCAACAACAGTCTGCGTTTGCTCTTTAGCCGCTGTGCCCATCACGTGTGCCCACATTGCGGGGCGCGTGTGGAGCCGAGCCTTAACGTGGCCGCAGGCCTGTCGCTCACGTGTTCGACATGCGGCCGCGAGTTCTACGCGCCGAGTGCCGAGGACCTTGCCTTTAACAGCGGCGGCGCGTGTCCCACCTGCGGCGGCACCGGTGTCATGCGCGAGGTGGACGAGGCGAGCCTGGTGCCCGACGAGTCAAAGACTATCAATGAGGGCGCCGTCCTTCCCTGGGGCACACTCATGTGGGATCTGATGAAGCAGGTAGCCGGCGAGATGGGTGTGCGCACCGACGTGCCGTTTAACCAGCTCACGCCTCAAGAGCGCGATATCGTGTTCCATGGTCCGGCGGTTAAGAAGCATATTCTCTACGTTCCCAAAAACGGCGAGGGCGCCACGCCGCTCGACTTCACCTATTACAACGCCGTCTATACGGTCGAGAATGCGCTCGCCAAGGTTAAGGACGATAAGGGACTAAAGCGCGTGGCTCGCTTTTTGCGCGAGGGCCCGTGCCGTGACTGCGGCGGCACGCGTCTCTCCGAGGTTGCGCGCCAGCCCCAGGTGCGCGGTATCAATCTGGCGCAGGCCGCGGCCATGACGTTGGGTGAGGCGATTGAGTGGGTGCGCGGGGTGCCCGCATCCTTGCCGGCCGAGATGCAGCCCATGGCAGTGGATATCTGCGATTCGTTTTTGAGCACGGCTCGTCGCCTGGTCGACCTGGGGCTCGATTACCTCTCGCTCGACCGCGCCGGTGCTACGCTCTCCACGGGTGAGCGCCAGCGTGTGCAGCTCGCCCGCGTGGTGCGCAACCGATCGACGGGCGTGCTTTATGTGCTGGACGAGCCCTCGATTGGCTTGCATCCTGCCAATGTCGACGGCTTGGTGGGCGTAATGCGCGATCTGGTGGATGACGGCAACACCGTGGTTGTCGTTGACCATGATACACGCGTGCTGGCGGAGGCTGACTATCTGGTCGAGATGGGCCCCGTTGCCGGAGCAGGAGGCGGTAATGTGATCGCTGCAGGTACGGTGGACGAGGTAGAACAATCGCAGGGCAGCCGCATCGCGCCGTTTTTACGCGCAGACCCCAAGCGCTTGCGGCCGCAGGTGGCTGACGACGAAATGTTCGACCAGGGCCATATCCGCATGGCGACCGATGCCATCCATACCGTCAAGCCGCTCGAAGTCGATATCCCGCGCGGTCGCTTGGTCGCGGTGACGGGCGTTTCGGGTTCGGGTAAGACGACGTTGGTGCTCGAGACGCTCATTCCGGCACTCAAGGCGCAGGCGGCAGGCGAACGCCTGCCGGGGCACGTGCGTTGGGTCGATGCCGAGGGCATTGCCCGCGCCAACCTGATTGACGCTACGCCCATCGGCGCCAACGTGCGCTCGACGGTGGCAACCTATGCCGACATCCATGATGAGCTGCGTCGCGCCTTCGCTCGTACGCCCGAGGCTAAGGCGGCGGGATACAAGGCGGGCGCCTTTAGCTACAACACCGGCGCCTTGCGCTGCCCTACGTGCGATGGCACGGGTTCGATATCGCTCGACGTGCAGTTTTTGCCCGATGTCGAGATCGTCTGCCCGTCATGTCGCGGCTCACGCTATGCAGACGCGGCCTCGCATATCCATCGCGAGGGCAAGGACGGGAGCCTGCTTACGTTGCCGCAGCTCATGGACATGAGTGTGGACGAGGCCCTCGACGCTACGGTGGGGCTCAAGAAAGTTCAGACGCGCTTGCAGACCTTGCATGACCTGGGCTTGGGCTATCTCACGCTCGGTGAGCCCACACCAGCGCTCTCGGGCGGCGAGGCGCAGCGTCTTAAGCTTGCGAGCGAGATGGGCCGCGTGCAGGACGATGCCGTATTCGTATTCGACGAGCCCACGATCGGCCTGCATCCGCTCGATGTTCAGGTGTTGCTGAGCGTGTTCGACGGCCTCGTTGCCAAGGGCGCCACGGTTGTCGTGATCGAACACGACCTCGACCTTATCCGTAACGCCGATTACGTAATCGACATGGGCCCGGGCGGTGGCGACGCGGGCGGGCAAATCGTGTGCGCCGGCACGCCGGCGGATATCGCTGCTTGCTCCAAGAGCATTACCGGTTGTTATCTATAGGCGATGCGACAAAGGGTCACCCCTTTGTCGCATTGACTTCTATTTCACGCATTGAGCCGCGAGATAGTCGCGGAAGAATGGCAATTCAAATGCGACGAGCCCTCGTCCTCGTTCCCCGATGATGCCGGCGTCTATCATGCGGCGTCGGTAGCGGGAGACCTGCTGTGGCGAACGCTTGAGGCGCTCGACAAGATCAGCGGTGGTGGACTCTTCCTCGTCATCGAGCATGGCGATGAGGAATCGCTTGTCCTCTGCAGTGAGTTCCCGATAGGTTGCCGCGAGGATTCGGTCGTCCATCTCGTCGCGCGCGATTTTGATTCCCAGGTCAAAGTCGCGTGACGAGATTTCCTTCGAATCGCTTGTGAGATCCCAGGCACGGTAGCCTACGAGTTGCAATAGGAAGGGAAAACCAGAGATCGAGCGAACGGCTCTATCGATTCCCTCAGCATCTGCCAGGCGATCGTTTTCCTGGATCGTGCGAATCAAGGCCTCGCGTACGTCATAGTCGGCAATGCGACCCAGATGATATTGTTGGGCGCGGCGAAGGAACGAGACCGTCTTGTGGTTCAGCAACGTCGAGACGTTGTTGGGAAGTCCCGCCATGAGCAGGGCGACGCGTTTCCCATCGGTCACAAAGTGCTGATACGTCGCTGCGAGCTGAATCATCTCGTCGAGTGTCGGGTCTACCTCATCAACCGTGACGAGCAGTCCGGTGCCCGCCTCGTTGAGCTGGTCGATGATGTCGCTCATGCGATAGCGCCAGGTTGAGACATCATGAACGCGATTGACCTCGATGCTGCCGAATGGTGCAATTCCGAGACCGGTTACTTCGAAATCGTTAGACGGGTCGATGAGATGGCCTGCAGCACGTTTCGCCCCGAACTCGATTTCCTCAAGCATTCCCGGGAGCGCGGTCGTCTTTACGGCAATCCAGCCGTGGGATTCCGCCCTTGTCGCAAGCGACGACATGAGAGCGGTTTTGCCGGTTCCACGCGCGCCTGAGAAGATCGAGGTCAATTCCGGGCGCCTGCGCTGACTCAAGAAGGCACGGTCCAAATCCCGAATAATCTGTTGTCTGCCAGCGAGATGAGCAGGAACCTCACCAAAACTGGGGGTAAACGGGTTCTCAAGATATTCCACAAGGCTCTCCTTTCACACCTCCGTTTAACTTCATTTTATTCTAGTTAATTCTGATTAAAAGCGATGGTTCGTTATTTAGAGCATCAATTAGGCGTGTGTGTCATCGACATGGCGCTTGAATGTGACAAAGGGACAATCCCTTTGTCACATTCCCGGAAAGCCTGTTTGGCGCAGGGCCTCGTAGAGGACGATGGCGGCGCTGTTGGAGAGGTTGAGAGCGCTGATGCGGTAGTCGTCCGGGTCGACGAAGTTGCCGCAGATATCCTGTCGAAGGATGGCTTCGTGGCTGTCCTCGGTATGCCCGAGCGACTCCTCGTGGGCCTCCCAGGCGTCGGCGTTTTCGAGCGAGTCGCAATCGCGCAACATGGGGATGCGCTCGCAGCGCTCGGGCGCCGCGGCAAGCAGTGGCTCGGGAATCCCCGAGCTCTCGCTGCCAAAGACCAAAAAGTCACCGTCGCGGTAGGTACTTTGCGCATAGGTGCGGCGCGCCTTTTTGGTCAGCAGATGCAGGCGTTCGTCGGCGGGGGAGAGGCCGTTGCGCGCAAGGAAATCCTCCCAGCCGGCATAGGTCGTCACGTCCAAATTTTGCCAGTAGCCCAGGCCGGCGCGACGCACCGTCTTGTCGTCGAGCGAAAACCCCAGCGGCTCCACCAGATGCAGGCGGGCGCCGGTAACCACGCAGGTGCGGCCGATATTGCCCGTATTGGCCGGAATCTCGGGCGCATACAGCACAATGTTGAACATGAATCTCCTTGGCTCAGAACGAAAAACCACCACGAAGGGCACCTTCGTGGTGGTTTGGCGGTTACGTAGGCGGAAAAATGCTCGCTTGGATAAATCTAGGCGCGGTGCCAGTCGGTCAGGCAGGCATCGAGGGAGGCGATGAGCGCATCCTTGTCCATGTGACGGCCGATGATGCACAGGCTCGTCATGCGGTCGCCCGTCTCGTCGTCCCAAATCTGCATGATCTCGGGGTTCTCGTCGATGATCTTCTGCTTCTCGCCCTCGGGCGCGGAGTCAACGAACAGACCGTTCTCCATCAGGCGCATTTGGTGGCCGGCCTGCTCGAACATGTAGCACATGTCCGGATCGCCGGCCTGCCACAGCGGACCCTTGACGCGGATGACCTCGTCGGGCCACTCCTGCTCAACAAAATCGGTGAACTTCTGCAGGTCAAACGGCTTGCGGCGCGAGTACACAAAGGTCTCGATGTCGTACTCGAGCACCTCGGGGTCGTCGTGCTCCTCGGGATGCTCCATGGCCTCGATCCAGGCGGCGGAGTTGTAGGCGCGCATAAAGTCGAAGCGGTCGGTGTCGAGCAGCTCCTCCATGGGGACCTCGCCGTTTTGGGCCTCGACAATCACGGCGTCCTTCTGCAGGCTGCGCACGATAGCCTTGAGCTCGGCGATCTGCTCAGGGCTCACGGTATCGGTCTTGTTGAGGATCAGCGTGGAGCAGAACTCGATCTGCTGGATGAGCAGGCTCTCGATGTCGTCCTCGTCGATATCCTCGGCCAACAGGTCGCGGCCGCCGTTGAACTCGTCGTACATGCGGGCGCAATCGACCACAGCCACGATGTTGTCGAGTGCAAGCTTGGGCTGGCCGCCCACCTTGGCCTCGTCGCAGAAGCTCGAGATGGTGTAGGCGATGGGGATAGGCTCACAGATACCCGAGGCCTCGATGATGATGTAGTCGAACTTGCCCGAATCGGCGATGCCCTGCAGCTGGTTGGCAAGGTCGTCCGAAAGCGTGCAGCAGATGCAGCCGTTGGTGAGCGGGATGAGGTCGTCGGTCTCGGAAAGGCCGCCGTCGGCGATGAGGCTGGCGTCGACGTTGATCTCGCCGATATCGTTGACGATCACGGCGGCGCGGATGCCGCCGTCGTTAGCGAGGATGTGGTTGAGCAGTGTGGTCTTGCCGGCACCGAGGTATCCGGTAAGCATGATGATCTTCACGGGTTTGTTGGGCATATGCCCTCCTTTGTTAGACATGGCTTACAGTTGAATCTTATGCTAAACGCCTGCTCTTATACCCACGCGCCGGCAAATAACACAGGCTACTCCCAGGCTCCCCATACATCGGGGCAATAACCGACGGTGGCCTTTTTGCCGTTGCGCACGATGGGCTCGGCTAGAACCTGCTGGTTCTCGAGCAACTTGTCGAAGCGCTGGCTAGGGGTGAGGTGCTGGATGAGCGCGAGCGTCTCCTCGTCCTTGGCTTTGGGGTTGAGCAGCTTGTCGATGCCGCCGACCGCCTGCATCACGCTCGTGAGCTCGCCTTTGCTCATCTCCTTTTCCTTAAGGTCAATAAACTGCACCTTAATGCGGCGCTCCTTAAAATAGCGCTGGGCCTTCTTGGTGTCGAACGACTTTTTGGTGCCGAAGATTTGCACGTTCATAGTATGTTCCGCCGTTCTACCTGATAAAGTTGGTGCGCTCGCGATCGGCCTCGGGGGCTTCGATGCCGGCAGCCTTGCCCGCCTCGATGCAACGCAGGAGCCAGACCATGTTTTTGCCGATGTTTCGCATGGTGGCCAGACCCTCGGCATCTCCATCGGCCTCGCCGGGCACGCAGCCAAACACGTTGTTCCAGTACGTGGACGCTACCACAGGCATCTGGTTGATGGTGAAGTACTTATTGAGCACGTCGAAGGTCGTCGACGTACCGCCGCGACGGGCGACGGCGACGGCAGCGCCCGGCTTGTGTGCAAAAGCTTTGCTACCGGCATAGAATACGCGATCGAGTGCCGAGAGAATGCGGCCGCTGGGGTGCGCGTAGTAGACAGGCGAGCCAAAGACAAAGCCGTCGGCCTGTTCGGCGGCAGCGATCAGCTCGTTGACCACGTCGTCGTCAAAGGTGCAGCGACCGCCCAGCTTGCCACACTGGCCGCAACCGATGCAATCGCGAATAGGCTTGGCGCCCAGCTGAAACATCTCGGTATCGATGCCCTCGACGTTGAGCTGCTCGGCGACCTCGGCGAGTGCGCGGGCCGTGTTGCCGTTTGCCTTGGGGCTGCCATTGACCAAAAGAACCTTCATCACAAACTCCCTCTGCTGTCGGTGACTTCTGCAGAGGATTATCGCACGAGCGGGCAGATGGCGTGGGGCACGATGCCGGCCCCGAGGGCCCACGGCAGGCACGCTCACCAGGTACGAGCGGGATACGGTCCAGAGGATGTTGGAGTGCGGGGCCTCGTGCGAGCAGATTGTAAGGGGTCTGGGCGGGTCGCCCTCGATGGCGAGCTTTGAGGCCTTGGAAGGCGGGCTGCTGCGGCGGCTATGGTTTATACTAAGGCGGTTGCTATCGAGTAATTCATACTTGGTTTGATTCGATTGTGAATGCGTAACTAGGATGGAAAGCAAAGGAAACTCTATGGAAACAGAGGATGCTGTTTGCTTGATGACTTCGATTGCCTTGATTGTCCTTTCAATCCAATACCGAAGAGGAAGATGGCTCTGCTCAATTGCTGGATATGATGTCACAAAAAGGGAGAGCGAGATTGATATACGCCCTTACGCAAAGCTGATTTCTTCTGTGACGTTATGGATGGGGCTGCTGTTTTTCTTGTGGGCGGTAGAGGACTGGGTACGCGATTGGAATACCAGCGTTTTTGAAGTTTTGGTTCTACTTCTGTTCAGCTTGGCCTCTTTGTCGTTCGTGCGGCTCGTTAGGTTTGTTTTTATGAGGCGATAGCCAGCGGAAGTGGCTGGACGACAAAATGGACCAATGCAGCCAATTGTCAATAGAATTTGATAGGCTTGGCTTAACAGATTTACTCGAGGGCATATCCGTGGCGGGGGATAGGTTCTATCTTGTTGAGCACTTATTTGCATCAGGCAAAGTAAACCAGGAGTATCGAAACGGTGCCCCCGGGCCCCGGGAGGGACTGCGGGGACGTTCGGCTAACTGCGGGTACGACCTATTTGCCCAATGTGTTCGCCTGAGATCGGAAATTAACTATCATGCGGCCCACGACGCTAGTCCAGCTTGGTGCCCGGTACCTGCGGGGCCTCTTCGAGCAGCGCTTTGAGCTCATTCAGAATGGAAACGGGCTGTCGGTCGACGGCGTCCAGATGAAGCGTGGCCACACGAAGGAGCGGCTGATATTCAAATGAGCCAAAGAGCACGGGCGATCCCAGGAACCGCTCGATTTCCTCTGCGATCGCGTCGATCTCTTCGGGATCGAATTCGTCGAAAAGCGCCACGAACATCGGTCCCGTCGAACGGAACAGACGACCCTTGCCGCGCGAACAATCCATGAGGCAGGCGGCGCTCTCCGCCAAAACGCGATCGCCCGCATCAAAGCCAAAACGGGCATTGACCTGAGCGATATCGTCGATTTTAATGGCGACCATGCTCGCCTTGCGCGCCACGCGACGCATTTCGCCAATGGCGTTGACCAGGGCGTGAATATCGCCCAGACCGGTCACGGAATCGGTCGTATCTGCCAGGCTTCGGTTGATGATAATGCCCACGTACATGTTAGGCTCGGTATCGGTGCCGTCCAAGCGGTAGCCCGTGCAGTCGCAAAGCGCGTACGCTCCGGTAGCATCCATAACGCGGTACTGCATGTAGTGGAAGTGCCATGTGCCGTTTATCACCATGTCGAGCTCGGCGCGTACGTTGTCGCGGTCCTCGGGGTGGACGCGAGCAAGCCACATGTCGACCGAGTTAAAAGGGTGCTGGGAAGGCAGGTCAAAATCGCGCACGGCGTTAACCGACCATTGCGATTCTCCAGTATCGAGGTTAAGGATGAACGGATAGCGCGTCTCGGAGCTCATGGAGATCGCTTGGAACACCCGGTCGTTGCAGGGAAGCTGATCGACGATTGGGTGTTGTGACACGTCATTGTCTTTCGGTTGCTGCACACGATGCATAAGCTTATAGCGATACATTTTGCGATCGGCATCCATCGTCATCTGGCGACGTGTATCGCCTGCAAGCGGGTCGACGTGCGAGCAACCAAAACTAAAACTGGCGATCATGGGCGCCTTGCCGTCCGATGTTGCCTCGACAAGGTCGGTGCGTACCCGCTCCAGGCGCTGCTCGAGCTCGGTTTCGCTTGTCGTGGGGGACACGAGTACAAATTCGTCTCCACCGATACGGAACAGCATCTCATCGTGCTCCATTGCCTCGGTGAGCACGCGGCAGATGCTCAGAATATAGCGATTGCCTTCGGCGTGGCCAAACTTATCGTTGCAGTGCTTAAGGTGATCGATGTCAATATAGGCGCAGGTAAAGGGAGTGCCTTTGAGCCAGAGCTGATCGACATGGCGGTCGAGTCCACCACGGTTGCCAAGATTGGTGAGCGAATCGATATAGGCGCTGCGTTCGAGCAGCTGGCGTTCTTGTTGCAAGACGGCGAGCGTTTTCTGCAGTTGTTCGCCGATGGCGCGCAACTCCGTGGGCAGCGCGTCAACGTCGAGCTCGGCGGTTGAGGCTCCGTTTGCAAGCCGCTGAAGATGGGCAATGATTGACTGCTCGCCCATGCGGTACGACTCGTTCATGATGGATAACCTCCTTGGGGGAACAACGGTTTGTTTCATATCCCCAATTCGGCTTGGATTGGGGATATAAGTTAGCCAATGGGGACAAATGCTTCTTACGACGGTGGTGTTTTGCGCGCGAGCGTATCAGTTGTTGTTGCCACCATCGAGCAATGCCTCAAAATCCTTCGCTTGCATGGGACGGTAGTAGAGGAAGCCCTGAGCGTAGCGGGCGCCCATTTGTCGAAGCATGTTCGCCTGCTCATTTGTCTCGACGCCTTCGATTACAACGGGCAGATGGAGCGACTGTGCCATCTCGAGCATCGATGACACGATCTGCGCGCTGCGGCCTTGATCGCGGTCGGTGGGCACAAAGGTGCGGTCGAGCTTGATGACGTCGACGTTGACGTTCTTGAGCATCGCGAGCGTGGACTGGCCGGTGCCAAAATCGTCCATGTAGGTCGAGAAGCCGCGGGTGTGCAGATCTGCGGTCAGCTTATCCACGGCCTCGGATTCTCCCGTATAAGCCGTCTCGGTGATCTCGATATGCATGAGCTCGGGCGGCAGGTTGTATTGGGCGGCGAGCGCCCCCATATGCTTGGCAACGTCGCAGGCAAGGATATCCACGCGCGACACATTAAGCGAGACCGGAACCACGCGAAGTCCTCGATCGATACGCTCGCGCAGCCACGAGGCGACACCCTGCCAAATGTACTTGTCGAGCGTCACCACAAAGCCGCTTTCCTCGAGCGCCGGGATAAAGGACGCGGGCGGAATTAACGATCCATCTTTGTCGATCCAGCGTGTGAGTGCCTCGGCGCCAATGATCTCGCCAGTTTCCATATCGACCTGGGGCTGCAGGTAGTAGGTAATGCGGCCGTTTGAGAGCGCGTACTGGAACTCGGTGAGGGTGCGGTGGAACGCAACTTCGCGCTTGTACTCCTCGGGGCAGAAAATGGCAATGCGCTCCTTAAAGTCGTTTTTGGCGCGTCGATTGGTAAACATTGCCTTAGCCTGCGCATCGATGGTGATTTCCTCATTGGAGTCGATGGGGTAAACGCCCATGGACGGCCAAAAACCTACGCCGTCATCATGCCTGGCTACGGCCTCGCGAACGCGGTTGTAGATTTGATGGACGGTGATGTGCTTAAAGGGGATGAGTATACAAAAGTCATCTTGGCCCCAGTACCCCGCGACGCCCATATCGGCATTCTCGATGTCCTTGAGGACCGTGCCCACATCGGCGAGTACGCGGTCGCCCTCGGCCTGGCCGTGCCATTCATTAAACAGGCGCATGTGGCCCATGTCGACCGTGGCGATGCACCAGGTGCCGTCGCGCCTTGCCTCGAGAAATGCGTTGGCACGCCGCATGAACTCACTGGGTCGATAGAGTCCCGTGAGCGAGTCGATGCGTTCGGCGATGGCGCTTTTGCGCTCCGCCTCGGGTATGGGGAGGCTGTCGTTGGGAACAAGCCCGCCGACCGCACGAAGACGACGGTCGAGCTCGCCTAAAACGGCGGTCGCTTGATTGATTAAGCGCTCGTAAAAGGCCGGAACGACGAGGCAGACGGGGGTAATGGTATCGCCCGCGATTTGAACAGGAGCGAAAACGGCTTCTTTAAGATGATGGGTCAGTTGCTCGAATGCCTCGTGGCCCAACTCGTTGCTAAGCACGACGAACTGGGCGTTTCGTGAGCGGAAGACGCGACTCCTGCCGCGGGTGATCGACAACATGCGGCCTGCGTATTCGGCGAGCATGTTGTCGACAGCCTCGGCCCCATAGAGCTCGTTGAGCTTTGCCGTGCCGCGAACGCGGACCGCTATAAGCCCCGTCTCGCAACGGTCGCGACGGCAGGCATCGATAGCGTTGATCAGCATACGCTGCGTTCCGAGGCCCGTAGCGGCGTCGACGGTTTCGGCAAGCGAATGGTTGACGAGCTCGCCGACATAGAGCGAGGGGGTATTTCCGTCGCCGTCGATACGAAACCCGCGAGCGCGGCAAAGGACGTAGTCGCCCGCGGCATTGCGCATGCGGTACTGCATGACGCGGCGGTGTTTGGAGCCGTTGTAGATTTGGTCGATATCGCTGGTATAGGCCTCAAGGTCATCGGGATGGACACGCGTTTTCCAGTAATCGTGGCAGTTGTCGATATGCTCGGAAGGAAGACCGAGATCGCGCAAGGCGCCTTGTGACCAAAGGGTGCGATGCTTGTCCAAGTTCTCGATAAAGCAATAACGGCCTTCGTTGAGCATCGAAAAGGCATCGAAAACGCGGTCGCTTATTTCGAAGTCGTCGGCGTGGACTTGCACGATATTGCGTCGATCGAGGTGCATGGCATGGCGCAGCTTGTAGTCGTACATGCGATGGTCGGCATCGAGTGTCATGCGATTGGAGGCTTCGCCCAGGGCGGGGTCGGCGTGTGCCACTCCGTAGCTAAACGAATGAGGCATCTCGGAATCGTTGTTCTTGAGCAGGACCGTTCGGCAGTGTTCCAGACGTTCGGCGAGGTCGTCCTCGGTCGCAATTGTAGATAGGATGGCAAACTCGTCGCCGCCTATGCGAAACGCCGCCTCGTCCACTTTCATATACAGTTTGAGATAAAGGCTTACCTGCAAGATGTAGCGGTTGCCCTCGTCATGCCCAAAGACGTCGTTGCAGTGCTTGAGATTGTCGATATCGATGAACGCCATGGTAACGGGGATGTCCTGCTCCCAGAGCTCCTCGAGGGAACGGGCAAAGCCGCCGCGGTTGCCAAGTCCGGTAAGCTGGTCGGTAAAGGCGGTCCTAATCAGATCATCCTGACGCTCGAGAAGGTCACGGATGGTCTTTTCGAGCGTTTCGGTGTAATTGCTGACGGTATCCATGTTCTAAGCGGCTTTCTGAGGTCGGGGCGGATTGCGTCGGGCGAGCTCGTTGTGTACACGCGTCGTTGCTCAGCGTATTGCGTGTATCCAGGCCTCCGCCTTGCAGCGTTGTTGGGTTACTTTGCCGGCTAATGTTCGCTGTTGATAACTGCTGAGTAGTATAAACAACAGTACAAAATTATATAGGGGTGCCAATACTATGGGTGACAATTATTTGCCAAGCGGTAACACGACGATGCGATGTTCGATGAAAATGCGACTGAGACGATATATGTTGACGGGTATACTTGTCCCGTTTAAAAACGCAGAAACGGGGATGATCGCATGACGCAGCCAGATACGACGCGCACGGTGGGGCTCGCGCTCGAGGGAGGCGGCTACCGCGGTATGTATACGGCGGGCGTGCTCGACGTATGGATGGAGTGCGGCTTAACTTGCGACCATATGGTGGGTGTCTCGGCGGGCGCGGCATTTGGCTACAACTTTAAATCGCACCAGATTGGGCGCGCCATTCGCTACAACAAGGCCTATTGCGCCGACAAGCGCTATGCGAGTGTAACGAGCTGGTTGCGAACAGGGGACATGTTCAATGCCGATTTTGCCTATCACGAGGTGCCCGTCGAGCGCGATCCCATCGACCTGGAGACATATCGTGCCTGCCCCATGCGGTTTACGTGCGTGTGTACCGATATCGAGACGGGCAAGGCCGTCTATCACGATCTGCCGTATGGCGACGAGCGCGATATCGAGTGGATCCGGGCGTCGTCGGCGATTCCTGTGGCGACGCGTCCCGTCGCCATTGAGGGGCGTAAGTACCTGGATGGCGGCGTGGCTGATTCCATTCCCAGCGCTTGGCTGTTTGCACAGGGGTATGACCGCAACGTGGTGGTGTTGACGCAGCCGGCGGGCTTTGTAAAGCAGCCCAATAGCGTGATGCCCATGCTGCGTCGCGTGTTTCGTCACTACCCGGAGTTTGTCGCAGCGCTTGAGCATCGGCATGAGGTCTACAATGCCACGCTCGATGACCTGGCACGTCGCGAGGCTGCCGGCGAGATCTTTGTGGTGCGGCCGAGCGAATCGGTGAAGGTGCCGTCGCTGTGTCGCGAACCGGATGAGCTCGAGCGCATCTACCAGATCGGTCGCCACGATGCGGAGGCGACGTTGCCCGCGCTGGAGGCCTACCTAGCGGGGTAAGGGCCGCATGCGGAAAGCGCATCCCAGAATGGACGTCCAAACTGGGATGCGCTTTCCGTTGCTGAAGATATGAGGCCGCGGAGCAGCTGCTCGGCCTATGTCTATGCCTGCTGCCAGGTGTCGACGAGCTCCTTGGCCGCGGCGTAGGGGTCATCGGCGCTGCAGACGGCGCTCACCACAAAGAAGCCGTCGACGCCGATGGCCTTCAGCTGCGGCAGGTCGGCCGTCTTGACGCCGCCGCCCACCACGATGGGCACGGGGCTTGCCGCGTGGAGTGCGGCCAGGTCTTCAAAGCTCTTGGTGATGATAGAGCCGTCGGCCGCGCGTCCGCAATCGCGCTTGGTCTCGGTCTCGTGGAGCGGGCCGATGCCCAGGTAATCGACCAGGCTCATGTCGGCGGTTTTGACGTACTCGAGCATCTCCTCGCAACGGGCGGAAAGACCCACGATGGCATCGGGGCCCAGCAGCTTGCGGCAGACCTCGATGGGAATATCGCTCTGGCCCACGTGCACGCCGTCGACGGCAATGCCCTGTTCGCGTGCGGCGAGTACGCAGTCCAGGCGGTCGTCAATCAGCAGGGCGACCTGACCGGTCTTGCCGGCCTGAGCGATAGCCTGCGCGGCGTCGTCGGTCAGCGCGATGATCTCGCGGGCACTTGCCACCTTGGAGCGCACCTGGATGCAGGTAAAGCCTGCGTCGAGTGCCTGGGCCACAACATCGCCCACGGGGCGCCCGAGCGTGTTTTCGGGGCCGAGTACCAGATAGGCCGAGATATCAAGGTTGTCGCGGATGCTCATCGTGCTTCCTCCTGTTTCTTGATCTGTGCTTCCATGCGCTCGAGTTTGCCGGTCATGGTGTCGGTAAATCCGGGTCGAATATCGGCTTTGAGCACGACTTCGGTGCGGATGCCCTTGCTCGCCAACACAAAGGTCGCGTCGCGTACGACTTGCATGACCTCATCCCAGTCGCCCTCGATCTCGGTGAACATCGAGGTGGTGCGGTTGGGAAGGCCGCTCTCGCGGATGACGCGCACGACCTCGGCGACCTCGGCGGACAGCTCATCGCCGGTGCCGCACGGGGCGATGGCCACAGCGACGAGCGTGTTCATGCTGGCATGGGTTGCGGGCTCGGACATGGCCTATGCCTCCTCGAGCTCGAGTTGGTTATCGGCAATATCCTGGGCGGTCGCGCGGTAGAGCTCGTCGATAAAGGCGACCTTAAAGCTTGCCGGGGCATCGGCGACAGCGGCGGCACGTGTGCCGGCGACGTTGTAGACGGCGGTGCCGCAGATGGCTGCCGTAAACGGGTCGGCAGCGCAGGCGTACACGGCCAGCACGCCGCCCTGCGAGCAGCCGCAGCCGGTGATCTTGGACATGAGCGGGCTGCCGCCGTGGGACTTGGCCACGGTCGTGCCGTCGGTGATCAGGTCGACTTCGCCCGAGACCACTACGGCGCCGCCGGTGTAGCGGGCGAGCGCCACGGCGGCATCGCGGGCGGCGTCGACTGTGTCGGTGGTATCGACACCACGCACGCGGCTCAGATCGGCCGCTTCGCCCTCAAGACCCCACAGGCCGGCGAGCGCGATAATCTCGGAGGCGTTGCCGCGCACGATGGCGGGCTTGTACTGCTTGAGCTCGTTTACCAGCTGGGTGCGCAGGCTACCGATGCCCAGACCCACCGGATCGAGCACCCAGGGCTTGCCGGCGTCGTGTGCCGCCTTGGCCGCGCGGGGAATCGTCTGCTCGTAGATGGGGAAGAGCGTGCCCATATTGAGATAGATGGCGCCGCCGCCGGCAACGAGTGCCTCGCCCTCGTCTGGCAGATAAACCATGGCGGCCGAACCGCCCACGGCGAGCTGTGCGTTGGCGACAAAGTCGATCGTCACCGTGTTGGTGATGGAGCCGGCCATCGGATTGGTGGCGCGAATCTCTTCCACGGCCTTGACCACATTTTGCTTAAGCTGTTCCGAATCAATCACTGCACATGCCTCCTTGGCATAGAAAAGGGGCGCTGTGCATAGACAGCGCCCCTGCAAAGGCGGCATGCTCCCTACGCCAGCATTAACTGACAGGTTCAAAGGATTGGGCCCCATGCCCTCTCAGCCTTGTGGTTTGCACCGCCGGCACTCCCGCATCGAATCTGTTGTTCCCTATACTAGCGCACCTGCCAAAAAGGGACAGGTTTTTTTGGCAGGTCGTTACAATAGGTAGGACCGATACGAATGGGGGCCTTATGATCAAACTTGTGCTGACCGATATGGACGATACGCTGATTCCAGCCGGGCATGACGGCGCCAGCGACTACGCCATCGAGGGCATTCATGCCATGCAGGCGGCGGGTCTGCACTTTGGCCCGGTTTCGGGTCGCCAGCCGTCCGCGATGGGCTGGATGTTCAAAAATCGTTCCGAGTGCTTTTCGACCGGTGCGTTCTGCAACGGCCAGGTCATGTTTGTCGACGGTCAGGCGGTCGCTTCGCGCGCGACCGACAACGATGCCCTGATGCGTCTGGCCGATTACCTCGAGCAAGAGACCGACGATACCTATCTAAAGGTCTACAGCCTGGGTGACGACTTTTGGGATAACGATGCCTATTGCGTGACGAGCGACCCCGAGCGCGTGCGTCGCGCCATGGAGTCGGGCGGCAACGCATGGCTCAAGGGCGAAGAGGCTCCGTGCCGTCCCGTTGTCGATGATGCCCCGGTATACAAGGCGAATATCTGGAGCGCCCGTTCGCGTGAGGAGCTCGCGGAGCTACGTGAGCGCGTTGCCGCTGAGGTACCGGAGCTCTCACTCGTGTTTCCCAACAATCGTGTGCGCCTGTTCGATATCCTTCCAGCAGGTTGGGACAAGGGTTGCGCCGCGCTGGAGCTGGCGCGCGCTTTGGACCTGACGCTCGACGAGGTGGCCGTATTCGGTGATTCCGATAACGACCTGCCCATGATCGATGCCGTTCCCAACTCCGTTGCAGTCGCCAATGCCAACGAGGCTGTCACGGCTGCCGCGCGCTGGCATATCGGCGCTGCGGTAGACGATGCGGTTGCCGAGGCTCTGCATCAGATTGCCGCCTGCGCCGCGACGGGGGAGATGCCGCCGTTTATGCGTCAGATGGATGCGACGGGTTTCGACGTCACGAACGTCTAGGGAGGGCGCTATGAAGCTTCAGCAGCTCAGATATGTTGTAAAGGTTGCCGAATGCGGCAGCATCACCGAGGCCTCGCGCCGACTCTTTGTGTCGCAGCCTTCGATTACCGCATCGATCCGCGATCTCGAAAACGAGATGGGTGTGCACATCTTTGAGCGCACCAACAAGGGCGTCATTGTGTCCGAGGAAGGCGAGACCTTCTTGGGCTACGCGCGCCAGGTGCTCGACCAGGCCGACCTGCTCGAGGGCAAGTACAAGGGCGCGTCCGAGCAGGTGCCGCACTTTAGTGTGAGCTGCCAGCATTATTCCTTTGCCGTTAATGCGTTTGTCGACGTGATCCGTGAATTCGATGCCGCGCGCTATGACTTTACCCTGCGCGAGGAACAGACTCACGAGATTATCGAGGACGTCGCGCATATGAAAAGCGAACTGGGCATCCTGTACTTATCCGAGCATAACCGTGAGGTTATCGAGCGCATGCTCGCCGCCAACGAGCTCGTATTCGAGGGGCTCTTCTGCGCCACGCCGCATGTCTTTGTATGCGCCGACCATCCACTGGCGGACCGTTCCAGCGTGACGCTCGAGGATCTGGAAAACTACCCGTTCCTGTCCTACGAGCAGGGCAGCTACAACTCGTTTTATTATTCCGAGGAGCTGACCTCGACGTTTGAGCGCCGCAAGAATATCCGCGTGCGCGACCGTGCGACGCTGTTCAACCTGGCCATGGGACTCAACGGCTACACGGTGTGTTCGGGCGTGATCAGCCACGAACTCAACGGTCCCGGCATCATTTCGATTCCGCTCGATGTAGACGAGTACATGGAGATCGGCATCATCACGCGCAAAAATACGACGCTCACGCGCTACGGCCAAGCCTATATCGACGCGATCCGTCAGCATATCTAGGCTGCTGTGCTCCGCGCGGGTCAAATTTCTTTATGGCAGTCCAGACTAATATAGGAATTATCTATATCAAACTGTTATAAACGTATATTTTACGATGGCCATATGAGCGCTCATACTCTGTCCCAGTAAAGCAACCAATGCAAAGGGAGATATCTATGAGCACTTCAATTCAACCGAACGCGCCGTTTCGCGCTGATATCGTCGGCAGCTTTCTTCGTCCGCAGACCGTAAAGGATGCCCGCGCTGCCTATGCGGCAGGCACGCTTGATGCCGAGGAGCTTAAGGCCGTCGAGGACGATGCCATTCGCGATTTGGTGGCAAAGCAAAAGGCCGCCGGCCTGCAGGTCATCACCGATGGCGAGTTTCGCCGCAGCTACTGGCACCTCGATTTTATGTGGGGGCTGAACGGCGTCGAGCGTCGCACCTCGCGTACGGGCTATATGTTCCACGATGAGGAGACCACCGCCGACACCGCCGTGGTAACCGGTCCCATTAGCGGCGAGAATCATCCGTTCGTCGAGCACTTCAAATTTGTCAAGGCGCTCGAGGGGGAGGGCCAGGTCGCGCGGCAAACTATTCCGGCGCCGATCCAGACGTTCTCCGAAGTCACGCTCGACCGCTGCGATGGCCAGCAGGAGAGCCTGCGCGCTGTCTATAAGACCGACGAAGAGCTCGCCGACGCTATCGCCGCGGCATACCGCACCGTGATTGCCGACCTGTATGCCGCAGGCTGCCGCAACATTCAATTTGATGACTGCACCTGGGGCATCTATTGCGATACCGACTTTGTGGCAAAGACTGGTATGAGCCCGGTCGACCTGCAAAAGGTGTCCGAGCTGGGCGTGGCGCTCAACAATGCCGCCATCGCGGGCAAGCCCGACGATTTGGTTATCAACACGCACGTATGCCGCGGCAATTACCACTCCACCTATGCCTTCGAGGGCGGCTATGACCCCATCGCGCCGTACCTGTTCGCACACGAGAACGTCGATGCGTTCTACCTTGAGTTCGATACGCCGCGTGCCGGTGGCTTTGAGCCGCTCAAGTACGTTGCCCCCGGCAAGAAGGTCGTGTTGGGCCTGGTGACCACCAAGGCCGCTGAGCTTGAGGACGAGGATGCCATCGTCGAACGCATTCACGAGGCTGCAAAGTATGTTCCGCTCGAGAACCTGTATCTGTCGCCCCAGTGCGGCTTTGCCAGCTGCGAGATTGGCAACAAGCTGACCGAGGATGAGCAATGGGCAAAGATCGCGCTGGTCAAGCGCGTTGCCGAGCGCGTTTGGAAATAGCGGTAACGTTTGCAGGTGACGGCGCGTGCGAGACATGGTGCATCGCGTACAATGGTTCGGATCGTATCGTTCGGGCAGGTTATCCGATATGCCCGATCGCCCTTCCATTCGAAAGGACATCCATGTCCCAGTCTTCGACGCCTGCCGTCACCGATGCCATCTACGACGCATCGTCGCTCGGCCGCCCGCGCATGTTTTTGCTCGGCCTACAGCACCTGTTTGCCATGTTTGGTGCCACGGTGCTGGTGCCCGTGCTCACCGGTCTCTCGGTTTCGGCAACGCTTTTGTTTGCCGGCTTGGGCACGCTGCTGTTCCACTTCCTGTCGCGCGGTAAGGTGCCGGCCTTCTTGGGCTCGTCGTTTGCCTTTATTGCCGGTTATGCCGCAATCGCGCCCAACGGCGAGGCCGAGCTTTTGCCCTACGCCTGCCTGGGTGTAGCCTGCGCCGGCCTGCTCTATCCGGTGCTGGCGGCCCTGTTCCGCGCGTTTGGCGCCAAGCGCGTCATGCGCTTCTTTCCGCCGGTGGTGACTGGTCCCATCGTCATTTCCATCGGCTTGATCCTGGCAAGTTCCGCTATTGCTAACTGCCAGACCAACTGGCTTGTGGCTGTCATTGCCGTTGCCGTTATCGTCATCTGCAACATCTGGGGCCGCGGCATGGTCAAGATCGTGCCGATTCTGCTGGGCGTTGTGGTGAGCTATGCCGTTGCGGCTGCGCTGGGCGAGGTCGACTTCTCTGGCGTCGCAGCCGCTCCCTGGGTTGGCTTGCCCATCGTGTGGGACAACACCGTGTTTGCGCTCTTTGGCCCGCAGTTCGATAGCGGCCTTGCCACGACGGCCATCATTACCATCATGCCGCTGGCCTTTGCGACCATGATCGAGCATATCGGTGATATCTCGGCTATCGGCTCCACTTGCGAGCGTAACTACATCGCCGATCCCGGTCTGCATCGCACGCTGCTCGGCGACGGCCTTGCCACGATCCTGGCTTCGCTCTTTGGCGCTCCGGCCAACACCACCTATGGCGAGAACACCGGCGTGCTCGCCCTGACGCGCGTGTTCGACCCGCGCGTGATCCGCATTGCCGCGTGCTGCGCCATCGTGCTTTCGTTCTGCCCCAAGTTCGCCGCGGTCATCGCCGCCATGCCGGCATGCGTTATCGGCGGCGTGTCGCTCGTGCTCTACGGCATGATCAGCGCTGTGGGCGTCCGCAACCTCATCGAAAACCAGGTCGATTTCCAGAACAACCGCAACGTGCTGGTGGCAGCTCTGGTGCTCGTGCTCTCGCTCGGCATTGCGTACAGCACCGCCGGTGCCATCGTGTTGGAGCTGGGCGGCGTGACGATTTCGCTTTCGGGTCTTGCCGTGGGTTCGCTGGTGGGCATTGTGCTCAATGCCATCCTACCGGGTAACGACTTTGAGTTTGATGTCTCCGAGCTTGAGGAGGCTGCTGAGTAACAACTGCGTCCAGCTGAATCAAAAAATGGCGCCCATGCGTACGCGCGGGCGTCATTTTTAATGCGTCAATATCCAGTGGATGCCACGTGCCATGCGCAGATCGGTTTGGGCAAAGTGATTGCCGGGGTTGAGCTCCAGCGTTGTTGGAATGCCGCGCGCGACGAGCAACGCTTCCATCGCGCGTGTGTCGTCGAGTACATGCCGCATCATGCGGTTGGGTGTCTTGGTCTCCTTTTTGCCGAGTGACAGATAGACGGCCTGCGGGTTGCCGGCAAAAGGGGCCGTGCTGGCGCGATCGACAAAGTCGGGAAACCACAACGACCCCGATGCGCTTGCGGCGCGGCTAAAGGCGTCGGTTTGCCAGAGGGACCAGAGCGCGAAGAGGCCCGCGAGCGAGTAGCCGGCAATGCCGCGCCAGGTGGGCGGCTGAGGAAGCGACGACTCGGCCTCTGGGATTATCCAGTTCAACAGCTCATCGAGAAATCCGGAAGCCTGACCGCCAAAGGGCTCGGCATCGCGCACGGTTCCGTCGCATCCCCAGGGGCTCAGCTCGCGATTCCAGTTGAGGCTGCCAATGCCGACAAGCGTGAAGGGCGGGCAGTTGAGCTCTCGGCAGCGTTCATAAACCTCCGCGCCGTCGCCCATGACCACGGGAAGATAGATGACTGGTGCGCTTCCGGCATGCTGTGCATGAACGGTTATCTGCTTTTGATGCGCTTCCATGACGGGCTTCTCTCGACGTTGTGATATCGACGGCCCCCATTGTCGCACGCCGGCTCATGCAGGTTGGGCTAGACAAAAGACAATCTCGTGCATACCCTGCGGACGCATATGGAAAACGCCACCGCCGGAGGGGAGCTCGGCGGTGGCGTTGTTAAACGGTGCTGGGACTCGGGGCCTTCGCGGGAGCTGCCATGTGCGCAGAGGCGTCTACGAGCGTTTGCGGCTCGCCATGGTGCCTGCGGCGATAGCGGCTGTTCCCGCAAGGACGGTTGCCACGATGGCCGCACCCGAGGTGTCGCCGGTTGCCGCGAGCACGCCGGTGGCCTTGGCCTTCGTGGTTGCAACCGCAACGGTCTTGGTCGTCTTTGCGCCCTCGGGCTTGGGGTCCTGCTTGGACTCCGCGGGCTTGGTCTCGTCGGGCTTGGGGTCTTCCGGCTTGGCTACCTCGGGAGGTGCGATGACCATGCTCTTGGCGACAGCTTCGTTATAGGGGGAGTCGATCACAGCGTCGCCCGTGCCGATGGCTTGGCCTGCCTCGTAGATGCCGTTACGGAGCTTGCGATAGTCAATGACCTTGCCGCCTTCGGGCGTCTGGATGGCGGCGTTCTCAATCTTGATGGTGCCGATTGTCTTGCCGTCAGCGCTCATGGCACGGGCAAAGATTGCCGCTGTATCTCCTTCGGCCGTTACCTTGCTGCGGATGATCGAGATGACTGCGGGTGTGACGCCCTCGCTGGTCTGGGCGATGATGCCGATGTTCTCGCCTTGGGGCTCGGGGCTCGTCTCGCCATCTTGGTTTTCGCTGTAGGGGGTGGGGCCGTCGCCGTTCTCGACATAGCGGGCTATGGCCTTGACAACGGAGTCGCTGATGTAGATGTGGCCACCCTTCTCGTTGGGTCGATTGTTTCTGGTGGAGAATGCAGCCGAAACCTCACCTTCCGCAAACGCGTCCACGGTGGAGCCGTTCTTGACGACGATGTCGTCCTGGTAGGTGAAGAGGGCGATGGCGCCACCGTATCTGCCTTTACCTGCACGGACCGTCACGTTTGCATGATCGAGGGTGATGCCCTTGTGGGCATAGACGCCATATTCAACACCGTTTACGTTGAGGGAGGCGTTTGTGGCTGCGAGGCTGCCCTTGGCCTCGACGGCAGCGTCTTTCTCGGAGCTTGCCTCGACCGTCCCGCCACCCTTGATGGTGAGGTTCTTGCCGGTCCCAATACCCTTGTCCTCGGTAGCCCTGGCGGTGACGACTCCGCTGTCGTCAATCGTGATATTGCCGTTTGCCCTGATGCCATCCGATGCACCCGTGGCGTTGACGTTGCCCGAACCTTTGATAGCGAGATCACCCCCGGCATTGATGGCATCAAACCCAGTGCTCGTGGCGTTGACGGATCCGGCTCCGTCGATGTTGATATTACCCGTGGAGAGGATAGCGTCCTCAGTAGATATCACGCTGAGCGTGCTGCCCGCGTCGCCTTGGATATTGAGCTCGGCATTCTCGTTAGTGCCATGAGAAGCCTTGATGCCTTCGATCCAGTCGGCAGTGACGATGTTGTTTCCCGAGTAATTCACGTTGAGCTTGCCTGCGGCCTGGATCTCGCCGCCGTTATAGTTGTTGAGCTTCAAGTCGTCGGCGCCGTCCCACGACCAGGTACCGGCCTCGTCGCTCGCCGCGGTGTTGTACTTGTTGCCGCCGACCTTGACCCATTCCGCTGCGAGCGAGACGCTCGGCATGAGCAGCGAGCTCACCGTGAGCGCGCACACGGCGCCCGCGACGATGCGGCGCGTCACGCGGCGCCAGCTGCCGTGCGCGAGTCCTATGCGACGGCGAACGTCGGGTTCGGCAACATGGGTTCCGGCGGTAGTGTCATTGCGTTTGGGGGTCGTGAACAAGGCTGCCATGGCTGCTCCCGTTCTCATAGGGCCTGTACGACTAGATTCAGCGTATCTGCTGGATGTTGCCGGCGGTAGTGCCGTTTGGAGGGCAAAATGGCCAAAATGGGGGAGAAATAGGCCGCACGCCGGCGCAGGGACCGGCGCTAAAAGAAAAGCGCGGGGCCGCATGGCGACTCCGCGCTTTATTGTTTAGCTTTTGCAGCCTTGCCCTTACGCTACGAAGAAGTAGACGAGGAAGGCAAGGGCTGCGATCCACCCGTCCTGTGCGAAAAAGTGTTTACGAGCGCTTGCGGCTCACCACGGCGCCCGCGGCGATGGCGGCTGTTCCCGCAAGGGCGGCTGCCACGATGGCTGTGCTCGAGGCGTCGCCGGTTGCTGCGAGTTTGCCGGCGATCTTGGCTCCCGTGGCTGCAACTGCAACGGTCTTGGTTGTCTTCGTGACCTCGGACTTGGAACCCTCGGGCTTGGTCTCGCCGGACTTTTCCTCGGGTTTGATCCCCTCGGGAGGCACGGTGACCGTGCGCTTGGCGACAGCGGCGTCATAGGGGGAGTCGATCGTGGCGTCGCCCGTGCCGATGGTTTGACCTGCCTCGTAGGAGATGCTGGGGCCGCACTCTTCTTCGTAGCGATAGTTAATGATCTTGCCGCCTGCGGGCGTCTGGATGGGAGCGCCTTCGATCTCGATGGTGCCGATCGCCTTGCCATCCTCGCTTATGGCAAGAGCGAAGATTGCCGCCGTGTCTCCCTCGGCCGTGAGCTTGCTGCGGACGATCGAGATACTCGCGGGCGTGATGCCCTCGTAGGTCTGGGCGAAGATACCGATGTTCAGACCCCTAGGCTCAGGGATGACCTCGCCGCTTTGGTCGTTGCTGTAGTGATCGGGGCCATCGCCACCGGTCTCGACATAGCGGGCTATAGCCTTAACAACGGAGTCGCTGATGTAGATGTGGCCGCCAGCGACGTTTGGCTGGTGGTTTCTGGTAGAGATTGCAACCGAGAATTTGCCTTCTGCGAACGCGTCCACGATGGAACCATTCTTGATGACGATGTCGTCCCCGTCAGTGATGAGGGCGATGGCCTGGCCGCCGCTCGCGCTTGTGCGGACCGTCACGGTCGCGTGATCGAGCGTAACGCCCTTGTAGGCATAGACACCATATTCAACACCGCTTGCGTCAAGGGAGGCGTTCGTGACCGCGAGACTACCCTCAGCGTCGACGGCAAGATCTCCCTGGGAGCTTGCCTCGACCTGGCTGCCGCCCGAGATGTCGATGTTGCCGTCAGCCCAAATCGCCGCTTCTTCTATCGAGCTTGCTTCTACCTTGCCACCGCCTTTGATGATCAGGTCACTGCCCGCGGCGATGCCGTAACCTTCGCTTCCTTTAGCGATCACTGTGCCAGAGGAATCGATGGTGGTCTTGCCCTTGGATTGGATGCCTTCGGTACCGCCCGTTGCATTCACGGTGCCCGAGCCCGTGATAGAGAGATCGCCCTTTGCCTCAATTCCGTCGGAAGTAGTGCTTGTGGTGTTCACAGTGCCTGGGCCAGAAATGGAGAGGTCGCCTGTGGATTTAATTGCATCGGCCTCAGCTGTCACATTGAGCTCATCCGTGCTATTCGAGCTCGTTATGTTCAACTCTGCTTTCTGGCTAGTGCCATCCTGCGCCTTGATGGCGGCTCCGGTGTAATCGGGCTCGGTTTTCACGGTGTTCTTGCCCTCGTAGGCAATGTTGAGCTTGCCCGCAGCCTGGATCGCACCGCCGTTATAGCCGTTGAGCTTCATGTCGTCGGCGCCGTCCCAGGCCCAGGTGCCGGCCTCGTCGCCTGCTGCAGTGTTGTACTGAGTGCCGCCGACGTTGACCCACTCGGCTGCGAGCGAGATGCTCGGCATGAGCAGCGAGCTTACCGTAAGCGCGCATACGGCGCCTACAACGATGCGGCGTGTCACGCGGCGCCAGCTGCCGTGTGCGAGCAGCGTGCGACGGCGCACGTCGGGCTCGACAAAATGGGCTCCAGAGGTTTTGTCATTGCGCTTGGGGGTCGTGAACAAGGCGGCCATGGTTACTCCCATCCTCATAGGGCCTATGCGGTTATATCCAGCATATCTGCAGGATGTAGCCGTCGGTAGTGCCGTTTGGAGAGCAAAACGTCCAAAACTTGCGAAGCAATACATCGCGCGTCCGTGTGGTGCCTGGCTTTAAAAGCAAAGCGCGGAGCCGCTCGATGCGACTCCGCGCTTTGCTGTTTGGTATTGCGAATCTTGCGCCTACGCTACGAAGAAGTAGACGAGGAAGGCAAGGGCTGCGATCCACATGAGCGGCTTGATCTTGGAGGCCTCGCCCTTAAAGAGCGCGACGATCACGTAGGCGATAAAGCCCAGGCCAATGCCGGAGGAGATGGAGTAGGTGAAGGGCACGCCGGCGACAATCATGAACGCCGGGAAGCCCTGCGACACGTCGGACCAGTCGATCTCGGAGGCCTCGCTCATCATGAGGTAGCCGACGTAGACCAGAGCACCGCAGGTGGCGGCACTGGAAACGATGGTGACGATGGGGGAGAAGAACGCGGCGAGAATGAACAGCACGCCGGTGGTGACGGAGGTGAGGCCCGTGCGACCACCGTCGGCAGCGCCAGAGGTGGACTCGACGAAGGTAGTGATGGAGGAGACGCCCATAAAGCCACCGGCAGCAGCGGCCACGGAGTCGACGACCAGGATGGGACGGATGTCCTCGACATTGCCGTCCTCGGTCAAGAACTCGCCCTGCTTGGCGACGGCCATCGCGGTGCCCATGGTGTCGAAGAAGTCGCTCATGAGCAGCGAGAAGGCAACGACGAGCAGCATCGGGTCGGTCAGGACCTTCACGATGGCAAGGTTGCCGTCGGCAGTGCTGGCAAACGGGGCGCCGAAGGTCGAGAAGTCGAGCGGTGCGATGAGGCCCTCGGGCGCATGGGTGACGCCCAGCGGGATTCCGGCGATAACGGCGACGATGATGCCGATGAGCAGCGAGCCCGGCACGTTGCGGGAAGCCAGGGCAACCGTCACGACGATGGAGATGATGCCGACGATAAAGGTGGGGGAGGCGATGTCGCCCAGGCCGACGAGCGTACCGGCGCCAGCGGTGATGATGCCGGCGTCGCACAGGCCGATCATGGCGATAAACAGGCCCAGACCCACCGAGATGGCGTGGCGCAGGACCACGGGGATGGCGTCCATGATGGCCTCGCGCAGGCCGCACAGGACGAGCAGCAAGATGACGATACCCTCGAGGAAGATAACGCTCATGGCCACGTGCCAGTCGCCGCCGCACATGGTGGTGGCGATGCCCGCGATCATGGCGTTGATGCCCAGACCCGACGCGCAGGCGAGCGGGCGGTTGGCGAAGATGCCCATGCAGATGGTCATGATGCCGGCGCCCAGGCAGGTGGCGCAGGCGAGCGCTCCCGCATCGATGCCAGCGCCCGAGAGCACTGCGGGGTTGACGGCGATGATGTAGGCCATCGCCAGGAATGTTGTCAGTCCAGCGCGAAGTTCGGTCCCGATTGTGGACTTGCGCTCACTGACGTGAAAAAGTTCGTCCATGCATACCCTTTCCTTGTTCGGCCCCGAGTTTAGGCCGATTGACACGAACTCACTTACTATATCGTCTTTACAACCTTGCTGTTCCTCGCATGTTGATGTTCGGCGCTTTGTAACAGACGGACGGTATTTATCGCATGAAAATGTGTGGGTACCGTATACTTAAGCGGTTACAACGACCCCTATGGAGGAACGTATGATTAAAGAGCTTTGCCACGATGAGGCTATCCTGTCCCAGCGTTGCGAGGTTGCGACCGTCGAGGACGAGTCGGTTGCTCAGGACCTGATCGATACCATCAAGTCGCTCGACGATGCCGGCTGCCTTGCCGCTAACCAGATTGGCGTTACCAAGAAGGTCTGCGTCTACCTGGACGACGCCGGCGAGCCCCACGTGCTCTACAACCCCCGTCTGGTGTTTGGACTGGGCGCCAGCAAGATGGAGGAGAGCTGCCTGACGCACGAGGAGGTCACCAAGTCCACGCGCTATATCAAGTGCAAGGTTGCCTTTGACCAGATCGTCGACGGCAAGATGCGCGAGCGCAAGCAGGACTTTGTGGGCTTCGAGGCGCAGATGATCCAGCATATGATCGATCACTGTCTTGGCAAGCTTGTCTAGGGCGACCACAGCACCGCACTTCGTCGTTTTTGGTCCGGGCGTGACATTGTTGTCATGTCCGGGCTTTTGTGTTTAGCGCCTTTTTGTTTGGTGACAATGAACTTAGCAAGAACGTAAAGCTAGGAGGCGCTATGTGTACGAGCATTCGATTTACCGATAATTCCGGCAACATGTATCTGGGCCGCAACCTCGACTGGAGCTTTGACTACGGCCAACAGGTTCGCGTGATGCCGCGCGGGTTTCACATTCCGTATTCGTTTATCGACGACACGACAGCGGCACACGCGGTGATCGGTATGTGCATCGATTACAAGAACTACCCTATGTTCTTCGACTGCGGCAACGATGCGGGCCTCGCCGTGGCGGGTCTCAATTTCCCGGGTTATGCCGAGTATGCCGAGGACCCTGTCGACGGCAAGACCAATATCGCGGCCTATGAGTTTCCCCTGTGGGTGGCAGCGACGTTCTCGACGGTCGATGAGGTCGAGGCCGCGCTGCGCGACACGGTGATTGTCGCCAAATCTGCCGGAGAGGGGCTGGGCGTGTCGCTGCTCCATTGGATTATCGGCGACAGCCAGCGTAGCATCGTGGTCGAGATGATGGCTGACGGCCTGCATGTATACGACGATCCGGTCGACACCCTTGCCAATCAGCCCACCTTCCCGTGGCATATGGAAAACCTACGCACTTATATCACCGCCACAAGCGATTTTCCGCAGACGGCGACGTGGCGTGGCGCCGAGCTTAAGCCCTATGGAGCCGGTGCCGGCATGCGCGGCATTCCCGGCGACTGCTATTCGCCGAGCCGTTTTGTAAAGGCAGCGTACCTCAACGCCAATTACCCGCAAAAAGACAGCGAGACCGAAAACGTCGTCCGCATGTTCCGTTCACTCGAGGGCGTGGTGATGATTGAGGGGGCGTCCAGGATGGGCGATGGCAAGTTCGAGAAGACTATCTATACCGGATGCTTTAGCGCGCGCACAGGCAATTATTACTACGCGATGTATGAGGATCCGTCGATTCGCTACGTGAGCCTGATGGATGCCGAGGGCGCGAGCCCCGATAGGCTTGTGGTTCCCGAGCCGCGTCGTTCGTAGCCGAGGGCTTTACTGAAATGCAAAGCGCCCCTGCATCTCCTGTGAGGTGCAGGGGCGCTGTCGTTGATGCGCGACGTCGCTAGAAGTTGGCGTCGTTGAGCTGGGCGCTCTCGAGGCCGTCGAGCAGTTGCTGTTCGGGCGTATCGGCGACGCTCTCGAGCAATTCGGTGGGATCGACGTTCATGTCCCTACCGGCCTCGTTGCCGTTGACCAGGTCGTCCGAGAAGATATCGACTTCCATTTCCTCGGCTTCTTCGATCTGGACCTCGAGCGGCACATGGGTGCGTACGAGTTTGACCGCCGGACGCATGCGGGCAAAGAGAGGCACGTACTCGATGATGATCGCCGAGTTCTCAAGACCGTACCAGCGTGCCGGGCTTCCGCAGGCGCGGCGGACGGCGTACTTGATGGCCATCACGCGGTGGTCGTTGCGGTTGATGTCCGTTTCGGGGGCAAGCATCTTGCGCAGCATGCAAAAACGGAAGTCGCCCACGTTGCCGCGTGTCTCGTAGATGGAGTAGGTGTGATGCTGCGGTGGCAGCTCACCCGATGTCATCAAGTCGCCAACGATCTGACGCAGATAGGCGTTGATGCGCTGGTTGACCTTAAAGCCCAGGTCCAGGCGCACGCGGAACAAAAAGTCCGTGCCAAAGGTCTCGACGGAATACTCGTGCGTATAGGGCTCGTCGGTAACGTGCACGTTGATGAACCAATATGCCTTGGCGCGCTTGGGGTGCTTGTCCAGGATGGAATAGAGCACGTCGCGGTCGAGCGTGAGCGGGTCGGGGCTGTTGGTGAGGAACACCAGATTGTCGGCGAGCACGGGGTAGGTCTCGTCGTTGCGCAGGCGGTTGAGCTGATCGATGTACTTGGAGACGGGCAGCAGGATCGTCTGCGTGCGCTCGATGGCGGTGCCGCGGCGCCACACGTACATAAGGCCAAACAGCAGCGAGGCCAGGAAGATCATCACATAGCCGCCGTCAAAGAACATGGTGAGGCACGAGGCAAAGAAGCAGAGCTCGATGGCGCCAAAAAGCAGGGCAAAGACGCAGGCGCCCAGCTTGTGCTTGAGGATGCCGGCGATATAGCTCGTCAAAAGCGTCGTGGTCATGAGCATAGTCACGGTGATGGCGAGGCCGTAGGCGCTCTCCATGCGCTCGGAGTTTTGGAACAGCAGCACGATGAAGATACAGCCGACCCACATGATGTTGTTGACGAGCGGAATATAGAGTTGACCCTTGGTGTCGCTGGGGTAGTGGATGCGCAGATGCGGCATAAGGTTGAGACGCGTGGCCTCGGATACCAGCGAGAACGAGCCGGTGATAAGCGCCTGCGAGGCGATGATGGCCGCTACGGCCGATAGCACGATGGCAAAGGGGCGCAGGGGCTCGGGAAGCATCATGTAGAACGGGTTGACGATGTCCATCGCGATCATCTGGGGATTGGAGTTGTTGGCGAGCAGCCAAGCGCCCTGACCCAGATAGTTAAGGATGAGGGCCGCCTTTACGAACGGCCAGGATGCGTAAATGTTAGCCTTGCCCACGTGACCCATGTCCGAATAGAGCGCCTCGGCGCCGGTCGTCGACAGGAAGACGAAGCCGAGCACCATGATGCCCGAGTGGTTGATGGGCGAGAACAGGAACATGATGCCGCGGATGGGGTTGAGTGCGCGCAAGATGGACAGGTTGCCGAGCATGTTGAACAGGCCGGCGCCCGCCAGGAACAGGAACCATAGCGTCATGAGCGGGCCGAAGAGCTTGCCGATTGACGAGGTGCCGGCGCGCTGCATGGCAAATAGGCCGCAGATAATGATGATGGTAATAATGATGACGTTGGTCTGGCCGTCGCCCAATAGCGCGTGGCCCCACTCGATGGTGCGCAGACCCTCGATGGCTGTGGTGACCGTGACGGCGGGGGTGAGGATGCCGTCGGCAAGCAGCGCCGCACCGCCGATCATGGCGGGAAGGATCAGCCACGGCGCCACTTTGCGCACGAGACTGAACAGGGCGAAGATACCGCCCTCGTTGTGGTTGTCGGCCCTCATGGCGATTAGCACGTACTTGACCGTGGTTACGAGCGTCATGGTCCAGATGACGAGCGAAAGCGCGCCCAGGATCATGTCCTCGCTGACGGTACCGATGCCGCCGTTGTTGGCGACGATTGATTTCATGGTGTACATAGGGCTCGTGCCGATGTCGCCATAGACGACGCCGAGCGTTACGAGCAACATACCAGCAGAAAGGGGAATGGCTCCATGCCCGCTCTGTCCGTGCTGGTCTTGGAGGTTTGCCTCCAGTTTGTTGTGTGCCACGTGGACTCCCTTAGACATCCGGTTATCTGTCTAGGGCAGATAACCTTTATGCCATCTTTATACATATAAGAGCAGTTTGGCACATCGGGGTGTTTTAGACAATAATCCCCATCTGGGGATTATTCATGTACGCAGGTAGCATTTCAAAACAGGGGCGCACCGGCTGTATGGTCTTGCTGCAATGTGATAACCACGGACGCGCCCCTGCTTTGAAACTGAAGAGGGGCTTTTAGGCGCGTGCTGCTTGGGCGATGCTTGCTTTGGTGTCTGCGCGTTTGCCGGCGACTTCGCAAAAGATCGCGCCGCCGATGATCAACGCGGCGCCCATGAGGCGGATGGGCGTCATGGTCTCTCCCAAAAGGGCAACGGAGAACACGACGGCCGAAAGCGGCTCGAGGTAGCCGACGACCGCGACGGTCTGGACGGGCAGCTTGGCGAC
>JAIIUG010000213.1:0-1157 GCA_022739635.1 Collinsella sp. | reverse complement strand
GATATGAGACAAACGGGTGGTAGCCGTACCGGCTACCACCCGCTTTTTCTGGACATATGTTGCGTAAATGACCTTGCTACAGCCTTCCGTGGGCTTGTCCGATTTTTGGGCCGGTTCGGGCTTTGAGGACAAGTTGCTGCAGGCCCAAGGCGATTTTTCGCTCAATGCGGGCCAGCACAGTGTGACCTATCTGCCAAACGACGATACGGTAACAACCGGTCGCTACCAGGTACTGCTGTACGACAACAACTTTGGCGCGGCCGAGAGCTATCCCAAGTTCGACTGGGGCCAGCTGGGCGCCGCGGTGGTGACCGACTACAGCAAGGGAACGCATTCGTTTGGGCGCATCTTTACGGTGGACGAGAACGCGCGCACCTACGAGCTCGAGGACCAGGTCGCAGTGCCGTTCTCGGGCTACGTAAGCAGTGCACAGCGCGTCGGCGATTCAGATAGTATGCTCGTGGCATCGGGCCAGGCCAAGACCTTTACCGAGTACGATCGCTATGGACTGCCCATCGCCACCTACGAGATGGAAGCCGAGAAGTACATCTACCGCGTGTACAAGTACGAGCTGTAGCGCTGCGCTTGGCTGTGCCTGCGCCCCGCGGCTGCGCTCTCGTGCCGGGCCCACCTCGCGTCCCGCATCACTTTACGTCAAACTCCACACGATCGAGCTCGGGCACATTGAGGTCGATGAGTTTGCGGGCGACACGGCGGTCGTGCGCCCCAAGCGCCTCGCCTGTCGTCACATGGGCGACGATTTCGCGCTCGACGATGCCTTCTTCGTCCCCTTCGGTGGCCGAGGTCTCGACGGCGACGGTGTAATCCTTAAAGCCCGGCAGCACCGCGGCAAGCTCGCGCGTGGTCTCGGTGACGCCGTAGCCGTCCTGCACGCCGGCCTGCGCCGATCCAATGGAGCCTGCGGTCATAACGATGCAGGGGATGGCAAAGATGACCGTTCCCACGATGATGCGGCGGCGCACTTTGCGTGACAGCTCGTTGACCTCGGCGTTTTCCTTGGCGGTCACAATGCCGTCGCCGTTCAGGTCGCGCTTGAGCGGCACGCGCAAAAGAAGCAGCACGGCTTCGGCAGCCAGTGCGATAAAGACTACATTGATGCCAAACTCGTAAAGCGCCGAGAGAAACAGCGACCCGCT
>JAIIUG010000061.1:0-12924 GCA_022739635.1 Collinsella sp. | reverse complement strand
CGGCGCCCCCGGGGCCCGGATGGGGCCTCGGGGGCGTTCGGCTAACTGCGGGAAAGGCCTATCCGCTCAATGTGTTCGGCTGAGATCGGAAATCAACCCTTTTTTGACTACTCGGGCAATCGGATCGGCAAGTAGTCAAAATAGCCCCGTTCCAAAAAGACTGGTCTGACGCTGTGCCACGAAAGTGGCCTATCTACTACGTTTAGGCCGCAGGGGTCAACCATAGCCGGCTTTTTCGAAAACCGGCAAGCTCTCTACCTGCGGTTTCATTTTTGCAAATTCCGAGATGGTCGAGGGTGGCCGGTTAAACGTAGTAGATGGCCGCATTTCGTGGCGGACGGTCCGACCCAAGGCACAAGGCGGCCAGCCTCGGATGACCATTCACGAAGTTGCGGTGGAATACGGACTGAATTGGCCCCTTAAAGGCAAAAACACTCCGTATTTCACCGCAACTTATAGAGAGATAGGTTTTAGACACGGCCGAGGTCGTAGGCTTGGGCGGCTGCTTCACCGGCGCAGATGAGGTTGGTTGTGGCTTCCCGGGGATCGAGCGCCCGGTCGAGGTCCATGGGCTTGCGACAGATCGGCAGTACAACCTGGATGCCCTGCCCATACACCGCATCCAGGTTGTCGGCACGACCACCTACGACGGCAACAACCGGCTTGCCATAGCGCTTGGCACGGCGGGCCACGCCCACCGGCGCCTTGCCGGCGGCAGACTGCTCATCCATGTTGCCCTCGCCCGTTATGACCAGGTCGACATCGCGCACGTGCTCGTCAAACCCAATCAGATCAAGCACCGTCTCAACGCCCGAACGCAACTCGGCACCAAGCGCCAGCAACGCGGCGCCCAGACCGCCAGCGGCACCGGCGCCGGGCACGCCGAGCACCGAGCCAAACGTCCGCGCACCCTCGGGCACGCGCAGCAACCCCTGAGCCCGCGCCCCAGCAATCGCCGCATCGAGCAGGCGACCATAGCCGACCATCCAGCTGTCGTACCTGCGCAGCGCTTCGACATCATCTGTCGGCAGGCCCTTTTGCCCGCCAAACACCGCAAGTGCCCCGCGACGCCCCACGAGCGGATTCTCGACATCGGAAAGCACCACGACACGCGCGCCATTCAGTGCCCGAAGCGCCGGTGCCAAATCGATACTCGCCGCGTGTTCAAGGCCCGCGAGCCCCGGCGCGATAGCGCAGCCACGGTCATCGACAAGACGCGCGCCCAGTGCCTGCAGCATGCCGGCGCCACCGTCGTTGGTGGCGCTGCCGCCCAGACCAATATAGAGTGTCTTTGCGCCCGTGCGAACCGCGCGAAGCATGAGCTCGCCCACGCCATAGGTTGTGGCCGCCAACGCTGCCGACTCCGTGCATGGTGAATACCCAATACCCGCCGCCTCGGCCATCTCAATTACAGCCGAGTCGTGTTCGTCGTCCACCAGCATCCGGGCAGACACGCGCTTGCCCAAGGGACCTGCCACCTCGCAGGCCACAATCTCACCGCCGCACGCGGCAACGGCATCGAGCGTCCCCTCACCGCCATCCGCCAGCGGCAACGTGGCCACTTGGGCATCGGGCCACACACGGCGCACGCCTTCGACAACGGCCTCCTCCGCCTGTGCACTCGAAACGCTACCCTTAAAGGAATCGATCGCCAACAGCACACGGCGGGGCCGGCGGCACGCGGCACCAAAATCGACCGCCTCAACGGCAATATCTTCGGCACACGCGAGCGCCTCAGCGTGAGCGGCATGTGCCTCAAGATCGGCCCCACAACCGCAGCCAGCACCATCGGTGCCACGCAGCCCACTAAAATAGCTGCTCAACACCGCGCGGCACTCGTCTGCCAGCACGCCGGCGGTCACATTAAACCGATGATTCAGGCGCGAGTCGGCATTCAAATCGTATAGGGATCCCAACGCGCCCGCCTTGGTGTCGCTCGCGCCGTACACGCAGCGCCCCACGCGCGCGTTAACCATAAGCCCCGCGCACATGCAGCAGGGCTCGAGCGTCACATAGACCGCGCAATCGGAAAGGCGCCAGCGGCCAAGCGCCTGGGCAGCGGCGCACACGGCCGCAAACTCGGCATGCGCCGAAGGGTCCTGGTCGAGCTCGCGGCGATTATGCGCCCGCGCGACGATCTCACCCGCGCGCACCACTACAGCACCGATCGGCACCTCGCCCACCGCCGCGGCGGCACGCGCCTCCGCCAGTGCCTCGCGCATGAACTTCTCATCGATTCCGGTGCTCATCATCGTTCGCCTTCCCTGTTGCAAATTCAAAACGATGCTATCATTACGACTCACGGAGAGATGGCAGAGCGGTTGAATGCGGCGGTCTTGAAAACCGTTGAGCGCGAGAGCGTTCCGGGGGTTCGAATCCCCCTCTCTCCGCCACTCTTAGTGACTCACCGGCGTCATGGTTCGCTCGAACAGCGCATCGACCACGTCGGCGATTTCGGATCGGCGCTCTAGTACGTGGCCCGATTCCCACCACATGGTAAAGAGCCGAATAATGCCGCCGGCGACAAACTCAGACGTTGTCTCGAGCGATACGGGCGCGAGCGCGTCCTCGTCAAGCGCGCTCATCACGCGCCCGCGTATGGAGCGCGCGATGCGGTCGCAAATCATGCTGGTCAGCATACCCGACATACTGCTCGCCAAAATGTTATCCATGAGCTGCTCATGCGCCAGAATCAGATCCATGGCATCGGCGAACACTTCGTGGCGAAGCGCTCGCACGTCCTCGGCGCCCTCCGCGCCATCCGCATCGGCCCGCTTTTGCGGCAGGCCCGACATGAGTTCATCGATATAGAAGGCAAAGTAATCGTTTTTGTCGCGGAAGTGCTTGTAGAACGTCGTCCGACGAATCATAGCGCGGTCGCACAGCATGGCAACCGTCACGTCCTCAAACCGATGCTCTTCGAGCAGCTCGGTAAAGGCCTCGAACAGGGCCCGATAGGTTTTCTTGATGCGAAGGTCCATACGTATCGCCCTCCTCAAGGAAAAGACAGCGCTCACTAATCTGTCGCATATCTTACACCTGTATCGCCCACCCCCTGGCGATTGCCTCACCTTGGTGGAAACATAACGCTTACCGGAAAGTTCGGTATCGCCAAAGGTTGCGGGTATACTAGTAGCGTTACACCAACGGCAGCCGGCGGAAGACGCCGCGGCCATTCGAAACGGAGACACCATGATTCCCGTCATCATCGGTATCGTTGTTGTCGTTGTGATTGTCTGCGCCATCGCCGGCATCTACAACAACATGGTCACCAAGCGTAATCGCATTGATAACGCCTGGCAGAACATCGACACGCAGCTGCAGCGCCGCAACGACCTGATCCCTAACCTAGTCGAGACCGTCAAGGGCTATGCCAAACACGAGCAGGACACACTTGCCGCTGTGGTCAACGCGCGCAACGCCGCCGTGAGCGCCACCACGCCCGAAGCCAAGATGGAAGCCGACAACGTGCTGACCGGCGCCCTGCGCCAGCTCTTCGCTGTGGCCGAGGCTTACCCCGATCTTAAGGCGAACACCAACTTTACGCAGCTCCAAGCCACGCTCGAAGACACAGAGAACAAGGTGAGCTACGCGCGCCAGAGCTACAACGACTGCGTGCTTAGCTACAACAACGCCATCCAGACCTTCCCGGCCGTCATCTTTGCCGGCATCTTCCAGTTTAAGGAGCGCCAGGGCTTTGAGGCAGCCGAGGCCGCCCGCCAGGCACCGACCGTCAAGTTCTAACAGATCCGCAGCGTATCCTTATTCGGGTATATGCATAAACCGCCCCGTCGAATGCATACTTCGACGGGGCGGTTTCCTTTGTCGCGAAGGTCCCCCCTCAAGGCGCCGTGCATTTTTGGGAGTATTCAACATAACCAAGAGCATCGGGTGCCACGACAAAGGCCAAAGGCCGCGAATATCCCTGCAAATCAAGTGCTGTCGGCCCATAACCCCGCCAATTATTCGCGAAAAGCATCGACGAGCACGGATTTTTGCCCGAGCATCGGTATGCAGGGGCCTTCGATTGCAGAATACTCGCAAAAATGCACGTCGCCACCACCCCCACATGGCACGAACCAAAACAAACGCGCGGCCTAAAAGGCCGCGCACCATTTTTAATTCAGATTAATTATTGTTCGTTGTGACATCGCCGAGCCCGCAGGGCAGAGAGCAAGTTCCCTCCCGGCGCATTCCGCAGGACGCAAGAAGCCCTCGCCGCACGAAGTGCGCAGCGAGGGCTTTTTGCATGTCCGAGGACGCGCCGGGAGGGAACTTGCTCTCCGCCCGGATAGGTAAGACAAATTACGCGACGGTGTAAACCCAGTTGTGCTTATCCTCAACAGCGCCAGACTGGATGCCCGTCAGGGTCTCGCGGAGCTTCTTCATCACAGGACCGATCTCGGTGTAGCCAGCCGGGAAGGTCACAGTCTCGTCGGCACCGTAGACCTTGTTGTCGATCTCGCCCACCGGGGAGATAACGGCAGCGGTGCCGCACAGACCGCACTCAACAAAGGTGCCGGCCTTGACCTCGGCCCACTCGACGGGACGCTGGTCGACGGTCATGCCCAGGTCCTGAGCAACCTGAACGAGCGAACGGCGGGTGATGGAGGGAAGAATGGAGTCGGTGTGCGACTGCGGGACGACAAGCGTGCCGTCTTCCTTCACGAACAGGATGTTGGCGCCACCGGTCTCCTCGACATAGGTGCGGGACTCGGAGTCGAGATACAGGTTCTCGGCATAGCCCTCGCGGTGAGCCTCCATCGTGGGCTTCAGGGACATGGCGTAGTTGAGGCCGGCCTTGATGTTGCCGGTGCCGTGCGGTGCGGCGCGGTCGTACTCGGAAACGCGCAGCTTGACAGGCTTGAGGCCACCCTTAAAGTACGGACCGACCGGGGTCACGAGAATGCGGAACGTGTACTCAGGAGCGGGAGCCACGCCGATCACGTCACCGGAGCCGATCATAAACGGACGCACGTACAGGGTTGCACCGGAGCCGAAAGGCGGAACCCAGGCGGCGTTGGCAGAAACGACCTGCTTGACGGCCTCAACGAACTTGTCCTTGGGGAACGGGGGCATCTCCAGACGCTGGGCAGAGTTATACATGCGCTCGGCGTTCATGTCGGGACGGAAGCAGACGATGCTGCCGTCCTCGGCGGTGTAGGCCTTCAGGCCCTCAAAGACCTCCTGGCAGTAATGGAAGATGCCACCGCACTCGGAGACGTGCAGGGTGTGGTCGGTGGTCAGGCCGCCCTCGTCCCACTCGCCATCCTTCCAATGAGCCTCGTAGCTGTAATCGGTCTTCATGTAGCCAAAGCCGAGGCTACCCCAATCGATATCTTTCTTCTCGACAGTCATATGTCGCTCCTTACATACACGGTTGCATACTCGCGAACCCGCACGCAAGGACCGAAGCCGGCCGCGTCGCAACGTCGCATACCCGGAGCGTAGAGCCGGGCAGGACACGCGGGCAGCATCAAAGCCGATGGCGCGTCGATTCGCATGCAGGTGATTGTACTCCCCGCACGCCTTGGATAAAACGCTTTTCTTTAACTAAGTAAAGTATTTTCATTTGCTTTCAACACAAAAGGCCCGCCATCGAATCCGATGACGGGCCTTGGAATTAACGTCCGAAAACAAGCTCGGGCTAGGCGTTCTTTTTACCGAGCTTAGCCTTAACCAAACCGACCACGGTCGGGATGATCGACACGGCGACGATGCCTACGATCAACAGCTCAAAGTGCTCCTGCACAAAGGGGATGCCGCCAAAGAAGTAGCCCAGCAGCGTAAAGACCGTCGACCAGGTAATGCCACCCAGCACGTTAAAGATGACAAAGTTGCGCCAGTGCATGCCGCCCATGCCGGCGATAAAAGGCACAAAGGTGCGAATAAACGGGAAGAAGCGACCGAGGAAGATGGCCAGGTGACCCCACTTGTCCAAGAAATCCTCGGACTTTTTAATGCGCTCGGGCGTCATGGCCTTTACCTTGCCCGAGGCGATGATCTTTTTGCCAAAGAAGTGGCCGATCATAAAGTTGCACTGATCGCCCAGGATGGCTGCGGCCCATGCGACGGCCAGCAGGGCCACGATGTTAAAGCCGCCGTTATGGGCAAAGAAGCCCGAGGCAAACAGCAGCGAATCGCCGGGAAGGAACGGGAAGAACACCACGCCCGTCTCGATAAAGATGATCAGGAACACGCAGCCGTAGGCCATGAGGGGGCCGGCGGCGATCCAGCTGGCGATCGCAGTGCGCGGATCCTTAAGCAGCTCGGCAATGAAATTGATGAAACCCATGAAGTAAAACCTCTCAGTTGTGGGCGCGGACACGTCCAAGTTGACCAGTATACGGTTGCGGCGCGAGCACGGGCCAAACCCCTCAAAAGTCTTACTTCATTACCAGCAAGTTTGCATAACTGACACCTGTCGCGCAAAGCCGCCAAGATTGCCCTTCCTAATCCCTAGCGAATCGCTATACTTTATTGAATCGCATTGCCATGGCGCTAAGGGAGGGCGGCCGGTGAGCTTTATCAATACCATTCGTGAGGACATCAAGACCGTCCAGGCGCAGGACCCTGCCGCGCAAAACGGTCTGGTCATCTTCCTTTCTTATCCTGGCCTGCACGCCAAGTGGAATCATGTGCCCGAGCACTGGCTGTGGGAGCACGGTCATCGCTCACTCGCCCGTGTGCTCTCGCAAATCACCCGCCACATCACCGGCGTCGAGATTCATCCCGCCGCGCAAATCGGCAAGCACTTCTTTATCGACCACGCCATGGGCGTCGTCATCGGCGAAACCACCATCGTGGGCGACAACTGCGTGCTCTACCAGGGCGTCACACTCGGCGGTACCGGCAACGAGACCGGCAAGCGCCACCCCACCCTGGGCAACAATGTCACGGTGGGCACGGGCGCCAAGGTGCTCGGCAACATCCGCATCGGCAACAACGTCAAAATCGGCGGCAACTCGGTCGTCGTCAAGGACGTGCCCGACAACTGCACCGTCGTGGGCGTGCCGGGCCGCATCATCAAGCGCAACGGCTGCCGCGTGTTCGAGGAGAGCTTCGACGCCAAGCAGCATCGCGAGTACATGCCCGACGATGCCGCCGAGCAGAGCGCCCTCAACCGCCAGGGCATCACCGAAAACGCCCGTCGCGTCAAGGAACTCGAGCGAGAGGTGGCCGAGCTCAAAGCCCTCGTCGCCAAGCTCGTGAACGAGCGCTAGGGCCGCGGGCAACCGCCACAGCATGAACGCCAACACAAAAGGCGCGCCGGGGAATCCGCCCCCGGCGCGCCTTCTTTTCGATGTGACATGCGGGGCTGCCCCTTTGTCACCTTATGCGAACTGGCTTAGGTAGAGGTCGGCATAAGCGCCCTCGGCAGCCAGCAGCTCCTTGTGCGTACCCTGCTCGATGATATTGCCGTGATCCATGACCAGGATGAGGTCGGCATCGACAATCGTCGACAGACGGTGCGCGATCACAAAGCTCGTGCGCCCGCGCATGAGCGCGTCCATGGCGCGGCCGATGGCGAGCTCGGTGCGCGTGTCCACGCTCGACGTCGCCTCGTCCAGGATGAGGATCGCCGGGTTGTTGAGCAGCACGCGCGCGATGGTCAGCAGCTGGCGTTGGCCCTGGCTGATGCTCTCGGCATCGTTAGCCACACGCGTGTCGTAGCCCTGCGGCATAGTGCGCACAAAGAAGTCGACCTGAGCGGCACGTGCGGCCGCGACAATCTCCTCGCGCGTCGCCTCGGGACAGCCGTAGGCGATGTTCTCGGCAATGGTGCCATCGAACAGCCAGGCGTCCTGCAGCACCATGCCAAACTGCTGGCGCAGCTCACCGCGGTCCATGCGGCTCGTGTCCACACCGTCGAGGGTAATGCGGCCACCGTCGATCTCGTAGAAGCGCATGAGCAGATTGATGAGCGTGGTCTTGCCCGCACCCGTGGTTCCCACCACGGCGATCTTCTGACCCGGCTCGGCGGTAAACGACACGTCGCGCATAAGCGGCTTGTCGGGCGCATAGCCAAAACGCACATGCTCAAAAGCAACACGGCCCTCCACCTTGCCCGGCAGCTTGGCGGCGGCCGCCGGCAACGGATCGGCCTCCATCTCGGGCTCGTCGAGCAGGTCGAACACGCGCTCGGCGCTCGCCAGCGCGCTCTGCAGTGAGTTAAAGGTAAACGACAGCTGTGTCATGGGCTCGGACGCCTCATAGATAAACTGGAAGAACGCCTGGAACACGCCGACGGTCATATGACCGGCAACCAACATGCTGCAGCCCACCAGCGCGATCACGATCTGCGCCAAGCGGCCGATAAAGCGCACCGCGGGGCCGACGGCGTTAATCATAAAGTCGGCCTTGGTGCTCACGCGCGCCAGTTCCTTCGAAGCCTCGTGTACCTCGGCAGAGCTCTGGCGTTCGCGGTTAAACGCACGAATCACCAGACGGCCCGAGTAGCCCTCCTCGACCGCGCTCGTAATCTTGGACACCCACTCCTGGCGCTCGCCCGTCACATCGTGCGTGCGGCGCGACACGACCTTCGTCACCAGCAGCGAAAGCGCCGTAAAGAACAAAAAGACGAGTGTGAGCGGCACGCTAAACACGAACATCACGCTCACGGCGCCCACCACGGTACCGATCGACACCAGAAGCTGCAGCAAGCCGCGCTGCATGCTCTCGGACATCTTGTCCAAGTCGTTGGTCGCACGGCTGACGACCTCGCCGGGACGATGCGCGTCAAAGTAGGCAAGCGGCAGACGGTTGAGCTTTTGTGCGATGCGGTTGCGTAGGCGCAGGTTGAGGCGCTCGGCAACGCTCGACATCAAAAAGCTCTGGAGTGCGTAGAATGAGGCGGCGGCGGTCCAGATCATAAAGTAGATGAAGATGGTCCTGCCGCAGTTCTCCCAGGTAATGCTGAAGGTAGTGTTGTTGGCAAACGCCACCTTCATGTGCCCCCATAGCTCATCGATCACGCGGGCGCTGTAAGCCGGCGCCGCGGTGTTAAAGATGGCATAGAACACGATGCTCGCGAACACGATATAGAAGCGCCAATGGTCGCCGGCGGCCTCGTTCCACAGGCGGCGCACCGTCGCCCAGGTGTCGCGGGGCGTCTCGTCCTCGTCCTCGTCGTCAACGTCGCGCATGCGCTCCGCCTCGGCGCGGGCGCGCTCGTCCTCGGCACGCTCGTTTTCCTCGTAGAGCGCCTGGCGGCGAGCCTCGCGCTCCGCCGCTGCCTTGGCGGCTTCGTCCAGGTCGGGCGTGGCGCCCGTCTCCTCGACTGCCTCTGCAGGCGCGGGGCCATCGGCGATACCCTGTTTCTTGAGCTCCTCGGTCATGCTACTCACCTCCCTTCATTTGCGATTCCGCGATGGCGCGGTACACCTCGCAGGTTTCCATGAGCTCGTCGTGCGTGCCTAGGCCCACGACCTCGCCGTCCTTGAGCACAACGATCTGGTCGGCATGCAGAATGGTCGAGATACGCTGGGCGATGATGAGCACCGCGGCATCGCACGTCTCGTCCTGCAGCGCATGGCGCAGCGCCGCATCGGTCTTAAAGTCCAGGGCCGAAAAACTGTCGTCGAAGATATATAGATCGGCATGCTTCATGAGCGCACGGGCGATCGCCAGGCGCTGGCGCTGACCACCCGAGAAGTTCGTGCCGCCCTGGGCCACCGGCGTATCGAGCCCCTGGGGCTGGTCGAGCACAAAGGTGCTCTGGGCAACCTCCAGCGCATGGAGCATGTCAGCCTCGGTCGCGTCTTCGTTACCAAAGCGCAGGTTGCTCGCCACCGTACCCGAGAACAGCCATGCCTTCTGCGGTACATAGGCGATACGCCCGCGTATGTCGTCTTGCGAAAGGTCGCGCAGATCGACGCCGTTCAGGCGAATGGCGCCCTTCGTGGCATCGTGGAAGCGAAGCAAGAGCTTGGCCACCGTTGACTTGCCCGAGCCCGTTGAGCCCACGATCGCGGTCGTCTGTCCACGGCGGCAGGCAAAACTCAGGTTGCACAGGGTGTCCTCGTCGGCATCGTCAAAACGGAACGACATGTGGTCGAACACGGCCACCGCGTCGGCGCCGTCTGTGGACTCGGGTGTCCCGTCGCCCAGCGTAGCCTTGCCGTCCACAATGCTCGGCTCGATTTCGAGCACCTGCTGCGCGCGGTTGAGGCACGCCGCGGCGCGCGGGAGCGTCAGCACCACCATCTGCGCCATCATCACAAAGAACAGGATCAGGATCGCGTACTCCAGCACGGCCGAGATGCTGCCGATCTGCATGGCATGGACGCCCACGCGGTTGCCGCCCACCCACAGCACCGCCACCTCGGCGATGTTCATCAAAAAGAAGCTGGAGCTGTCGAGTCCCACAAACAGGTGGTTGACCTTGATGGCATTGGCCGCGTAATCGCTAAACACCTCGTCCAGGCGCTGCTCCTCGTGGCGCTCCTTGTTAAATGCGCGGATGACGCGCACGCCCACGATGTTCTCGCGCAGCACCACATTCATACGGTCGATAAAGCTCTGCAGGCGCGTAAAGATCGGCGCGGCGTTGGCAACGGTAAAGACCGCCGCCACCAGCACGATCGCAACGACCACGCCCAGCAGCGTGCCCATGGCGGGATCGATAAACCAGGCAAAGATGATGCCCGCGACGGCCAAGAACGGTACCGGCAGCACCAGCTGAATCGTCTGCAGAATGGCCTGCTGAATCACGTTGATGTCGTTGAGTGAGCGTGTGATCATCGATCCCGTGCCAAAACGCTCAAAGTCGCTGGCGGACAGCTCGAGCGACTTATCGTAGACGGCGTTGCGGATATCGCAGGCTACGTTGGCGGCCAGGCGCGCCGAAAGATAGCAGCCCAGCACCGTGCCGCCGCTAGCCATGCTGGTCGCGATAAACATGTATAGGCCGTTGCGCAGGATGTAGTCGATATCACCCGTCGTGATACCAGTATTGACCATATTCGCCAACATTGTAGGCACCAGCAGCGTGCCGACGTTATCTATCAGCAGCACCAGCAGCGTCACCGCAATCAGCCCGCGATACGGTCTCATAAACCTCATTAAGAGTCGCATGTCTCCCCTTCGCCCTTATCGTCAGCCTCGTTCTCGGCGGCCACTTGCCGTTTAAATGCCTCGCACTCTTCGTTAAGAACATGGGAGAACTTACCGACCAAGCGCATGATCTCGCGCTGTTCCCACGGCTCGAGCGCCTCGAATGCCTGTTGCTCGGCTTTTTGCGCCGGCAACGCGTAGCGCTTGGCAAACTGCATGCCTTCTTCGGTCAGTCGCACAACCTTGTTCTTACGACTGCCCTCGGCAAACTCCAGCGTCGCAAGCCCTCGCGCCCTAAGCGTCTTGATTGCCGAATTGATGGTCTGTTTGCTGTAGAACCATTCACTCGTCAGCCGACTCACGGCAACGCTTCCGCCCGCTGCACTCGTGTCGACGAGCATCCAGTAGGCGCAGTCCGAAAGACCGCAGGTGCGCGCGAACTCCGAATAGATACGGTCAAGCCCGTTGAGCATCCGGTCAAAATCGACCAACGTAACCGTGCAATCCATCTCTCCCACCATTCGATAGTCCGAGTTTTGACTAATTCGAGTTTCAGGTTAGTCCGAGTTTTGACTATCGTCAAGGACGACCGTACAAGACGTGCGACCTATGCAACATATCGACAAAAAAGACCGCCGGCGCGGGGACGGCGCCGGCGGTTGCGAGAGAATATCGATTGTTGGCTGTTAAGCAGCGACGGCCTCGTAGACCGTGGCGCCCGAGAAGCTGTCGTGCAGGCTCTTGCCGCAGATCCACGGCAGTTCGACGACCTCGCAGACCGTGTTGACCAGCTCGGAGCAGTCAGTAAAGTGGCCCTTATCGTTGAGGGCCTCGCAATCCTGAACACGCCAATAGCCATCGGTGTGCGTAATGTAGTACTCGTGATTGTTGATCGACACGAAAGCGCGCGTCTTGGAACGCAGCAGCTTCAGAAATCCTTCGAAGTCGGTCTCGACGACATCTCCAGCCTGGAACATGATGTTACCTCCTGGCCCGGCGCCACCATGGCGCGTTGATAAACGTTGGCACTCCTTTAGTAAAACCTTTATCAGAGCTTATGCGCGCATCATTTAGGCAAGTGGTAAAAAACCGCAGGGTAGACGGGATAAAACGTTTAATCATCCCACCGGTTTGTCACATTCTGGCTGAAGTTTTATGCAAACCAACTTTCCACTTGGCAGCTTGCATTGTTTGGAGCCGGCGGCGCGATTACGGTTTTGGTTCGGCGGGTAAGAACGAGGCATCGAAACCAACGTCAGGAGGACACATGGAGACCATCGAAGCGCTCATCCACCGCCGCAGCTGCCGTAACTACAGCGATCGCCCTGTCGAGGCCGAGAAGCTCGCACGCATTATCGAAGCTGGCCAGTACGCGCCCAGCGGCATGGGACGCCAGCCGGTGACGTTCGTCGCCGTCACCGACCCCGCAACCGTCGAGCGCCTCTCGCAGCTCAACGCCCAAGTTATGGGCAGCGAGGGAGATCCCTTCTACGGCGCCAAGACCGTTGTGGTAGTGCTCGTCGACCGCAGCGTGCCCACGCACCTGGAAGACGGCTCACTCGCCATGGGCAACCTGCTCAACGCAGCCTATGCGCTGGGCGTCGATTCGTGTTGGATCCACCGCGCGCACGAGGTCTTTGACTCGCCCGAGGGACTGGAACTGCTAGCCAAGTGGGGTCTGCCCGCCGACGGAAGCCTGCGCGGTGTGGGCAACTGCATTCTGGGCTATGCCGAGGGCACGCTTCCCGAGGCAAAGCCGCGTCGCGACAACGTCGTGTATGTTCCGCCGTTCTAACAAACGGCGGACCCGTTGACGCTGCGCGGGCCGCATTCACGCCAATCTGACGTTCAATTTCGAGGGCGCGACCA
>JAIIUG010000212.1:0-1164 GCA_022739635.1 Collinsella sp. | reverse complement strand
TTCGAGAACTACTGCGCCCAGCCCGTGGAGCTGGGCGCGGACGGTCTGCCCGTCCACAACGCCCACGGCGGCTACGACCTGCAGGGCGTGCAGGCGGCCGCCCAGCGCCACGACGGCACCATGACCCTTCATTGGGCCGACGGCTGGTTCACCCTGCGGATCTTGCTGCCGGTCCCATCGTGAGAAACGTCTCTGTCATCGCACAGCGATGACAGAGACGTTTTGTTATTCTGCACAATAAAACCGCTCTCGAAATTGTGGATTAGCACAATAAAATTTGCGACTAATTTGAAACTTTTGCAGATTGCGCATCCGAGACGACAGGTTATGCGGAGAACGGTTCGTTTTGCGGTTTATATGATAAAATGACATCAAGCAAAGGAGTGGACGCACTCCTGAGAACAGCCATGAACCGGGTCGTGTACCCAAAAGAGAAGGAGTTAACAGTTATGGCACAGAAGAAGAAGGACAGTAAGATGATGGGTAAGATCATCAAAACTGCCGTTTCGGGTGTGTTGTGTGTCGCATTGGCGGGCGGTATTGTTGCGGCCAATGTGCTGATCCCGCCTAATGCCAGCAGCGTGCAGAGCATTTTGGGACTGAAGAGCGGCGGCATCGACAACAGCAAGGCAAAGACCGAAGGCATCAATATGGAATACAGCAAGCCCGGCTTTGACGCAGAGGATGCGCTGGTTGAGGATGAGATCGCTCTGAATAAGAAGATCGCCGCCGAGGGTATCGTTCTACTGAAGAACGATGCGGGAAAGATGCCGTACAGCACGGATACGACCTTCAGCTTTGTCAGCCATTCGGCAGTCAGCTACATTGGCGGCAATAAGGTCGATATGAAAACTGCTTTTGAAGATGCAGGCTTTGGCGTTAATGAAGCGCTCTGGAAGTTTTATTCCGAAGGCAACGGCAAGGACTACGGTCTGGGCGCTGGTTCTGTTTCCTATGGTGATGACGAGGACTTTTCCATCAACGAATGCCCCTTGTCTGTTATGAAAGCAGAGCCGGGTCTGACTGATTCCATGAAGAATACGGTTCCTGTTTTTGTGTTCAGCCGTGTGGCGGGCGAAGGCCGTGATATGCCCCGCTCCATGTACAACCACACCGATGTGGAAGAGGACAAGACCAAGACTTATCTGGAGCCGGATTCTACCG
>JAIIUG010000211.1:0-1164 GCA_022739635.1 Collinsella sp. | reverse complement strand
CTTGTGCGATCTCACCGCCGAGCGATTCCCCGATGCATGCGGGACGTTCCGCTACCGCACGTTATTCGAGCTCGCGAACGACCTTGCCGACACCGCGATCGACCTGGGAGATGTCTACGAAACTGCAACGCTCACGCTCGACGGACGCCCGCTCGGCACACGAATCTGCCCGCCCTATCGATTCGCCACCGACCCACTTACCGTCGGCACGCACGAACTCACCATCGACGTCATCAACACGCTCGACCACGCGATTCCCGACATCTTCGCCCTCACCGAGCCCGTCGCGCCCAGCGGCGTCCTCGGCCCCGTTACCCTTTGCGGGCAAAACCTGCCAAAATAACCCTGTTCCTTTTTGGTCGGTTTAGTGAGTGCGGGAGTTCGCATGGATATCAAACGCAAGATTACCGAGGCGCAGGGCCTAACCCCTACCGAGCAACAGCTCGGCATCTCGGCCCTTGCCATGGGCGAGGAAATCCGTGGACTGTCCATTAAGGAGTTTGCTGCCCGCACCAACGTTTCGGTCGCGAGCGTGCACCGCTTTTGCAAAAAGCTCGGCCTCGAGGGCTTTAAGGACCTCAAGGTCGAGCTCATCCGCCTGGCGACCGAGGCGGGCAACCGCCGCGACGTGGATATCAACTTTCCCTTCGATGCCACATCCACGCCCGCGCAGGTCATGGAGCGCATGGAGGGTCTCTACCAGACCACGCTAGCCGAGACGCAGGAGCTACTCGACCCCGTGCAGCTCGACCATGCCGCCAAGATTATCGCCAACGCCCGACAGGTCGACATCTACACGGGGTCGCACAACCTCTATCCAGCGGGAATGTTCCGCGATCGCCTGCTTTCCGCCGGCAAAAGCGCCACATGCTATAGCAGCATCGAGGCCCAGGTGCGCACGGCGCTCGCCTCGGATTCCGACCGCGCGGCGATCGTTATCTCCTACAGCGGTCTTGCCCCCAACCTCAGGGAAATCTTGCCGATTCTCAGCAGCCGGCATGTCCCGGTCATCGTCATCGGCACGCCCTATTGCGCGCGTATTCACCCCGGCTTTGCCGCCTACCTCACGGTGAGCGATCACGAGAGCATGACGCACCGCATCACGCAGTTCGCGAGCCACATCGCCGTGCAATACGTGCTCGATTCGCTCTACAGCAGCTACTT
>JAIIUG010000210.1:0-1177 GCA_022739635.1 Collinsella sp. | reverse complement strand
ACACTCGATACCCATTGCGACACACCGATGTTCTTCCCGCAGGGGGTGGACTTTGGACGGCGTGACCCGCGCATCCTGGTGGATCTCCACAAGATGAGCGATGGACGGCAGGATGCCGTCACCATGGCGGCCTACCTCCCTCAGCCGAAGATGGGAGAGACGTTCTCATCCAAGATAGATCTAGCGGGAATCATGCGCTATAACCCACGCCTGGCGGAAAAATACGTCTCCAACCTTCAAACAACGGTGGGCATAAGCGGCAGTTCCATTTCCCCCGCCCACTATGCTGACCTGATCTTCGACAAAATAGAGGAGATCGTGAAGGCCAACCAGCGTTGTCTGAGTATCGCACGTCGTCCGTCCGATCTCTATGAGGACAAGCGGAAGGGACGCAAGTCGATTCTCTTCGCCATAGAAAATGGACTGGCGCTGGAGCACGATTTGGCCAACGTGAAGCATTTTGCCCAGCGTGGCGTGACCTATATCACGCTCTGTCATAATGGCGACAACGATCTTTGCGACTCGGCACGTGGGTGCAAGACGCATGACGGCGTGAGCGATTTTGGAGAGAAGGCCATCCGTGAGATGAACCGCTGCGGCATCATGGTGGACCTCAGTCACGCTGCGGAGAAGAGTTTCTGGGACGCCCTTGACATCAGCGCCAAGCCTATCGTCTGTAGCCATGCCAACTGCCGTGCGCTCTGCGATCATCCGCGCAATCTCACCGACGACCAGTTGCGGGCCTTGGCACAAAAGGGTGGTGTGGCCCACATCACGCTCTATCATGGTTTCCTGCGCAAGGAGGGTGGCGAGGCCACGGTGCTCGATGCCATCGCTCACCTGGAGCACCGTACCGATTTCGTCAAGTTGCACATTGGCGTTGATTCCTTCGAGCTGCTTGCGCAATATATCAGATACTTCGCTTACTTTTATATTTTCAGACATTATACAATTCTCCTATTCTTATCAATAAATTGTTGTTTCACTCGCTTCAACTGCGTGGCAACGCTTGCATCCAGTCGGTAGTCGTTGACATCGAAGATAAATCCGCCTTCGATCGAAGGATCTATCACCGTTTCGAGTTCCATCTGGGCGTGCAAGATATGCTCTGCTGCGGAACGAATCCGGTTTTCCGTTTCCTTATTGACGGGAACGGCTGTAATGAGCTTACCCACTC
>JAIIUG010000209.1:0-1183 GCA_022739635.1 Collinsella sp. | reverse complement strand
GAGGATAAGTGCGGCAGCATCATGCCGGGTCGTGACGCCGACTTTGTTGTGTTCGACCACGAGCTCACCCTCGTTGAGACCTACGTTGGCGGCCAGAGCGTCGGCAACGCATTTACCGAGTAACGACAGAAAAAGACGGCGGGCCCGAATTTGCTCGGACCCGCCGTATGGGTTAACGCTCAAAAGCACCTTAACAGTTACAGCTTGTTAGCGATCTTCTTTGCCGTGCGCTTGACGCCGGCTACCAGGCCTCCCGCAGGATGCTCCTTTTCGTATGCCAGACGCTTCTCACGCTTGGCGTACTCTTCGACGATAATATCGCCGTACTCATCTTCGATCTTATCGAAGAAATCGACAGCGCCCTTAATTTCCTCGGCGGTCGGGTGTCCCTTCTGAACACCGCCCGTGAGTTTGAACGGGCCCCACGTATCAAAGCCGGTGCAACCGTAGACACCCATAAAGATTGCCTGCCTCATGCGGCAGATGCCATCGATATCCTTGCCGTACCACTTGTTTTTGCCGCCGTAGGTCATAAGACCAAACACCTTGTCCTGCGGCTGCAGCACGTTGGTGAGTACGCGTGCCATATCCTTGTCGATCTCGGAGTAATAAATGCCCGTGGCCACACCAATCAAATGGTACTCGTGCAGGTCGGGGTACTCGTTTTTACCGAGTGCCTTTACATCGAGGGTATCGATTTCGGGATGTGCCTCGACAATGGCGTCCACGAGCTTTTTCGTGTTGCCGTGGTGGCGCGAGGCGTAGAGGATGATGGTTCGCATAAGAAGGCCTTTCAGCTGTAATGAAGTCAATGTCAATATGGTACCCCGTTGGATAGCTGGGATACCGGACACATCGATGAACGTGCAGGTTTGTCTTTTGGCTTGGACTGAGATGGGCGCTTGCGAGTAAAGGGCAGTTGTTCGAAAGGATGGGCAATGGAATACGCTCTTTCCAACGATTCGATTTCTATTAAGGTTTCCACGGCTGGCGGCTCCTTCACCTCAATCGAGGCTGACGGTCGCGAGTATCTGTGGCAGGGCGACCCTGCCGTGTGGTCCGGTCAAGCACCGATCTGCTTCCCGATTTGCGGAGGCCTGCGCGATGGCAATGCCATGACGTTTGTCGGACATCACGTGAAGCTCGCCCGTCACGGGTTTGCGCGCAAGCAGGAGTGGAAGCT
>JAIIUG010000060.1:0-13187 GCA_022739635.1 Collinsella sp. | reverse complement strand
TTGCGCCTGCCGCTTAAAAATAGTTCGCCGAGGTTTACTATTACCCTAGAAAAGTAGTAGAAGGCTAACAATGGGGGATGACATGGCAGCGCAGAAAGCCTACGTCCAGGTCAACGGACTCAAGAAACACTACGGCGACGGCGATGCGCGCCTGATGGTGCTCGACGGTATCGATACGTCCATCAACCGCGGCGAAATCTGCGTCATGCTGGGGCCCTCGGGCTCGGGCAAATCGACGTTCCTCAATCTCATCGGCGGCCTAGAGGATGCCGACGGCGGCTCCATCATGGTGGACGGCTGCGATCTCACGGTGCTCAAGCCTACCGACCTGGGCGAGTATCGCCGCCGTGAGCTGGGTTTTGTCTTCCAGTTCTACAACCTGGTGCCCGATCTCACCATCAAGGAGAACATCGAGGTCACGGCGCACCTGTCCAAAAACCCGCTCAATGTCGACGACCTGCTGCGTTCGCTGGGCCTCTACGAGCACCGCAACAAGTTCCCGCGCCAGGTTTCGGGCGGCCAGCAGCAGCGTTGCGCCATCGGTCGTGCGCTCGTCAAAAACCCGGGCCTGCTGCTGTGCGACGAGCCCACGGGCGCGCTTGACTACAAGACGTCCAAGGAAATCTTGCAGCTCATGGAGGACGTCAACCGCACCTACGGCTGCACCATCATCATTGTCACCCACAATGCCGCCATCGCGCGCATGGCAAGTCGCGTGCTGCGCCTGCGCGACGGGCGCATCGTCGAGGACGAGCTCAACGAGTCGCCCGTCGCGGCCGCCGAGCTCGATTGGTAGGCGGCGCCATGACACCTCTCGCAAAACGTCTCCCGCGCGAGCTGCGCCGCAATATCGGCAAGTACCTGGGCATCTTTTTGCTTATGTGCGGAAGCATCGCCCTCACGTCGGGCTTTTTGCTCGCGGCGCATTCCATCGGTTGCCTTATCGACGACATGCGCGATGCGTACACGATTGAGGACGGCCGCGTGACCACCTCCTTCGAGGCCACCAAAGACCAGCTCAAGGCAGCCAAGGATGCAGCCGACGACGTCGGCGGCGTCACGCTCTACAAGAATTTCTCCATCGATGCCATCATCAAAAAGACCGCCGGCGACGACGGCACCAAACGCACGCTGCGCACCTATGCGCACCGCACCAAGGTCGATATCGCGTCCTACTGTGAGGGCAGGCAGCCCAAGGCGGACGATGAGGTGGCAATCGACCGTGTCTTCGCCACCAACAACGACCTCGCCATCGGCGATAAGGTCGAGCTTGAGGGCCGCACCTACACCATCTGCGGCATCATGACCCAGCCCGATAGCCAGGCGCTGTTCCTCAACAATTCGGACTTTACGGTGAACACCATCACGTACGGCGTGGCCGAGGTCACCGATGCCGGCTTTGCCGCGCTCGAGGATGCCGGCGGCGCGCCTGCCTACACCTACTCCTTCACCTTTGCCGATCGCGACCTCCCCACCGCGGATCGCATCGATGCGGAGCAGGATATGGTCGAGGCGCTGACCGATGCCGATGCGCGCGTGGACGATCTGATCGATGCCGATTCCAACCAGGGCATTGGCTATGCGCGCGACGACGTGGACGGCGACTCCATGATGTGGATGACGTTGCTCGACATCATCATCGTGATCATGGCGTTTGTCTTTGTGGTGCTCACCGACGCCACCATCGAGGAGGAGAGCGCCATCATCGGCACGCTGCTCGCCAGCGGCTATCGCCGCCGCGAGATCGTGCTGCACTACCTGGCACTTCCCGCCATCGTGGGCGTGGTCGCGGCGCTTTTGGGCACCGCACTCGGCGTTGCGTTCTTTACCGAGCCCATGCGCGGTCTCTACTACGGCTCGTACAGCCTGCCGCCCTTCCAGGTGTACTGGAGCTGGGAGATCTTCGTGAAGTGTGCCGTGGTTCCCGCCGCCGCGCTCATTCTCATCACGCTGGTGGGCCTGCTTCGCAAGATGGGCAAGACGCCGTTGCAGTTCCTTCGTCACGAGGCGAGCGGTAAGTCGGGCACCAAGCGCGGTATGCAGCTGCCGGAGCGCATGGGCTTTGTCTCGCGCTTTCGCCTGCGCGTTTTCCTGCGCAACCTGGGCAACTTCGCCACGCTCTTCGTGGGCATTGCGTTTGCCTCGCTGCTGCTGCTCTTTGGCCTGGCGATTCTGCCCACGATGACGCACTACGCGGACAACCTCGAGACGAGCCTGGTCGCCGAGCACCAGTACACGCTTAAGGCTCCGCTGGAGCTCGAGGGCACTGCCGAGGAGCGCGAGCAGTGGTCGGCACTCGAGCGCTTGCAGTCGGTTGACGGCGCGCTGCTTTCCGCCGCCCAGGATGCCGATGACGAGCTTGACGACGCGGCCGATGCGGCGCAGGCGGCAGCCGACGCCGCGAACGCATCTCCGTCTGCCGAGAGCCTGGCCGCAGCGCAGGATGCGCTCGCCAAGGTCCAGGACAAGAGGGATGCGCTCTACGCGCGCCTTGACGATCTTGCCGATGCCCTCGGCTGCGACCGCGATGAGGCTATCGACCTGATCGACAAGGCGTCGAAAATCGACACTGACAACGACGATATCCACCCGGTCAATACGACCGACAACGGCGCGGGCGCAATCGCGCAGGCCGAGAAATATGCCGTCTACCAGCTGCAATACGACCGAGGCGAGGGAAACGGCACAGAGGCCATCTCTGTCTACGGCATCTCGCCCAACTCGCGCTACTGGAAGAACCTCGATGTCGGCGACGGCCGCGTTGTCTTTGGCGGCGGCCTGCTCGACAAGTTTGGCTGGAGCGAGGGCCAGAAGGTCGCGCTCAGCGACAAGTACGAGGGCGAGCATTATTCCCTTGAGTACGCGGGCAAGGACTGTGTCTGGGGCTCCAAGTCGGACATGAATATCTATATGAGTATCAACGACTTTAACGAGCTGTTCGACAACGACGCCGCCTACTTTAACGGCTATGTGAGCGACGAGAAGCTCGACCTCGACGCGCGCTACTTTGCCGGCGACACCACGCCCGACGACATGCGCGCCGTGGGCGACCAGTTTATCGGCATGATGAGCAAAATGATCGGCATGATGATCGGGCTCGCGGTGTTTATCTTCCTGCTGTTTATGTACCTGCTGACCAAAGCGGTGATCGACCACAGTGCCCGTTCGATCAGCTACATGAAAGTCTTTGGCTATCGCGATAGCGAGATCTCGCATCTGTACATCCGCTCGATCACGCTGTGCGTGGCGGCGTCGCTCGTGCTGAGCCTGCCGGTCATTATTGGCTCGCTCACGGCCATCTTCCGCTCGATGCTGCTCGCCTATAACGGCAATATCGAGATTTACGTGCCCACTTGGTCCATGGCGGCGTGCGTGGGCATCGGCTTTGCGACCTACCTGGTCGTGGCGCTGCTACACACGCGCTCTATCAAGCACGTCAGCCTAGCCGAGGCCCTCAAGGTGCAAGAGTAGTCATCGGGGACGTTCTTGAACGACTAGTCATCGGGGACGGTCTTTGCCGATTCGCCGGCTCGCCGGCCGGGCTGGCAAGGACTGTCCTCAACTGTCGGCAGGAAGGGAACGTTCCTAGCTGCCACTCATTTAAGTCCGTCCCCAATGAGTGGTTTCACTTATTTAAGTCTGTCCCCAATGAGTGCCTAACGACTCGGTGTTGCGCTTGACTTCGACCCTACTTCAACGGGTACCATCCTCTTATGTCTGTAACGCCATATAGACCGAGGGGATAGATCTATGACCGCAACTGCACCCGCAGCACCCGCTAAGGTGTACTTCACCAACCTGCGCACGCATGCTCGCGAGAGCCAGCTCGACAAGCTCAAGCGCCTCATTCGCCGCGCCGGTATCGAGCAGATTGACTTCGAGAACAAGTTCGTCGCCATTAAGATTCACTTTGGCGAGCTGGGCAATCTGAGCTTTTTGCGCCCCAACTACGCCCGCGCCGTCGCAGATGTCGTGAAGGAGCTGGGTGGCAAGCCCTTCCTCACCGATTGCAACACGCTCTATGTGGGTAGCCGCAAAAACGCGCTCGAGCACATCGACACCGCGTATCAGAACGGCTTTACCCCGTATGCCACGGGCTGCCAGATCATCATCGCCGACGGCCTCAAGGGCACCGACGAGGCACTCGTCCCGGTCGAGGGCGGTGAGTACGTGCGCGAGGCAAAGATCGGCCAGGCACTCATGGATGCCGACATCGTGATCAGCCTTACGCACTTTAAGGGCCATGAGCAGGCGGGCTTTGGCGGCGCCATGAAGAACCTGGGCATGGGAGGCGGCAGCCGTGCCGGCAAGATGGAGCAGCATGCCGCCGGCAAGCCGAGCGTCGATACTACCAACTGCGTAGGTTGCCGTGCCTGCGAGAAGATTTGCGCGCACAGCGCCATCACGTTTGACGGTACGCGTGAGCGCGAGCTTGCCAACGGCAGCACCCGCACGGTTCACGTGGCTGCCATCGACCACGATCGCTGCGTGGGCTGCGGACGCTGCATTGCGGCGTGCAACCAGGACTGCATCAAGCCCGACTATGATGCCGCGGCCGACGTCCTCAACTACAAGATCGCCGAGTATACGAAGGCCATTGTCCAGGATCGCCCCAGTTTCCATATTTCGCTCGCCATGGACATCAGTCCCAACTGCGATTGCCATCCCGAAAACGACACGCCCATCGTCAACGACATCGGCATGTTCGCGAGCTTCGACCCGGTCGCCATCGACCAGGCCTGCGCCGACGCCGTCCTGGCGTCCGAGCCGCTGCCTAACACCGAGCTTACCGACAGCGCCGCCAAGATGGAGCACAACCACGAGCATCTGGAGGGCGAGCAGGCCAAGGATCCCTTCTGCATCACGCATCCCGACACCGACTGGCGCGCGTGCATCGCGCATGCCGAGAAGATCGGCCTGGGCACGAGCAAGTACGAGCTCATCGAGGTCAAATAGCGCCTAGCTATTGGACAAAACAAGCGCATTCGTGGCGTAATTCAAGCAAAAACCGCCCGCGAGCACAGCGCTCGCGGGCGGTTTTCCGGAAGTATGCGGCAAATTTCGAGACCGCCGAGCACACGACGTTTTTTGGCAACAAAACCCCTGATAAATTGTTGATAAAACTGCGGTCTGGTCGGCAGTTCCAGATTTTGCCGCATACTTCCGAAAATAGGGGGCCAGATAAAGCCCCGGACGTTGCTTTTTGCCTAAAAATTCTTTCCGAGGAAGTCGTCGACCGTGTTCCAGTAGAGCTCGGGGTTAACTTGCGCACTCTTGGCGTGGGTGGCGCCATGGATGGTGAGCTTTTGCTTGACCTTGCTGGCGCACGCGTCGTAGTTTTGGTCGAGCATGTCGTACGGCACAAAGGTGTCCTGGTCGCCGTGGATAAACAGCATGGGAACCGTCGCGTGTTTGAGTTGCTCCACACTGCTTGCCTTATGAAAGTCGTAGCCTGCGCGCACGTTGCACACCAGGTTGGCCACATCGAGCAAAGGAAAACTGGGCAGCCCAAATACATCCTTGAGCTGCAGAGAAAACTCGTCCCAAACGCTTGTATAACCGCAGTCCTCGATAATGCATTTCACATTTGCGGGCACAGATTCCCCCGCTACATTCATGGCAGTCGCCGCGCCCATCGACTCGCCAAAGACCAGGATGCGCGCCTCGGGGTCAGCCTGAACGATTCGCTCGATCCATGCGACGACATCGAGCCGCTCGGGCCAGCCCATGCCGATATAGTCGCCGCCGGAGCGCTCGTGGGCACGGGCGGCAGGTGCGAGCACGTTCATGCCGCGGTCATGGAATCGTTTGGCGTATCGGGCCATACCGATGGGCTCATCGGTGTATCCGTGTAGGCAGATAGCGTAATTGTGCGTGCTCTCTGGGGCGGCAAAATACCAAGCGGCAAGTTCGGTTCCGTCATCTGCGGTGAGGCTACTGCTCTCGCGGTTCTCTTTAAACCATGCCCGTGCCTCGGTTCCCTCGGCATCCGGCTGCTCACTTTCCTTGCCGTCCTTGCCGTCCTGCATCATCTTCATGGTGTATGGAGCGCGGGGATTCAGCGCGAAGTCAAACAGAAAGTTGCCGGCAAATCCGAGCAGCGCAACGACAGCCACCAGTGCAACGATGCCGGCTATCTTGAGCTTTCGATGGGAATGTGCGTTTTGAGCCATGCGGTATTCTCCTATAAGATGTTAATACATCAACATTTAAAACAAGCGCATTATGGATGTTCGCCGTTGATGCGTCAACAGGCAAAGAATGGGTAAACAAAGGGTCACGTATGGTGCAAATTTCGCACGTACCCAGACGCTTTGATATAGTGTTGAGAACTCTTTACGTTGGAGGATGTAACCGGCATGTCCGATTCGAGCGACAGTTCCAAGCCGCGACCCAAGACCGCGGCCGTTCCACACTACACGGTGGGCGAGGAGATCATGAACTCCGTCACCCATGGTGTCGGCTGCCTGCTGGGTATCGCGGGCCTGGTGCTCCTGATCGTATTCGCTGCCCTGCGCGGCGGAGGCCCGGCCCACATGGCCGCGGCGATTGTCTATGGTGTCAGTATCATCCTCGAATACTTGGCCTCCACGCTCTATCACGCGATTCAGCCCGCTCGCGCCAAGCGCGTGTTTCGCATCATCGACCACAGCTGCATTTACCTGCTCATAGCCGGCAGCTATACCCCGTTTTGCCTCATCACGCTCGCAAACGACGGCGGCCCTGCGCTGTTCTTTGCCGTGTGGGCCATCGCCATCATCGGCATCGCACTCGAGTGCTTTTTGCGCGAGCGTCAGCCGCACTGGGTAAGCGGCCTGGTCTACCTGCTGATGGGCTGGCTCGTCGTCTTTAAGCTGCCCGAGCTCGTGTCGCTGCTCAACCCCGTGGCGCTTGCCCTGCTCGCCGTTGGCGGCGTGTGCTATACCGTGGGCGTGCCGTTCTATATCGCCAAAAACGTGCGCTATCTGCACAGTGTTTTCCACTTGTGGGTGCTCGCCGGCAGCATCTTCCAGTTCATGGCGGTGATCCTCTTCGTAATCTAGCGACCGCGCCCACGGCCCCGCTCGCACGGGCGACCGGCGCAACTGCCCTATCCGCTACGTACGTCTCCTGCCAACGTCCCGAATCTTGGAGGTTCGAGAAACTCCCGATGGACATAACCATCTCCCTTATTACCACGCTCGTTCTGACGCTTATCAACGGCTACTTCTCTATGTCCGAGATGGCTCTCACCACGGCTAAGCGCGCCGTGTTGGAACACGATGCCGAGGAGGGCGATAAGCGCGCCGAGCGCGCCGTTCAGCTTGCCGCCGATTCCGACCAACTGCTCGCCACCATCCAGGTCGCCATCACGCTCGTGGGCTTCGCCTCGTCCGCCGTCGCCTCGACGAGCCTGTCCGACCCGCTCGCCACGTGGCTCATGAGCTTTGGCATCGCGCCGCTTTCCGCCATCGCGCGCGGCCTGGCGCCGGTCATCATCACCGTCGCCGTCGCCTTTGTGTCCATCGTGATCGGCGAGCTCGTGCCCAAGCGCATCGGTCTTGCTAACGCAGAGGGCGTATCCAAACAGGTCGTGGGACCGCTCTCCGTGTTTCAAAAGATCGCCCGCCCGCTCGTGTGGCTGACCGGTGCTTGCTCTGACGGCCTGGCCCGCATCCTGCGCATCAAGAGCGCCGATGACCGCCAGAATGTCTCGGAGGAAGAGATCAAGTACATGGTCTCGGAGCAGGACGACCTGCTCGACGAGGAAAAGCGCATGATCCACGAGATCTTTGACCTGGGCGACACCGTTGCCCGCGAGGTCATGGTGCCGCGCGTGGACACCACCATGTGCGAGGACGACGAGACGGTCGCTGACGTGCTGTCCACCATGCGCCAGACCGGCTTTAGCCGCATCCCCGTCTATCACGAGGATCCCGACAACGTCGCGGGCATCGCGCACATCAAGGATCTGATCCAGCCCGCGCTCGACGGCAAGGGCGACCAGCCCATCGCTGGCTTTTTGCGCGATGCCACCTTTGTGCCCGACACCAAGGACATCCTGCCGCTGCTGTCCGAGATGCAGACCTCGCACGACCAGATTGTGGTCGTCGTGGACGAGTACGGCGGCACGGCCGGCATCATCACCATCGAGGACATCGTCGAGGAGATCGTCGGCGAGATCGAGGACGAGTTCGACCCCGACAACAAGTACCTCACGCGCCTCTCGCGCCGTGAGTGGCTCGTCGATGGGCGTTTTTCGTGCGATGACGCGATTGAGCTTGGTTGGCCGCTCGAGGAAAGCGATGATTATGAGACCATCGCCGGCTGGATCTTGGAGCTTTGCGACTCGGTGCCCGACATCGGAGAGGTGTTTGAGGTCGCGGGGTACAAGTTCAAGGTACAGTCGATGCGTGGCCAGCGTATCTCGCTCATTCGCGTGATCGCTCCGGCCGAAACCGATAAGAAGGATTCCGAGTCCCCGGCAGAGAAGCCGGCGGCGTCGGGTGCGGGCTCTGTGGATCCGCACGATGGCGACGAGTAGGGCAAGGACGAGTAGGGGAGAGTTATGGCAGGCCTGTTCAACATCCTTAAGGTCACCGTCAGCGAGGACAAGATTTGCGCGCACGTGCTGGTGAACCCCGGCATGCCGCTCATGACCTCGGAGGATATCGAGGCCACGGCGCGCGTGTACTACCTGGTGCCCGCGATTGCCAAGCATCTGTGCCTGGGCGATTCGGGTCGCGAGTTCCAGGACTGCATGGGCCAGACCGAGCTTTGCCACCTGCTGGAGCACGTGACGGTCGAGCTCATGAACGAGACCGGTCTTGCCGGCAGCATCTCGTGCGGTCGCACCCGCGTGAGCGAGCATGATGAACGTGTCTTTGAGGTTGAGCTTTCGTGTCCCGACGACGCGTTGGCCATTGGCGCGCTGTCATCGGCGACCTTTATGATGGACTGGGCGTACCTGCACGCTGACCAGCCGGCCCCCGACGTGGAAGGCACGGTCGCTGGCCTGCGCAACCTGGTGCTGGGCATGCGCGCCGAGGCCGAGGGCAAGGACCCGCACGAGGCCGTTGCCGCTGCGAACGGCGAGGACGTGGCCGAGGATGCGCCCGAGGACGACGCTCCTGCCGACGCCGGCGCTGAGCCCGTTGCCGAGGCGCCTGCTGGGCCCGAGTCTGCGGAGCCCCAAGGCGTTCCGAGCTTTGACGACGAGCCGCAGATGCCAATCGATACCGAGGGCGCGGTCGTCGAGAACCACGAGGCCCCCGCGGCCGTCTTTGGCGGTGCGGCAACGGCTCCGTCCGGCTCGGCGCACGAGGGCAGCCTGCCGCTCGTCGATGGCGCCGGCGAAGACCCGGCCGCCACGGTGGCCATGCCGGTTGCGCCTCAGGAGTAGGCTCACTCGCTTATCACCATCATGTACCTGCGCCTTTACCGTACGCAGATGAGCGCGACGGCAAGTGTTGCGCTGCGGGTATAATGGACAGCATTCAAACGGTGGGCATCGAGGTGCCCGCAGGAGAGGAATGATCATGGGAAAGACTTTCAGCTTTGTCTCCGGTGCGCTCTTTGGTGCTGCCGCCGGCGCTATCATCGGCGTTGCTCTGGCCCCGCGCTCGGGTGCCGAGACCCGCGCCATGGCCGCCGATATCGCCAACGATGCCTGGGACAACATGCGTGACACCTACGAGCACAGTGCCGAGGAGGCTCGTGCCGCGGTCAACGACTTTGGTCCGATGGTCGACGCCAAGACCGATGACCTGCGCGCCAAGGTCGACCTGGCCCGCGAGCGCATGGACCAGCTTCGCGAGCAGCTCAACGACGCCATCTCGGGCGGCAACGTGACGCCCGCTGCCGACGTCGTGGTCGAGAACGTCGCTGAGGCCGACACCGAGGCCACGGAGCCCTCGACCGAGGCATAATGCGCGCAGGGGATTTTGTCGGCGTCAAGGTTTATCGTAAGCCTGCCGAAGACAAGCGCACCAAAAAGGACGGCACGCCGCGCAGCCCTAAAAAGCTCGGCAAGATTCACTTTCCCGTCTTTACCCCGGGCGGCACGCGCGTGGTGGGCTTTATGGTCCGCCAGTCCGATATCGCGGGTATGATCGAGCGTCCCGACCGCTTTGTGGCGCTCGATGCCATCGGCGTCTATGAGGGTGCTGTCGCGGTCGATGACGTCAAGGGCACCTACGATGCCGCCGCGGCCAAGCGCCTCGATATCAACCTGGACGATTGCATCATCTGGGTCGGCATGGACGTTCGCACGGAATCGGGCGATGTCGTGGGCTACTGCTCGGACGTTGAGTTCAAGCCGCGCTCGGGTATTGTGCAGATGTTCTACGTGACCGCCGGTGCCGCTTCGAGCGTGTTGGTGGGCGACACGCAGGTGCCGCCGACGATGCTGCGCGGCTACGAGAACGGCGCGATGATTGTCTCGGACGAGGTCAAGGCGCTCGGGTATTCGGGCGGCGCGGCCGCCAAGGCTGCCGAGGCCAGTGTCGTGGTAGGCGATAAGGTCAAGAAGGGCGCCAAGGTGCTCGATGACAAGGGATCGGTCGCCGTGGACAAGGGCAGTCGTGCACTGGGCAAGCAGCTCGGCAAGACGCGCGGTATGTTCAAGGCCTTTAAGGACGAATATCAAAAGGCGAGCGGGGGCTCGTCAAAAGCTAGCAAATAGAGACGTACCAAATGATGGGAGGCGAGCCGGAGACATGTTGCTCCGGCTCGCTGTGTTTATGGGGGAGGGCACATGCGCCAAAACGAATCTAACTTAAACGGGCGTTCGGGTGCGCGTCCGACGGCGCACCGCGACCTGGGGCAGCTGCCCAGTGGTCAGCGTCGACGTCGCCGTAAGCCCGGCGCGATGTACCTCAACCATAGCCGTGGGTTTAGCGATCGCAGCGCGCGTATCGGCAACGGGCGCTCGCCGCGTCGTCCGTCTCGCCTGCCCTATGCGCTCATCGCCGTGGGTTGCGCGCTCGTGCTGTTTATCGCTGCCGTCGTGGGCTACGTCAACCGCAGCGTGGACGTGGAACTCAACGGGCAAAAGACCGCGGTGCGCGTGGGTTCTACGTTGCAGAATCTTATCGACGATCAAAGCCTGACCGAAACGTACGACGCCGGCGATCTGCTGGCCGTCGACGACAGCGTGCTCAAGCGCCATGGCGGCGAAAAGCTGTCGGTGAAGGTCGACGGCAAGCGCGTGAAGCAAGGCAAATGGGATAGTCGTGAGCTCACGGGCGGCGAGAAGGTGACGGTCAAGGATGGCCGTAACACCTACGAAAAGCACGAGGTCCAGGCAACGGTTATCGAGCCCAAGCTCAAGGTCGAGGGCACGGGTGCCATTGAGTATGTCAAAACCTGGGGTGTTCAGGGCCGCTCCGAGGTATGGGTCGGCGAGCAGTCGGGCAAGACGCAGGACCGCGGCGAGGTCGTGCCCGCCACCGACTGCGTAGTCGAGTGCGCAAGCGTAGCGCCCAAGGGCAACGAAAAGTACGTGGCCCTGACATTTGACGAGGGTCCGAGCGGCGCGACCAAGCAGATCTTGCAGGTGCTCAAGGAAAAGGGCGTCACGGCGACGTTCTTCCTTTCGGGCGATGCCGCGGAAGCCTCGCCCGCTACTGCTAAAGCGATTGTCGATGCCGGGTGCGAGATCGGCTCCAACAGCTACAGCGATGATTCGCTCAAGGGCGAGGATCGCGAGACGGTGCGCAAGCAGATCACGAAGGGCACCGAGGCGATTAAGTCGGCGACCGGCGTCGAGACGATGTTGCTGCGTGCCCCCTACGCCGCGTTTGACGAGCAAAACTGGATCGACTCGATGGACCTGGTGTCCGCCGTGGTTTCGTGGAATATCGATTCGGGCGACTGGCTGCTCAACGGCGCTGACGAGCAAGTATCGACCGTGCTCGATTCGGTGACGCCGGGCAATATTGTGCTGCTCACCGATAGCGATGAGTGCGCCGAGCAGACGCTCGAGGCGCTGCCGCAGATTATCGACGGCCTTGTCGCCGACGGCTACAAGATCGTGACGCTCAGCGACCTGGTCAAGACGGACACGGCATTGAGCAAAAAGCTCACCTCGCTCACCAAGGTTTCCATGCCCAAAAACGCCGTGTTCCCCCAACTTCCCGAGGACGACGACACCACGGACTAGTCATTGAAGAACGTCCCCAATGACTATGTCACGGATACGTCAGTGTTTGGTATGCCTGCAATGTGCAGCGCATAAATTCGGTGCCGCAGCGCGATGCTGATGCTATAGTTACTGCGGTTAATGAGGGTCAAGAGAAAGGTTACAGGTGAAATCCAAACCTCGACCATACAGTCGATGACCCCATGCAGGTGCTTTCTGCGCGTGCACGGGGTGTGAGCGCCGAGCGGCGTGCCGCCTGCGCATGCGTATATATGTCTAAAAGTCCACGAATTGCGTGCCGGCATGGTCACGCGGTCCGCAGGAATAATGATGGGGAGCACCATTGAATTATCTGAGTGAGATGCTCAAATTGCCGGTCTTGGACGTCGATGGCGAAAAGCTCGGCGTTGTGAACGATTTTGGCATTGCAACCGGCGAAGTTTTTCCGCACGTGACGTCGCTCGCGTTCCGTGGTCCCGGCAAGACGCCGTTTATGATCAGCTGGCGCAAATGGGTCGACCGTATCGACGAGACGGGCGTGCACCTTAAGTCGCCGGCCACCGAAATCCGTTTTTCGTACCTGCAGCCGACCGAGCTGTTGCTGGCGCGCGATGTTCTCAACAAGCAGATTGTCGACACACAGGGCATGAAGGTCGTGCGCGTCAACGACATCAAGTTCTCCATGTCGGGCGAAAATCAGCTGCGCCTGCTGGGTGCCGAGGTCGGTGCCCGCGGTCTGCTGCGTGCAATCAGCCCCGCGCTCGAGCACGTCGTCGAGGGCTTTATGAAGCACCTGGGCAAGCCGCTCAGCGAGGACATTATCGCCTGGTCTTATATGGACCTGCTCGATCGCTCGACTAAAAACATCCAGCTCTCGGTGTCGCACAAGACGCTTGGCGAGCTGCATCCTGCCGACATCGCTGACATCATCGAGCAGCTCGATCCGCGCCTGCGCGCGCAGGTGTTCGCCCAGCTCGATACGGCACAGGCCGCCGAGGCCATCTCGGAGTTCGATGACGACGAACTCATGACCGAGATGCTCGAGGGCCTGTCCGACACGGACGCA
>JAIIUG010000208.1:0-1188 GCA_022739635.1 Collinsella sp. | reverse complement strand
CTTCGCTATTCACCTTGATGGACCCTCTTGGAGTAATGCCGGTATTCCTGCAAATGACTGATGGAATGGATACGAAAGAACGCAGATATATCGCCTTGAAAGCATGTACCATTGCATTTATCATATTAGTCCTTTTTACATTATCGGGCAGGTTTCTGTTTCATTTTTTCGGCATCTCAACAAACGGATTCCGGATTGTGGGAGGTATCATCATCTTTAAAATCGGATATGATATGTTGCAGGCACATTTCACCCATGTGAAACTGAATGAAACTGAACGAAAAGAATATTCCAAAGATATAACCATCACACCTCTTGCCATTCCGATGTTATGCGGTCCGGGAGCGATTTCCAGTGGAATAACATTGATGGAAGATGCTTCGGAATATACTTTCAAAATAGTATTGCTTGGCGTAATCGCTTTGGTCTGCATTCTTTCCTTCTTTATTCTGTGCGCGTCCACCCAGCTTTTAAAAATCTTGGGAGAGACGGGAAACAATGTAATGATGAGACTGATGGGACTTATTCTAATGGTGATCGCCGTGGAATGTTTTATCAGCGGGATACGTCCGGTATTAATTGAAATCTTGAAACAAGCCCATGCTTGTTCTTAAAGAAGAGAGATAATTTGGATTTATTATTAACATTAAAAGTTTGATTCATCATGACTGAAAAATTGCAAAATGCTCTGAATGAGCAAATCACAGCAGAATTATGGTCTGCCAACCTGTATTTATCGATGTCTTTTTATCTGGAAAGAGAGGGCTTTTCCGGAATGGCTCGCTGGATGCAGAAACAATCTGCAGAAGAGATCGGGCATGCATATGCCATTGCTGAGTACATGATTAAGCGTGAGGCAACCCCGAAAGTGGACAAGGTCGATGTGGTTCCACAAGGTTGGGGTAACCCTGTTGAAGTATTCGAACATGCTTTGGAGCATGAAAAACATGTTTCCAAACTGATTGATGAATTGGTACAGGTAGCATCCGAAGAGAAAGACAATGCCACTCAGAACTTCTTGTGGCAATTTGTTCGTGAGCAGGTAGAAGAAGAAGCGAATGTACTCAATATTGTTAGTCGGCTAAGGAAAGCCGGAGACAGTGCTATCCTTTTTATGGATGCAAAACTGGGTGAACGGGAGTCATAAACCAGAATAATCAATAAAAATAAATAAGATGAAAATAGTAG
>JAIIUG010000207.1:0-1190 GCA_022739635.1 Collinsella sp. | reverse complement strand
TCCTCGATGCTATCCAGATGGTCCTGATAGCTCGACAGGATAAAGCTCACCTTATTGAGGTCATCGCGGTAGAGCGGCGCGCCGTAGACCATGCCATGCATGACGTCGTCGGTCTCGAGCTCGTCGGCACCCTCCACGCCCTTGCGACCGACATAGGTCCTCAGCACCGGGCGCGCAGCTTCGCGGAAGTTCTCACTCGCGAACAGGCCGTTGTTGCTCTCGAGATAAAACTCGAGGCCACGGTCGTGCAGCCAGTCTACGATATGGCGGCACTGGTCAGCCGTAATGAGCTGGTGCATCACCACCTCGCCCGCCGACTCGACATAGGAGCCGTTGCCGCCGAGCATGCCGTCGAAGCCAATGGCCTCAAGCTCGGGCGGTACCTCGGCTTTGCTGCGACCCGTGCACATATAGGCCAGATGCCCGTTAGCGCGGGCGGTCTGGATGGCCGCCACGCAAGACGCGGGGATATTGCCCTCATAGTCGGTGATCGTGCCATCGACATCAAGGAACAAGATCTTACGAGAAGACATGGTGGGAACCCCTTATTCCAGGCCCTCGGCACCGTTGGACTTGATGATCTTCTGGTAGGCGTAGAAGCTGTCCTTGCGGCGGCGCTCGTAGGTACCGGTGCCGTCGTCGTACTTATCGACGTGAATGAAGCCGTAGCGCTTGCGCATCTCGCCGGTACCGGCGGAAACCAGGTCGATGGGGCCCCACCAGGTGTAGGCGATCAGGTCGACGCCGTCGGCAATGGCCTCGCCCATGGCCTTGACGTGGCTCTGCAAGTAGGCGATACGATACGGGTCGTGGATGGAGCCGTCCTCCTCGACCTCATCGTAGGCGCCCATGCCGTTCTCGACCACCATCAGCGGAATCTCGTAGCGGGCGTAAATCTCGTTGAGCGCGATGCGCAGGCCCAGCGGATCGATCTGCCAGCCCCAGTCGGTGGACTCCAGATAGGGGTTCTTGCCGCCAAAGGTCATATTGCCCTCGGTCATCTCGTGGTCCTTGTGGGTGCCCACGGTGCCGGACATGTAGTAGCTAAAGGTGTAGAAATCGACCTTGCCGTCGGCGATATCCTGCAGGTCGCCGTCCTCCATCACGAGCTCGACATCGTTCTCGGCCCAGAAGCGCTTGGCATAGAACGGGTACTTGCCGCGCACCTGCACGTCGGAGCAGTACCAGTT
>JAIIUG010000206.1:0-1194 GCA_022739635.1 Collinsella sp. | reverse complement strand
CCTCGGGAGGCATCACTTGCGCATAATAGAAGACGAGGAATATCGCCCCGTCGTCTAGCGCCGATGTCCGAGGAGTTTTTTCATGCTCATTTTAAAGAAGATCAACAATAACGTTGCTCTTGCCGCCAGCGATGACGGCCGAGAGGTTGTTGTCTTTGGCAAGGGCATCGGTTTTCACGAGATGCCCTACGAGCTTGCCGATGAGTCTCTCATCCAGCGCAAATTCTATAACGTTCCCGAGAGCCTGCAGGATATGGTCGGCACACTTCCCGACGACGTTCTGCTCGCGGCAAGCGACATTGCCTGCTTCGCATCCCAGCAGCTTGGTTGCAAGCTGTCCGGTGGCCTGCCCTTTATCCTGGCAGATCACCTGCAGTTTGCCGTTCAGCGCGACGACGACCAGATCAGCGCTCCCAACCCGCTCGAGCATGAGGTGGCTTTCATCTACCCGCGTGAGCTCGAGATCGGTCAGGCCGCGCTCGCCATCGTGCAAAAGCACACCGGCGCCAAGCTGGGTCAGAACGAGGCCACGAGCATCGCGCTCCATATCGTTAACGCCGAGGTCGACGGCATGGGCCGCGCCAAGGACATGGACTTCATCATGAAGAGCACCCGCGTGCTCGACGAGGTGACCCATTCCGTGGAAAAGCAGCTCGGCTGCTCGCTCGACACGGCGTCGTATAGCTACATTCGCTTTCTTGCGCACCTGCGCTTTTTGGTTCGCCGCCTTGTTAAGGGCAGCTGCACGCAGACCGAGAACTCCTCGCTGTTTATGCAGGCCGCCCGCGATTTTCCCGAGGCATACCAGTGCGCGTACGCCATCAACCGCGTGTTCGAGAAAGAGTTCAAGCAGAGTTGCTCGGACGAGGAGCTCTTGTATCTGATGATGCATATCAACCGTCTGCGATCGGCTTCGCAGACCGAATGAGTAAAGCCGCCAGCCCGGCGGCAATCGCAACAATTCTTTTTGGTTTCTAACTGTGGGCAAGGTACCGGCTCGCGGTAGGGGATATTTTTGTCGAAATTTGGAAAAGAGAGGACAGATCATGGCAGGTAAATACGACGATCTTGCTGCCCAGATCGTAGAGCTGGTTGGCGGTAAGTCCAACGTCAAATGCGTCGCACACTGCATTACCCGCGTTCGTTTTAAGCTCAAGGACGAGTCGAAGGCCAATGACGAGGCAATCTCCGAGC
>JAIIUG010000205.1:0-1195 GCA_022739635.1 Collinsella sp. | reverse complement strand
CGCCGGGGCGAGCCGGTCGAACCTGAGCCCGGCGCCCTTGGGCAGCAGCTTCCTTATCTCGACGTGGTTTCGCTCGCAGGCGCCCTTCTGGTCGCTGCGGCGCGGGTCGCAGTAGAACAGCCTCGTCTCGCCGGGCCCCTCGCCGAGGAGCGTCGCGATGGCGGCCTCGTCGGAGAACTCCGCTCCGTTGTCGGTGAGCACGGCGCGGAAGACGCGGCGCATGCCGTCGGCGCCGAGGATCGCCCGGATGCCGCCCAGGGCGTCCGCGACGCACCCGGAGTCCTTCGCCTCGAGCAGGAGCGCCAGCTGGAGCCTGCTGGGGCGGTGGAGCAGCGTGAGCAGGCAGGCGGAGTCCTCCCTGGCGCCCTCGACGGTGTCCATCTCCCAGGCCGCGGCGCGCGCGTCCTCCCCGAGGGCGAGGAACGCGGCATACGACCTGCGGGCGGAGTGGCGCGTGGCCGCCCGGCCGGCGGCGCGCTTGCGCGGCCTGTAGCCGACCTTGCGCCTGAGCTCCATGTTGGTCATGCCGTCGTAGCCCGCCGCGACCCAGCGGTAGATGGTCGAGGGCGACAGGTCCACCGGCCCGCCGTTGCGGGCCGCCATCTGCTCGGGCGACAGCCCCCGGCGCAGGCAGTCCCTGATGGCCTCGAGCCTCGCCGCCGCGGCCGGCTCGTCGGCGTCGATCCCGCGCCTGGACGACACGAGCACCGAGTCCGCGCACAGCTGCGCGGCGCGGGCCTCGTAGAAGACGTGCGGGCGGCGCTTGCAGCCGATCGCGCGGTACCGCCCGCAGCCGTTGCAGCAGCGCGGCCACGCCGCCAGGCGCGGGCAGGCCGCCGACAGGTCGGTGGAGGCGTCCACCCGCTCGCCGCGCCTTGGCTGGGGCGCCGTGACGAACCTGTGCGACGCCACCTCGGCGCTCACCGTCGAGGGCGACCTGCCCAGCTCCCTCGCGATCTCCCTGCACGAGGCCCTGCGCTCCAGCATCCTCTGGACCGTGTCCCGCTCGTGCCTGGTGAGCCTGCCGTAGGCCCTCGGGACCGCCTCCCCGGCGACCTTCTTGCTCTTCCCGGACATACCGTCCTCCGATCTCCCGGGGCCGGCCGATCCGGCCCTCAGGGTATCGGATTCCCACATTCATCCGAACATGTTCGGATGAATGTGGGAGGTGTTCGGATGAAGTTGATAATCAAGG
>JAIIUG010000204.1:0-1200 GCA_022739635.1 Collinsella sp. | reverse complement strand
TATTTCAATTTTTCTATTTGTTCCTGGGTAAGACCGGAATACTTCATGATCAGATTGATGTCAACGCCATCAGCAAGCATGTTCCTGGCCCTAGCCCAGGGCATCGCCCGGAGTAATTACGGACACAAACTTGTCGCCCTGTTAAGTAGTTCAAAAAGGGTGTGACATAAATCCATGACACACCCCCTTTTTCATTTTTGCATAGATTACTCTTCATTACAAGCATATTTTGTCCCTTCAGAGAACACGCCAGGCAATAAGGTGGCAACATATCGAAGTTTTACATCATCCGAGATGAAGGTCTTCTTTTCACAGAGGTTGTCAATAATCTCAGCCCCTTTCAGCATAAACTCCTTCTCTTTCTCGCTGAAGGCATAAATATCATTTCCTGAAACAGGCAAGTCTGAATTGAATGTGTACATCTTGCCGCAAATGTCACACTCTTTCTCATTGAACTGTTGATATTCTACACTCGAAAACTCTCTAAAGTCCTCTTCTTTAGGGATAAACCCTAGCTGAAAGATACTCTGTATGGCTTCACCGCCACCGAACAACAAATCAAAAAAATCCATATTTTCTAATTCTTAAAATGAATAATATGACGGATTTCAGGCATTCGTAAAAACCTGACACTTCTGTATATACTAATTTAAAAGTGTACCACTTTCTAATTAGTATATACAAATACCTCTTCTATTTATAGATAATATAGACAAGCCAATCCTATCATCAGAGAATAAGCGAACTCTTTCTCTGCGTCATCAGCCCCTCATAATATCTATCAAGCTTGTCATAACTTACAAATTTCACCCTATCCGAGATAGGCTTGAAATAATCATGGCTCAACTTGGCTATAAATTCATCATGGCGCCTGGCATCAGCCACGATAAACATCTGGGCATTGAAACACTGGAGGTCGGCAAACTTACAGAGAGAATTCTGAATATCCGTAGAATGCTCTACCTCAAAGAAACTATCGGGCATCATCACCTCGCTGCCCAAAGAATTAGGCTGAAACCACATAACGTCTATCGTGCTACTCCTATTCATGAATTCCTGATAGGAGAATGGCGGAACTTTCGTCAATGTGGAGATTTCGCCCAGCTTCACATTGATACATCTCCTGTTCTTATCCTGTGCAGGAACATAGGTTTCAAGTTTCTTCATGTTACCGATATACAGCAGAAGTCCCTGATAATA
>JAIIUG010000203.1:0-1217 GCA_022739635.1 Collinsella sp. | reverse complement strand
ATACGGCCAAGCTCACCCGACGCAAACAAGTCCTTCACGCGAGCGCGCATCGGGCAAAACCGATTCTTCATTGCCTCCATAAACAGCACGCCGCGCTCGCGAGAGGTGGAGGCGATCGAGAGAGCCTCTTCCTCACTCAAAACGGCCGGCTTTTCGCACAGCACGGCCTTTCCGGCGCACAGCGCGCGACAGGCCCAACGCGTATGCATGCCATGCGGAAGCGCCAAGTAGATTGCGTCGACATCGGGGTCGGCAATCAGCGCGTCATAAGCCGCATTGCCGTTATCGTCGACCGAGGCATGGCCATGCGCAGCATCGATCGAAAACGCTCGGCAAAATTCCTCGACATGTGCAGGAGTGCGACCGGCCGCAGCCACCAACCGTGCCCCGTCGACCTTCTTGAGCGACGATGCAAATCGATGAGAAATGTGCCCAGCGCCCAAAACGCCCCAACGAACCTCACGCAAATCATCACATGAATCCCGATGGCCCACGACAGCCCCCTTCAGTTGCGGCGAAATAGTTCCTGTTTGGCCCCTATTCTGCCGCAAACAGAAGCTATTCCACCGCGAGTTATAAAAGGGGCATCAGGAACGCGTTTTGCAAAAGGCTTTAAGCGCGGCCGTTACGGGGCCCGGCTGGAAGCGTCGGCGCACGCCATCGAGACGCTCGGGGATATCGATATGCTGCGGGCAGTGGCGCGCGCATTTGCCGCACTTGACGCAATTGCTCACCAGCTTGGGCTCGCTCGTGCGCACCGCACTCGCCGTAAAGTATTGCGACAGCCCCGTAAACCAGCTGTGCGCATAGCTCGCGTTGTAGGCGGCAAAGCAGGCGGGAATGTTGATACCCTTGGGACATGGCATGCAGTAGCCGCATCCCGTGCAGGGCACGCGATTCGATTTTTCAAACTCCGTCAGCACGCGTGCGATGGCATCAAGCTGAGTAACTGTCATCGAATCCGGCAGGGCCCGATCGGCCAACGCCGCGTTCTCATCCACTTGCGCGGTATTGGTCATACCCGAAAGCAGCATCGTCACCTGAGGATGGTTCCACACCCACGAAAGCCCCCAAGCGGCAGGAGTGCGCAAATGCGGGTCACGAGCGCCATCGAGCACGGCGCGGGCCCGCGGCGGCAGCTTGCCTGCCAGACGCCCGCCCAGCAGCGGCTCCATCACAAACACCGCGAGCCCGCGCTCCGCAGCCGCCATGAGTCC
>JAIIUG010000202.1:0-1217 GCA_022739635.1 Collinsella sp. | reverse complement strand
CGGCCGCGGGAGAGCTCGGCGGAGGGCACGACGAGAAGGTCCAGGCCCTCCTTGTACAGCACGTCGTTGGTGACGGTGTTGCGGGCGTAGACGCAGATCTTGCCGGGCTCGACGCACAGGGTGTTGGAGCCGTCGTTCCACTGCTCGCGGGAGGCCGCGATCGGGTCGCCGCCGCCGCAGGGGATCAGCTTGACCTGGTCGACGCCGGTGGCGTCCTCCAGGACGTGCTCGAGGGTGTCCTCGATCAGGCGGATGTTCACGTCGCCCGGGTTCTTGCCGGCGGTCAGCTCGTAGACGCGCAGGGTGCCCATGATGGCGGGGTGGATCGTGAACTTATCGACGTCGATCTGGGTGAAGACCGTGTCGAGGTGCATGAAGGCGCGCGAGACCGGGATGTCGAAGGCCAGGATGCGCTCGACCTTGGAGTCGGAGTTCCAGAAGATGTTCTGGGCCATGACGTCGATAGCGGCGGCCTGGGTGCGCTGGGAGATGCCGACGGCGAGGGTCTTCTCGTTGATGTTCAGCACGTCGCCGCCCTCGGTGTGGAACTGGCAGTCGCGGCGGAAGTACAGGGAGACGTCCTTGTAGTCGGGGTGGTACTTGAAGACGTACTTGCCGTACAGGGTCTCGCGGTTGCGGGTGACCGAGTACATGCGGTTGAGGTTGACGCCCTCGCCGACGACCGCGAACGGGTCGCGGGTGAAGTAGAGGTTGGGCATCGGGTCGATGATCAGGTCGGACTCGGACTCGGAGTTGACCAGGGAGTCGAGGGTCGTGGACGCCGTGAGGGGCATGTCGATCTCGGCCTTGGTCATGCCGGCCATGGTCTTCTTGACGAACTCGAGGTTGTCCTCGATGGAGTCCAGCTTCTCGCGGACGATCTGCGGCATGTGCTGGCCGCGGATGCCGGCCTCGGCGATGTACTGGTCGGTGAACTCGGCGCGGGCGCCGGGGACCTGGTCGAACACCTCGGCGACGAGGTTCTCGAGGTAGAGGACCTCCACGCCCTGGTCCCTCAGGATCTGGGCGAAGGTGTCGTGCTCCTGCTGTGCGACCTCCAGGAACGGGACGTCGTCGAACAGGAGTCGCTCGAGCTCGTCGGGCGGCAGGTTGAGGAGCTCGTCGCCGGGACGGTGCAGGCAGACCTTCCTGAGCTTGCCGATCTCGGAAGGCACGTGCAGACCTTTCGTCATGGCCTCCTACCTTTCTTTCGGGCC
>JAIIUG010000201.1:0-1223 GCA_022739635.1 Collinsella sp. | reverse complement strand
CGCACGTACTCGGCCGGCATCACAAACGGCTCGATGGTCAGGTTGGCAAATGACGCCACGTAGATGTCTTTGTACTCGTCAAGCTTGGCCGTCACCTTGTCAATGATGGTAAAGCGGCCCAGCTCACGGATCTTGGACTTGATGCGCTCGGACTCGTCGGGGCGCACGTAGTTATCGGTGAGAATCCTACGGATTCGGTTGAGGCCCTCTTCGACAGCTTCCTCGTCGTCGGTTGAGCAATACATGCCCAGCAGGTACTCCAGCACAAAGGTAGGCACGTTGGCACCGCGCTTCATAAGGGCCGTCAGGTCCTTGCGCACGATCTTGCCGCCAAAGTGCTCGAGCAACTTACCGTCCAGGGTGTCCATGTCGTAGCCCTCATCCTCAAGAGCCTGGTCCGCAGCCTGGGCATAGCCATCGGTCGAGGATTCGCCCTCGGCGGGCGCCGCAACCTCATCGGGCGCAGCGGCGACCGCCGGCTCCGGAACAGGCACGGCCTCCGGAGCAGGCGCAGCAGCCTCAGCCTCCGGAGCAGGCACGGCCTCCCCTGCAGGCACCGCAGCCTGCACCGGCGGATTCACATCAATCGAGGGAACTTCCCACAGATCGTCGTCATGGCTATCAAACATAGGGCACACTCCTAAAAACCAAAGTCAGCAACAGGGGCAAACGAAACAGCGATGGTGTACGTCTCGCGCCAAACAATCTTGCCCGACTGGGCATCGCGGCAGACCAGATAGTACGGGTCCTTGGCCGAGAACCCACCCGCCGCATGCAGTGCAAACTTGGCATGCACCACGCGATCCTGCGAGTTAGCAGAAGTCTTGTTGGCATGCGCCTTGACCGTATCGCTCACCTCGTTGCCGCTTGCGTCGGTAAACACCAGCTCGTACTCGCACGGCAAGACCTTGCCTTGGGCGGGTTCTTCTTGGATCAAGTTGACCGAGAAGAGCGAGTTGGCCACACGGCGTCCCTCGCTCAGCACGCGCAGCGTCGCCGCACGTGTGTCGACAAAGTCCTTGGAACCCGAGCGCGCACGCCAAAATCCGATAACGGGCACGCAGAGCTCCTGCAGGCTCATGCCGCCATGGACATAGTTGTTAGTGCCGCCGGGACGCCTGAAGTGCACGTTCTCGCGCGGGGCAAACCCCTCAAAGCCGGCGCCCAAACGTCCCATGTCAACATTAACAAACACCCCGCGTGCCTCGTCCGAAAGCTTGGCC
>JAIIUG010000200.1:0-1232 GCA_022739635.1 Collinsella sp. | reverse complement strand
TGCGGACGACCTCGCCGATGAGCACGAGCACGATGAAGATAACGATCATCGGGAGCTTGTCGCCAATCTCGGCGGCGGAGAACGGCACCAGCGTTGCGACGATGGCCAGGACCAGCTCGATGCAGGGGATGGCCAGCATGACCTTCATCATGGCGCCCTTAAACGGGAACGTGAAGATGCGCTCGCGGTTGGGGTCGTTCTTACGAAGGTTGAGGAACGCCGGGAACATCGGGATGTAGGTCAACAGCAGGAAGACGACAGAGGTGCCAAAGAGCATCCAGAAGACACCGTTGGAGATGGCGTCGATGGGAACCAGCTGCAGGCACAGCACCAGGGAGGCAACGATGGCGTTGACCAGGTTGGCGCCGTTGGGCATATCGTCATCCGAGATCATCGAGGCGAAGACCTTGGGCATGTTGCCGTGCTCGGCAGCGTAGCGAGCGACGGAGTTAACGCCGAAGGACCAGGCGGCCATGTTAGCGAACAGGGTGATCAGGAAGGCGATGCAGATGACCTTAAAGATCATGGAGTCGCCCACCATGGTCTGGACTGCGACGATCATGCCGTAGTCGGGGTCGATGGAATCGGCCGGCACCGCAGCGCCGATGCCAAAGCCGGCGAACAGGTAGATCACGGCGATGGACAGGCCACCGACGATGATGGCCTTGGGGATATCGCGAGCGGGATCGGCCATGTCATCGGTCATGGTGCAGATGACCTCGAAGCCCATGAAGTTAAAGATGATGATCGACAGGTAGCCGAGAGCGTTGGTGTTGGTGAGCTCGGGCAGGAACGTGGTAGCGGACATGTCGTTCGCAAAACCGTTCTCCATGGCATACCAAATGCCCAGAGCGCCGACGATAACGGCAACGGCGACCTTGATGATGGCGCCACCGTTGAGGACCCACTCGGAGTCAGCCGCCTTGGAGCGACCCATGAGGTAGACAATCCACACAAAGGCAAGATCGATACCCATCTTGGCGATCAGATTGAACTCGACGCCAAAGACCATGCCCAGAATATCGGGGAACATGGTGGCCAGCGAGGCGATCCACAGCGGGTAGTTAACCCAGTAGTAGTACGAAATGCGGGCGCCCCACTTGTCGCCCAAGCCATCGCGCACCCAGTCGTAAATGCCGCCCTCGCCGTCATAGGTGGTGCCGAGCTCGGCGACAACCATGCCGTAAGGGAGCAGGAAGGTCAGGATCAGGAAGATCCACCAGAAGAACTGC
>JAIIUG010000199.1:0-1237 GCA_022739635.1 Collinsella sp. | reverse complement strand
GCTACATGCTTTGAATCACTCGTGCTTGGCATTTCGGATGCGGCCATCTCATTTGAGGAACCAAGGGACGGTGTCCTTTCTTCGAAATACTTGGGTGAAAAGGAGCTCAAGGTTCTTTCGAGCCCGGCGGGTCATCAATCTGTGAGTGCTATGACCGTTCGTGAGTTACTGGGCGGCAGACTCGCTGTTCCCATTAATTTGTCACCCTGTCTCAATGCAATCAATCAATGTCCTGAAGCCCAGCTGGTTAATTTCCGCTTCCGCGATGTCGAATACGGAAACAGGGCGCAGGTTGAGTTTCTTCAAGCCGGGGGATTGATATTGAGTTTTTCTGGCTCTTCTCTCGCATCAAATGGATTGGAGGTGAGCGAGTGCTCCATCGAAGGCTCGCATGACGTAGCCTTGCCCATCTACTTTTGCTATCGACAAAATGCCTGGACCGATCGACACCAGACGGTTTTTCTGCACCTATTGCGTCATCTCGCTTCGTGAGGCCTTTTGGCCTCGTGTCGTCAAGTGATTATTGACGCCTTGTAACACATGGCTGACGGCTTTGCCCTCATGCTTTTCCAAGATTCCGATTTAGATTGCTGACTCTTGGAGGGTGGAGCATGAAAAACCGTACGGTTTTGCTTTATATGACGTTCGTTTTTCTGTCGAACTTCAGCACCATTTTGTATTTTCTGACGGTTTACCTTGAATTCGTCGGATTTTCGATGGTGGCGATTTCTAGCATGATGATTGCATACCAAGTGAGCAAGTTCATTCTTGAGGTTCCTACTGGTTATATTGCTGACAGGTTTGGACGAAAGGTGAGCGGCCTCGTTGGCATTGTGGGAATGCTTGGGTACTACGTCGCCCTGCTTCTCGTTCGATCTCCTCTGCTTTTAATCGGTGCGTTCGCTCTCAAGGGTTTTGCCGTTGCATGTGTGAGCGGATCCATAGAAGCGATTTACATTGACAGCGTCTCTCAGGACCAGCTTGTAAGACTTAATGTCGTTGAGCGATTCGTTTTCTATGCCTCTTATGCCCTCTCCGCTTGCGTGGGCGGTTTCATTTCGTCTGTCGGTGCATATCTCATTGGTCTTTCGGCAGATATCATCGCAATGGTGTTGACGTTGGTTGTCGTTGTCTGCATTCCTGAGATGCGAAGAGGGGACACTGCGGCGACACCTGAACGTGGAATGAGCCCGAAGATGATCGGTGCCGCCATTGCGGGTAATGGCATTCTTCGTTC
>JAIIUG010000198.1:0-1242 GCA_022739635.1 Collinsella sp. | reverse complement strand
AAGGTTTGCTTAGGTCGAGGACCTCTATGCTCTCGAGCTGCGGGCGCATTCGTTGGCTCGGCATTGATTGTGCTGTTTTTTGATAACGGTGCGTCTTTAAGATATACGGGATCTCCTGAGGCGACGCCCATATGCTTGCGTCCTGTTTGGGCATCCTCGAGTGTCTGGTATCGATTTCTCGTTACATACTCGGGCTCAGGATCGTTGATGGGTTCTTGCGAGATATGGGGGCGATGAAACCGCGTCGGCTGCGGGGTAGATTCTTCCCCCTGAGCCGGCTTAAACGTATTGTTTTGGTTTTGGTCGTTCATGATGCCCTTTAGCTCGTTACCAACAACGCATATGCGCTCATTGTAAGCCCCTTATGCTGATTTGCCGAGGATATACGCACTATTTAAGGGCCGGTTCAAAGAACCTTAACCTTCCTAAAACCTTAGTCAAATACACTTAGATATGCTTATAGTACTGGACTCAAAAAACTTTATAGTCGATGTATATATAAGAAGCGGCTGGGCATATATATGAGCGTCAAAAGAAGTCCCAGCCACCTAGAAGATGGCTCGGCAGTCCTTAAAAGGAGTGGTAAACATGGCAAGCATGGTTCCTTATCGTTCGGTTTTTGGCGTTCGTCCTTCTGCTAGCTCGCTGTTCGATTTGTTTGATGATATGACCGACCTGGCGAATAGCTCGATTGCCTCCAAGGCGTTCCCCGTTGACGTTGAGGACAAGGGCGATGGCTACGAGGTCAAGGCGTATCTGACCGGTGTCGCCAAGGATGACATCGACGTCGAGCTCAATGAGGGTCGCCTGTCGATCAGTGTGAACGTCGAGGAGAGCGCCGAAAACGAGGGCAAGAACTTCCTCCAGAAGGAGTTCGGCTCGTACAGCGCGACGCGCGGCGTGTATCTGACGGACGCTTCGAGCGAGGGCCTTTCGGCTAAGTATGCTGACGGCATCCTGACCGTTACGGTTCCCAAGATTGTCGAGAAGAAGAACGTCACGAAGATTTCTATCGACTAACGATGGCTCTGCTTCAATCGAGAGTATGAATTAAGGGGGCTGGGAAGTGATTCCCAGCCCCCTTTTGTTGTCTCGAGTGGGCTATTGAATAGTTGTCGGTTGATACTGACTTGCAGGGCGTATCGAGAGCTTCCGTGGCCCTTGAAGACAGGTGGCTGAGCTGCCGAGTTCATCATCGAGACTTGCATCAAGCGCGTTGGCATAGCTTTTGACGGTAAGGCT
>JAIIUG010000197.1:0-1242 GCA_022739635.1 Collinsella sp. | reverse complement strand
CCCAATGACTACAAATGACGAGAGTGGATAATCTCCCACTTTGAGCCCACAAACAAGCCAAAAACGGGAGATTATCCACTCTCATTCTGCGGGCACTCATTTAAGTACGTCCCCAATGAGTGCTTTCACTTCTTTTAACAAAACGCCCGGCGGGCATAAGCTGCTCGCCGGGCGTTTTGGTTAGGAAGCTGTGGTTGTTGGGAAAGCCTTAGGCCAGGTCCTCGCCGTTCGTCTCGATAACGTGCTTGTACCAGTCAAAGCTCTTCTTCTTGGAACGCTTGAGGGTACCGTTGCCGGCGTCGTCGCGGTCCACGTAGATGAAGCCGTAACGCTTGGACATCTCGCCCGTGCCGGCCGAGACCAGGTCGATCGGGCCCCAGGTGGTGTAGCCCAGCAGGTCGATGCCGTCCTCGGTCACCGCGTCGCGCATCGCAGCGATGTGCTGGCGCAGGTAGTCGATGCGGTAATCGTCGTTGATGGAGCCGTCCTCCTCGACAACGTCCTTGGCGCCCAGACCGTTCTCGACCACGAACAGCGGCTTCTGATAGCGGTCGTACAGGTCGTTGAGGGTGATACGGAAGCCCAGCGGATCGATGGCCCAGCCCCACTGGCTCTGCTGCAGGTAGGGGTTCTTAGCACCGGCGAAGGCGTTGCCCTGGGTCTTCTCGACCTCGGGGTTGTCGGCACCGGCGGAGCAACGGGTGCTGTAGTAGCTAAAGCTGATGAAGTCGACGGTGTTGGCGGCCAGGATCTCGCGGTCCTCGTCGGTCATGCCCACATCGATGCCCAGACGCTCGAGCTTCTTGACGGCATAGGCCGGGTAATAGCCGCGGCTCTGGACGTCGACGAAGAAGTAGTTGTCCTGGTTGTCGAGCTGTGCCTGGCGAACGTCGCCCGGACGGCAGCTGTAGGGATAGTAGGTGCCGGCGGCGAGCATGCAGCCGATCTTAACCTCGGGGTCGATCTCGTGGGCGATCTTGGTGGCCCAAGCGCTGGCGACGAGCTCGTTGTGGGCGGCCAGATACTCGACGGCCTCCTTGTTCTCGCCCTCCTCAAAGACCAGGCCAGCGCCCATAAACGGCAGGTGCAGGATCATGTTGATCTCGTTAAAGGTGAGCCAGTACTTCACCAGGCCCTTGTAGCGGGTGAAGATCGTGGTCGCGAGGTTCTTGTAGAAGTCGATGAGCTTGCGGTTGCGCCAGCCGCCGTACTCCTTGATGAGGTGAATCGGGCAGTCGAAGT
>JAIIUG010000196.1:0-1243 GCA_022739635.1 Collinsella sp. | reverse complement strand
CAGGGCAGACGCATTAAATATTTTATTCGTTAACATCTGTGTTATACTGTTATAACTTATTGAATATTAACATTATATATTTGTATATATGAAATATTTTTTGTACCTTTGTAAAGAAATAAATAACAATTAAAAGGTACAAAATGAGCATTATTAAGTTATCTAAACAAATAGCCGACCCACGAGTTGCGGGTCGAACTGTCCATAAAATGGAACATATCATTTACATTACAATCGCTGCGATAATTGCAGGAGCTCAATCTTGGAACGAAATTGCAGAGTTTGGAAAAAGTAAGTTAGACTTCTTCAAAAAGCGTTTGCAGGGGTTGGAGACTATTCCAAGCCATGACACCTTCAATCGTTTTTTTTCTATCTTTGATCCAAAAGGATTTGAAGAGATCTTCAGAAACTGGGTTAGAGAAATTGTAGGGGAAGTCAAAGGTGTTGTTGCCATTGATGGCAAACTTATGCGTGGATCAAGCAAGTGTGATGCCGAGCACACTATTGGTCAAGCTGACTTCCGCACATGGATCGTATCTGCTTGGTCAGCAGACAATAGCATATCACTTGGGCAAGAGAAAGTCGGTGAAAAAACAAATGAAATCACGGTCGTTCCCAAGTTGCTTAGTGCTATAGACGTGTCAAATGCCATTGTGACAATAGATGCTATGGGATGCCAAACTTCTATAACAGAGAAAATCATAGAAGGCAAGGGTGACTATATTATCGCCTTGAAGGAAAATCAGAAGAAAAGTTACGAATTAGCTAAGGACATGATTTGCGAGCATGAGTATAGAGGCAATTGTAATGTAGTGACAAAACATTATTCCTTTAATGAGGGACATGGTCGTCAGGAAGAAAGAACCTGCATTGTTGTAAGCTATGGGGACATAATGCAGGGAATGTTTAAGAACAGGTTTGTTGGGTTAAGGTCTGTTGTCGGGATTACCTCAAGAAGATCTGTTGCGACATCTGGTGAAACATCTGAGGAAACAAGATACTATATAACTTCCTTAAGTAATGAAGACCCCGAAAAGATAGCAAGCGCCATTAGGCAACATTGGTCCATAGAAAACAACTTGCATTGGCAATTGGACATTACTTTCAGAGAAGACGAAAGTAAGAAAGTCAAAAATGCAGCGAGGAACTTCTCTACCATAAGCAAAATGGCCCTCTCCATCTTGAAAAATGACAAGACGACCAAGGGAAGTCTCAACCTGAAAAGATTGAAGGCAGGCTGGGA
>JAIIUG010000195.1:0-1287 GCA_022739635.1 Collinsella sp. | reverse complement strand
GCCTTTGAGGGCGATGTGCGTGAGGAGACTGAGGGGTCTCGTGTGATTGCTCAGGCGATCCTGGATGATGACCCGCGTACGCTTTGGCTGCTTAGTTGGGGCGGCATGAATACTATCGTTCGCGCGCTGATGAGCATTGCTGAGCGTTATCGCGATACGCCCGAGTGGCCCGATGTGCAGCAGCGGGTCTATCAGAAGGTGCGCGTGATGGGCGTTGCCGATGGTGTGGGGCAGGACAATTCTTGGCTCGACCATGGACGCGAGCTTTTTCCCGAGCTTGTCTTTTGGTGCGTGCCTTATATGTACGGTGGTTATCTCGACGCCAAGATGGCTCAGCCCGATACGTTGCCGCTGTTCCAGGCTCCCTGGCCCCAGCAGAACCTCACGCAGGACAATGGCCCCCTTATGACGCGTTATATGCTCTATGGCGATGGCAAGGTCTACGAGAACGAGCCCGAGCGCTTTCAGTTTGGCAAGCATGCCCGTCTGGATTGGGGCTTGGAGGGTTTCCCTGCGATGCAGTTTGAGCCTGGCGACTTTATGGCCGAGGGCGATAGCATGACCTATATTCCGCTGCTGCCGTTTGGCCTGCGCGGGATTGATGATCGCAACTTTGACACACTGCTCGGACGCATGTTCCTTGACGGGCATCCCGATTCGGATGCGCCCGCCGGCTTTGCGGCTATGGGAACGCCCGTCGAGGGCAATCCCAATCCCTACCTGCGTGCCTACCAAGAGGACTTCGCCGCCCGTGCGCAGTGGTGTGCCCACGAGCCCGCGGCCTGCTCGCATCCGGCGTATGTTGCCGAGGTCATGGACGACCGCAGCGCCACAGTCGGCGAGCGGGTTGCTCTTGCAGCGTCCATCGTCGACCCCGACGGCAGGGGCTTCGACGCGCATTGGGATGTCGCCATGGGGCCGACGAGCTACGCAGGCACTCAAGGTCTGTCGCTGTGGCAGGAATGCGGCATCGACACCGCATTCATGGTACCCGCCGATGCACAGCCCGGTGACCGCTTCGTCCTCACCATCAGCGTTAAAACCCGTGCCGAGCGCCCGACGACCCGCTACGCCCAGGTCGCCATCACCGTCGCGTAGCAAGCGGCAGCACCCACATTCAACAAAGACTGTCTCCAACGACTAGTCGTTTAAGAACGTCCCCGATGACTACCCGAAAGTTGCGGTGGAATAGTTCCTGTTTGGGCCTCTAAGGCCGCCATTTAGGAACTATTTCACCGCAAGTTATTTGGGGATGAAAAATGGGCCATGTGTCCCAGTTGTGGAGAC
>JAIIUG010000194.1:0-1296 GCA_022739635.1 Collinsella sp. | reverse complement strand
AGCGAGATGTGGCTGAGCGCCTGCTCGGTCTGCGTGCCATAGGAGAACGAGACATCGTCGACGTTGATGATCGTTTCCATGGATACCTTTCATAGTCATCGGAGTTTCTTGAATGACGAACCATATAAGAACGTCCATGAACCCGTTGTCTGGGACAGTCTTTGATGGTGGAGCACGGAGACGGCTTTACGAGGGGCCCCAGGTTGGCGCGAAAGAGGAGCGAAGCGTACTTGGGTACGCGAGCGACGAATGAACGCCAAGATGGGGTGGCTCGTAAAGCCGAGCGGCTTAATTGAGCCTAAGGGCCTTCTGGATGGGCAAGTAGAGAGCGCCGACCAGGATGGCGTTAAAGACGGCGGTCATGGCGACGACGGGCAGCATGGCAGCGGCGAGCTCGCTCACCACGCCGAGCATGGCCATCTTGATGACCATGAAGATGACGCCCGAGACAAAGGTGGTCACGAAGGCTGCGACGATGGCGACGGCGGGCTTAACCTGGCCGTCCTTGGCGGCAGCGTTGACAATGACGGCCATGAGCATGGCAGCGATGCCCTCGGCGGCAAAATCGACAAACGGCGAGGTGGTGGTGATCTGGATCACGGCGGCCGAGATCAGGCCGATGACGAGTGCCTGACCGATGTTGGGGCGCACGACCAGGATAGTGAGGCAGAAGGCCGAGATAATGAACTCGGGGCTGATCATACCGCCCGAGATGCCGGAGATAGCCTTGCCGACGGTGAAGTTGAGGATGAAGCCAGCGGCAAGCAGGATGGCGAGCAAGACAAGGGCACGGACGTCGAGTTTGCCGCGGTCGGCGGTCTGGACGGTGCGGGGCTGGGCGGTGGTGGTGTTCTGAGACATGGTGAAAATCCTATCGGAGGGGAAGTGAAAGAGAAGAAAGCGGAGGCGCGCGATGCGAATGCGATCGGGCTCGAGATAGAAAAAGGCCCCCGGTCGAAACCGGAGGCCTTCTAATCACCTAGAGCGCAAAAACAGGTGTGAGGGACTCACCGTCGACCGATCGTATTCGCATCACGCCACCACCAGTTGTTGAGAGACTTCATCGTGTTCTTCATGTTGGTGGCTCCTTTCGTGATGCCGTGGCGCGGTCGCACCTAGTTGCTGTTGCGCTGCACTATAGCACAGCGAAGTGTGTGCAGGGAATCTTTTTTGAAAAGATTTCAGCGGTGTTTCCCGCTGGTCAAAAAGCGGGCGGGACGAACCGTGCCATCCCGCCCGCACCAGTGAGGGATTACTCCTTGTTGCGGCGATAGAGGATATAACCGCCTGCGGAGA
>JAIIUG010000193.1:0-1299 GCA_022739635.1 Collinsella sp. | reverse complement strand
TGCTCCGGCACCTTATGCCGCTCCCGCGGCCTATTATTTCCCCAATGCCGGGCGCATGTATGCCATCGAGGTGCTTAAGGGGAGCAGTCAGGTGCAATACGGTCCGTTTACCACCGGTGGCGCTATTAATATGGTGTCGACGCCCATTCCCTCGAGATTCACCGCCAAGTTGAACACCTCTTACGGCAGCTACAACACGTTCAAGTCGTATGCAAGCATAGGCAACCGCTTTAAATATACGGGCTTTCTGGTGGAATATCTGCGCTATCAGTCGGATGGTTTCCGCAAGGATGAGCCGAACGAGCGCACGGGATTCAAGCGCAACGACCTGATAACAAAGTTCTCGGCACAGACCAATAGGGATGAAGGACTCAACCATTTTTTCGAACTGAAGTTTGGGTTTGCGAATGAGACTTCTGACGAGACTTATCTGGGATTATCGGAACGCGATTTCGCCATGCGTCCCTATTTCCGCTATGCTGGTGCGCAGAAAGATAATTTAAAGACCCGTCATACCCAATGGGTGGCTACCTATCTGATAAAGGCTGGCAGCAAATTTAAGATAACCACAAACTTATATTATAACTATTTCTTCCGCAACTGGTATAAACTGAACGAGGTGAGGGCAGGCATTACCAAGGCCGAACGCCGTTCGATCGATGCCGTGCTGGCTGATCCGGATACCAATCGAGACTATTTCGATATTGTTACGGGCAAGAAAGACTACATCGGCGAGGCACTGATGCTGCGCGCCAATCATCGTGTGTACCGCTCGCGAGGCATACAGTCGAAGGGTGAGTATCGTATGATGCTGGGCGGTGGCTATCTCACCGCGGAGCTGGGCGTGCGCTATCATGCCGACAGTGAGGACCGATTCCAGCAAGACGATGCTTATGCGATACAAGGCGGGCGTATGAGTCTTTTCTTGGCGGGACAGCCGGGCGACAATGCCAACCGCATTACCACGGCTCATGCCTGGTCGGGCTATTGGCTGGGAAAATGGTCGAAAGGCATTCTCACGCTCACAGTCGGTATGCGCTATGAGGATGTGGAACTGCTGAATCGCAATTATACCAAGGCCGATCCGCGTCGTACGGGCAAGGTGCGCATTGAGACACCAAACCACGCACATGCTTTGTTGCCTGGATTAGGATTCAATGTGAAGGTACTGCCTGTCCTTTCGGCTTTCGGAGGAATTCACAAGGGGTTCGCACCGCCCAGCGCCGTGCTCAACCAAAAACCTGAAAGCAGTGTGAATGTGGAAGCCGGACTGCGCCTGACGACGCAAAAGATGAAGTT
>JAIIUG010000059.1:0-14209 GCA_022739635.1 Collinsella sp. | reverse complement strand
TACATCGGCCTGACCGATGCTCCCAAGGATATGTTCGGCAAGACCATGTCCATCCCCGACGAGATGATCGGCAAGTACTATCGTCTGGCCAGCTCGCTCACTCCGGCCGAGGTCGACAAGATTGACGCTGCTCTGGCCGACGGTTCCGCCGACCCCTATGAGCTCAAGCGCGCGCTGGGCCGCGACCTGTGCGACACCTATCACGGCGCCGGTGCCGGTGACGAGGCTCAGGCCGAGTTCGACCGCGTGTTCAAGGAGGGCCAGCTTGCCGACTTCCCCGAGAAGCATGTCGAGCTGACCGTCAACGACGAGGGCCAGATCTACCTCGCAGGCCTGCTTAAGGACCTGGGCCTTTCGGCGAGCGCCGGCCAGGCCCGTCGCGACATTGACGGCGGCGGCGTCAAGATCAACGGCAAGGCCGTTGCTCCCAAGAGCTACAACATCGACCCGAGCGCCCTCAAGCTGGGCGACACCCTCTCCGTAGGCAAGCGCAAGGGCTTCAAGCTGGTTTAGCAAGTAGGTTAACCTAACATGTGCAATAGGGCCGCAGCCGGGATTCCCGACTGCGGCCCTATTTAGTTACGCGGTTCTACGGGCACTCATTGGGGACAGACTTAAATGAGTGCCCGCGGAATGAGAGTGGATAATCTCCCGTTTTTGGCCTGTTTGCGGGCTTCAAAGTGGTGGATTATCCACTCTCGTCATTTGCAAGGGGTGTATTCCCGATCCTCCGTTTGGGCATACAATTGCTATTGGCTTGCTGCGGTGAAGGTTTGTCCGCTCCGCAGCTGTTTTCTACGGTTAAAGGAGTATGTATGTCCGTTGAGGTCATGAGGTCTGTGATCGATGCTGCCGAGGGTCGCGTGCCCGTCGACACGCTGTTTACCAATGCGCAGATTGTCGACGTATATGGCCAGCGCGTGGCACCCGGTAGCGTTGCCGTCAAGGATGGCGTAATCGTCGGCGTGCTCTACGACGGTCGCGACGATGCCGCCGGCACCTACGAGGCGGCTGAGGTCATTGACTGCCAGGGTCGCTATATCGCCCCCGGCTTTATCGACGGACATCTGCACATTGAGTCCTCGAACATCCGTCCCGCCGAGTATGCGCGCATGGCGGCGACGCGCGGCACCACCACTGCCATCGCCGACAGCCACGAGATCGCCAACGTTTCCGGCCTGAACGGCCTGCGCTTTATGATCGAGGACGGCCGTCGCGCGCCCATTTCCATCAAATACATGATGCCCTCGTGCGTGCCCGCACTGCCCGATGAGCAGGCCGGTGCCGTTATCACCGCCGCCGATATGCAGGCGTTTTTTGCCGAGCATCCGGGCGATGTCTTTGGTCTGGGCGAGATGATGAACCTGCCGGGCGTCTTTATGGCCGATCCCGAGACCTGCGCTCGAATCGACGCTGCCAACCAGACGCCGTCCAAACAGGTCGACGGCCATGCGCCGCTCGTTGCCGGCAAGGATCTCAATGCCTATGCCGCGGCTGGCATTATCGCCGACCACGAGTCGACGATTCCCGAGGAGGCACTCGACAAGCTGTCTCGCGGCATGTACGTGATGCTACGCGAAGGCACGTGCAGCCATGACCTGGCCAACCTGTCTCCGATGCTGCTGGAAAATCCTGCCCGTGCCCGCCGTTGCTGCTTTGCGACCGACGACCGTGCTCCCTCCGACGCGCTTGCGACCGGAATGATCGACAACGCCTGCCGCGTGGCTATCGAGGCCGGCATCGACCCGGTGGTCGCCATCTCCATGGCGTCCCTTTCCACGGCTGAGGCATTTGGCCTGGACCACGGCTGTCGCGACCCGCACGAGCTCCGTGGCGCGATCGCCCCGGGCAAGCGCGCCGACCTGCTGGTGCTCGATGACCTGACGTTTGCCACGGCTCCGCATCGTGTTTATGCCGCCGGTGCTCTGGTGGCGCAGGACGGCACCTTTGCGGGCGAGATTGCGCCCGAGATGGCCGAGGTTGCGGCCCTTGCCGATGAGCTGCGCGCCTCCGTTAAGCTGCCGAAGCTTTCGCTCGACGTGTTCGACTATGCCTTTAAGCCGGGCGAGGCCGTGATTGACGTGGTGCCGGGTAAGGCCATCACGGGCATGGTTCGTCCCGAGACTGACGAGGACTTGCGTCGCATTATGCTGATTGAGCGCCATGGCCGCGGCGTGTCGCTGCAGGCCGAGGGCGCCGACGGTGATGGTCCTGCGGGTCTGGGTCTTGTCGGCAAGCACATCGGTCGCGGCTGGGTTCGTGGCTTTACCATCACGGGTGGCGCCATTGCCTCCACGATCGGCCATGACTCGCACAACGTGTGCGTGGTGGGCGACAACGCCGCCGATATGATGGCTGCTGTCGAAGCTGTGGGCCAGGGCGGTCACGTGCTGGTACGCGATGTTGAGGTCGTGGCGCGCATTCCGCTGGCGCTCGGCGGCCTGATGAGCGAGGGTACGGCCGAGGACGTGGCCGCGCAGCACGACGACTTTATGGTCAAGGCACGCGCCATGGGTATTGAGCCGCCACTCGACCCCATCATGGGCATCATCTTCCTGCCCCTGCCGGTGATCCCGACGCTCCGCATCCGCCCCGAGGGCATGTTCGACGTCACTACCTTCACCTACGCCGACTAGTCATTGGGGACGTTCTTAAACGACTGGCCGTCGGGGACACTCTTTGGCGTGTCGCCTGACGCCACGACCGTGGGACCTCTGGCGCGCGTGAGCTATTTGCTAGGTCCTTGTAACGTTTATGACTGCGGGGTCTTATTTGGGCTCCCTTTGGGTACGTTGGAATCGGATACACGTCCGATTCCATCAAGCCCGAAGGGAGCTTTTCTATGTTTAAACTGATTGCATCCGATATGGACGGCACACTGCTTGACGAAAATGGCCAGGTGCCGCCTGAGACCTACGAATTGATCCTGGCGCTACGCGAGCATGGTGTACATTTTGCTGCATCGTCAGGCCGCCGCTACGATCGCCTGTGCGAGTTCTTTGCGCCCGTTCGCGACAAGATGGACTTTGTCGCAGCTAACGGTGCCCAGGTCTACGCCGACGGCAAATTGGTAGACCGCGAGGTGTATTCGCACCTGGCGATTCGAAAGCTCGCCCAGGCCGTCGCGACGTTTCCCAATCTGCATCTTGCACTCTTTGACCGAACCAAGTCCTTTTTGCTCGATGACGAGTGCAAGTTCGTGCGCGAGGTCGATAAGGACCTCCCCAATGCCGAGCGCATTTGGGAGCTGCCCGATCCCAGCGTAAATATCATCAAAGCGAGTATCTTTTGCGACGACGGTGCCGTTATGGACAGTGCGTACGTGCTACAGCGCGAACTCGGTCAGCTCTTTACCTTTGCGCCTTCGGGCAACGCGTGGATCGATGCCATGCAGCCCGGTGTGTCGAAGGCCTCGGGCATCGCACAGCTCATGGAGCACTATGGCGTCGAACGCGACGAGGTCATGGCGTTTGGCGACTCGATGAACGACTACGAGATCATTCGCTTTGTCGGCACGGGCTGCGCGATGGAAAACGCACGCCCCGCGCTCAAGGCAGTCGCCGATCGCGTGGTGGGGTGCAACCGCGACCACGCCGTTCAGCAGGAGCTCCGTCGCGTGCTGGAGAGTCTCGCTTAATCCGGCAGATGGGGACGTTCCTTTTCTGCCGGGTTGCTGCTGCTAGGCGAGGGCGGCCATGATGGTGCGGGCGACGCCGTCGTGGTCGTTGTCGTATTCGGTGATGGCGTCGGCGGCCTCGCGGTCCTCGGGCTCGGCGTTGATCATGGCCATGCCGTGGCCTGCTGCCTGCAGCATGGGAATGTCGTTGATGTTGTCGCCGAACGACCAGGCGTCGGCGAGACGCTCGCCCAGGTGCTCACATAGCCACGTGAGGGCCGTTCCCTTGGTGGCTCCCTCGCCCATGACCTCGATATTCATGGCGTACGAACGCGTGACCTCGATGCCTTCGAGCGTGTCGAGCGCTGCCGCGATGGCGTCGCGATCGGCTGGGTCGTGCCAGTACATGGCGATGCGTTCGAGTGTCTCGACTCCGTCGATCTTGCTGTCGATATCCATGTCGATCGGCGTTCGCGTGCGCTTGAGCGAAGCTGCGATGTGGGGGTCGCCGCCGCAGAATTCGTCCAGGCGCTCGTAGAGCGAGCGGGGGAGGAAGCACTGCCCGTCCGCGAAGATATCGAAGGTCACATCGTGGCCGGCGGCAATGCTATGGACGCGGTGGGCGATGGCGCGGTCGAGCGGTCGGCTCAAAATGCGCGTAGCACGTGAGGCATCGGTGGGCGTACCGTCGTCGATCTGCCAGACGCTGGCACCGTTGGCGCAGACCGCGTAGTGTACGGCGGGGTGGGCGAGGATGGGCTCAAAGATGCCCGACAGCGGGCGCCCCGTGCAGGGCACAAACTCAACACCGCGGCGCGCAAGCTCGTCGAGCATCGTCCAGGTGGCGTCGCTCATCTGCTTATCGCTCGTCAGCAGCGTTCCATCCATATCGGAAAACACAATCATTCGATGCAGCCCTTTCTACTGGCATAAAAAGCGTGGCCGAGGGCGGTGATGCCCTGGCCACGCTCGGGTTCTATAACGGTCCACGTCCTAGCGGTCGGCGAGCGGCTTGTACTCCAGCGGCTCGATAACCGGGCGATACGCGGGACGGATGATGCGGTGCGCGCAGAAGAGCTCTTCCATGCGGTGCGCCGACCAACCGGCCATGCGGGCGACGGCGAACAGCGGTGTAAAGAGCGTCTCGGGCACGCCGAGCATCTTGTAGATAAAGCCCGTGTACAGGTCGATGTTGGCGCAGATGGGCTTGGTCATGCCGTGCTCGCGCATCACCTGCGGTGCCAGGCGCTCGATGCGCTCGATGAGCGCGAACTCATCGCCCAGGTCCTTCTTGGCGGCAAGCGTGCGTGCGTAACGGCGGCACACCTCGGCACGCGGGTCGCTCAGCGTGTAGACGGCGTGGCCCATACCGTAGATGAGACCCGTGCCGTCGAAGGCCTGCTTGTCGAGGATCTTGCCCAGGTAGGCTGCGACCTCGTCCTCGTTCTCCCAATTGGAGACGTGCGCACGGATGTCCTCGTGCATGGACACGACCTTGGCGTTGGCGCCGCCGTGGCGCGGACCCTTGAGCGAGCCGATGGCCGCGGCATAGGCGGAATACGGGTCGGTGGCCGAGGAGGACAGCACGCGGCAGGCAAACGTGGAGTTGTTGCCGCCGCCGTGTTCGGCATGCAGCATGAGCATCACGTCGAGCAGCATGGCTTCGTCGCGGGTGAATTCCATGCCGCCGCGCAACACCTGCAGGATGGTCTCGGCGGTGGAGAGGCCGGGTGTGGGGTGCGGTACATGAACCTCGGAGCCGCGGCGCTTGGCGACCGAGGCCATATGCGCGAAGGCGGCGATGCGGGGGAGACGGGCGAGCATGGAGATGGCCACGTCGATTTCGTGCTCGGGTGTAATGGCGTCGGGCTCGGCGTCGAAGGCGTAGAGCAGCAGTACGGCGCGCTGAAGCACATTCATGATGCTCGACGACACCGTGGTCATGGGGAACTCTTTGACGTACTCGTCGCTCAGGTGCCTAAAAGCGCCCAGACGTCCGCAAAAACCGTCGAGCTCCTCTTTGGTGGGCAGCGAGCCCGTGATGAGCAGGTAGGCGACCTCTTCGTAGCCATAGCGATCCTCGGCCTGGGCGTTGTTGACCAGGTCCTCGATGCTGTAGCCACGAAGCGTGAGTTTGCCCTGATCGGGCACGACCTTTCCGTCGACCTTGTTGTAGCCATGCACATCCGAGATGCGGGTAAGGCCCGCGACCACGCCCGAGCCATCGGCATTGCGCAGGCCGCGCTTGACGTTGTGCTCTACGAACAAGCCCTCGTCGTACGGGGCGGTCGGCAGGCCGTGGTAGAGGTTTTCGCTTTCGGGCGAAATCTGACGGCTCGCCTCGTAATCCAGAACCAGGCGGCTCAGGTGATCGTCGAAGCGGTAGTAGATTTTCTTGGCGTCGTAGGCCATGCGCGCTCCTCTCCGGTCCGCTTTGGGGCCGCGCGCTTGGACGATATGACGTCAAGCTGCCCCGAGCGGCCTGTTCGCTACAGGCGGTACATAAAGTTGAAGACGTCCTCGCGCTGGATGGACACGTTGACGCCCGAAAGCTCGCCGGCCTCGGCCAGCGCCTTCTGCAGCTCGGCGAAGTCGAGCTTGGACTCGGCGGTATCGGCCAGCATGGTCATGGTGAAGATGTCCTCGATAATGGACTGCGTGATGTCGCGGATGTCGACGTTGGCCTCGCCTAGGACACGGGTGACGCCGGCGACGATGCCGGGGCGGTTCTTGCCAAGGACGGTGATGACGATACGGGAGGACGAGATCTCGGCCATGGGAAACCCTTTCGCGTGATTGCGGCGCGCGCGGGGCGCTCCGCTACGGTACAGTGTTCATCATTGTACCTGTCTGGCGCAAAAAAGGCGCGCTCGCTGCGGCGTTACATGCCTGCAACATGAGCGTAAGGGGGAAGGCCGCACGGGGAAGAGCCGTCTGGCGCGTGTCCGGCTCGTGTTGGGTTGATTTCCGATCTCAGCCGAACACATTGAGCGGACAGGCCGTTCCCGCAGTCAGCCGAACGCCTCCGACGGCTGATTCCGAACTGGAAGCGGAGGGCATCCCCGCCCTTCGGTAGGGGATACCGCTCCGCGGCGCATGCCGCGGGCGGCGCCCCTATCGGACCACCGTGACCTCAGTTGGGATGGGCCCAGCACTGCCGCGTACTCGGTGAGCTAGAGCCAACTGTTCGTCTTCACGTCGCGTATGGCGATATTTCGGTCGTCCGGCTCGGTGATGCCTTAGCCGAACGCCTGGAGCGTCTCGATGGACTCCTGGATCCTCTGTTGGAACATGGGACCCGGATCGACCCTCGGCCCGAGGTGCCCGCGCCAAAGGCACGGCGTGGCGCGCAGCATGTTATGGATTTTGGAGATGGGCTCGATGTCGGCGTAGACGTTGAGCGTCGCCATGGCGTCCTTGTGGCCGAGGATCGATTGGAGCGCCTTGATATCGCCGCCTTGGCGGATCCACTGCGTTGCGAACGTGTGGCGAAGGCCGTGGAACGTGATCAGCTCGTCGTTGGTGCCCATGAGGCCGTTGGTCTCCGAGAACGTCTTGAACGCCCTGCGGATATAGCTTGTCGTCGCGAAGGTCGCGCCCGGCTCCGACAGGATGTAGCAGTCCCCGATCTCGACCGCCCCGGTAAGGCCGCGCAAGCGCAGCTTTCCGCAGTCGATCTCGTGGGTCTCCTTCAGGAAGGGGAGTAGGCCGACCGGGTCGATGGGGATACCCCTGGCGTCATGGGTCTTGGTGTCCTTGATGAACGAACCCATTCCCTTCGCGTACGCCACCGAGTGTCTGATCGAGATCAGGCCCGTCTCGAAATCCACATCGCACCACCGAAGGCCGCAGACCTCGCCGATTCGCATCCCCGTGTGCAGGGCGAGTACGACCGCCCTCTAATCCTCGGCGGACCAATCGAGTCCGAACTCCTTTCGGGCATCCTCTTCGCTCATGACTTCGAGAAGGTCTCCGGGTTGGCAACGAAGGGCGAGGCATAGCTGCTCGAGTGTGTTGAAGCGAATGCCGCGAATATGCCCTTTTTTAATACGGGACAGGTTCACGGGCGTGGTTCCAATCCTTTCGGCAAGTTCGTTCGAGGAAATCTTTCGCTCGGCCATGATCTTGTCGAGGCGAACAATTACGGGCATGGCGTTTCCTTACGCAATCTCGTCGGAGTCGAGGTACAGCTCTCGGGCGTACAAGAAGAGCTGGGAAAGCATGAACAGGACGATGCCGAGAACCAGAGAGGTCCAATCGAATGATGAAGCGATCTCTTGGGCGCCGACGGCCCCCTCGCCGCCAAACATCGAAACGGAGGTTTTGAGTGAGCCGGCGTAGAGGCTGGTGGCAGCTTGAACAACGAAGAGAATGCCGAGCACCTTCAAGCATGTCGCAGACCCTTTCTTGAAGGGGTCTCCGCTCTTGATCGTCCACACGAGAACGGCGCTGAGGATGGTCGTAGCGATACCGATGACGGCAGGGACCAATGTCGAGATCGCAAGGGCTGGATACGCGGGGGAGTCTGCAATTACAGGGTTGTCGAGCACTTCGATTGCTGGCTTTAAGGAGAACGCCACTTGTGCGGTGGCGGTGGCGCAAAGGGTCGCAGAGGCTATCGCACATGCGATGCGGAAGGAATGAAGCCGGGGAGTGCGATTGTCGGAACTCATAATAACCTCCGAAGAATTTAAAAAACTCAGGTTACTTTTTAACAGTTTATGTTAAATTGACTTTGCCGGCAAGTAATCACAGCATGCTGCAACCGAAACCCCTCTAGATTGGAGAGGATTATGTTCAGTACTGTTAAGTCGTGTAAGCTCTTGGTTTTCCTCGGCCTCGCTCTTTGTCTGTTGCTGCCGGGAGCCCCCGCTTTTGCGGATACCCCGATGCCTCCTTCCCAGGAGAGCAGCCAGTGTGCCCTCGTTGAGCCCCTCGGGTATACGGACGACGTCGTCGATACCTACTGGAGCTACAGCTGTCCTCGCGGCGTAAGCGGGCACAGCATCTCGATGTTCAACATCTCTTACAAGACGATCTCCTACCGAAATGGCTATCGCCGATCCGCGCATCATAGGGAATCCCGCCTCGCTGCAATGTGCTCCTGTGGTGTTCTTGGCACAACTGATAAATGGCAATTTGTCTATAGCACCTACTAGATGCGAGGAAGGGCCGAGCATTTTGTTCGGCCCCTCTGTTCCGACTGGATGAGGTTAAGGTTGGCGATGAATATGCTCAAAAACTCGAAGGCGATCTTTAGGTCGCTTCTCTCCTCCAGGTCGCTCTGTGTTGTCGTTGTTGCGTTGATGGTTCTTTGTGCTCTGCCCGTCTTCAGGAGCGCGGCTGGCATCGACGGACGGGTCGAATACCTCGAGTCGGGAATAACCCGTGTTGAGCAGGAATTGTCAGCATCCTATGCGGATGCGCTTGTGAATGCGGGGGAGGACGGTGTCTATACCTCTTCATCAAGCATGCCCGCGCTTCTGTACCCTCTTGCCGCGGGACGTCTTATCTTGGCACCGCTCTCTCCCCTACTTCCGTTTCTGCAGATATCGGATGGAGAGTACACCTATTATGACGGATCGAAGGAGTACTTGCTATGGGTCGCAACGGCCGTTGCCGTCTCGTTCCTTGCCGCGCGTCTTAACAAACGTGAAAAGCTCATCATCCAGGCACCGATGGGCGAGCTGGGTAGACTTGTTGCGTCGAGCGTATGGGCGAGTGTTTTTGCAATGCTTGCCGTCCTCGCCATCAATCTTCCAGGGATAATCGCCGCGCTTGTGAAGAATGGCCCGGGCTCGCCGTTCTATCCGATAGGCTACATTCAATATGCGACTCCGGTTATCAAACCGGCTTGGCTGGTGTTCGCGCAGACGGCCATCTTGCAATTCTTGGTGGCAGCGTTCATCTCGCTTGTCGTTCACCTTGCCGTGAAGATTGCCAATAACCCTACGCTTGGAATCGTGTTCGTATGTGCCCTGATGGGGGTGACGATGGTTCCCGGGTATTACGGAAGATCCATCGCTTTACGTGAGTTCGCCCTGTTGAATCCCCTTACGTATGCGAACACTGAGTTGACCGTCGGCGCCTATAGCCCGTACCCGACAACGCAGATAGTGAATCTGCCTGGACTTTGCTTCGAGCGTGGCGCGATTGCCCTCGTATGCGCAATCGGGATCGAGGTGCTGGCAATTAGCCTGCTTTGCGTTGCTGGAAAGAGCGGCTGCGCGTGCCCGATATCCCCGATTTGTCTTGAGAGAGGTTCCTTCACTGCATCGAGAACGGCAACTCGTTCGAGCGCTTGTGCCTCCGCCGTTGCATACGTAAGAACGATGGGGAAACTGCTCCTGCGTTCTCCTACCCTCGCCGTATGCGCGATTGCAATGTCGACGACGATGCTGGCCCCGGCTCTGGTCGAGATGTTTCCTGACGCTGATAACGTTTCCGCTGTTCGGTATAGGGATGGGGAGCTCCGTTCAATAGATCGGTATCTAGAGCAGAACGCTGCGAATATGGACGTCGAGGGCAAAGCGGCCCTGGAAGACATGCGGGATGCTCTTTCGGGTTTCGTGTACGCGCCTATGCCTGCGGAGGGGTTTCGAAGCCTTGCGACGTACGAGCGCGCTCGAGGTGAGCTGGGCGCGGCAGATGCGACTCTCCTGCAATCGATCGGAATCGAGCCGGAGACTCCTTCTCGTGCGGAGGCGCGCGCCCTTCTGCTTGAGTCGATCGCGAGCTTGCCGGACCCCAAGGTTTACGAGTTAAGTACGAAGATGCCCCCATTAATCCTCCTTTCGTATCTCCAGGCAGCGCTTCCCTCCTTATTTTTGCTGTTGCCCGTGGTTGTCACATCGCTCGCGTGCACCCACCTGCAGTGTCGTTCCCTTCTGGTTCTCCAGATCCCCGCAACAGCGCATGTGCGTTTTCTGACGGCTGTCGCGCTGGCTCTCCTGCTTGGCTTGGTGCTGCTTTTGGTGTCGATGGTTCCCGCTGTCGTTGTGTCCGTGATTAAGAACGGTGCGGGTGGATCGGAGTATCCCGTCGCTCTCATTCGGGCGGGAGCTTCGACAACGTCCACGGTGGGGGAGGCGGTGTTGTGCAGTATTCCGTTGCTGGTCATGGCATACGGCGTGATTTCCGTCGTCGCTGCGTTGACAGCAGCGATTAGCCGCAACCCCGTTGTCACCGGAATGGTTTGCGCGGTTCTCTTGGTGTTGGGTTCGTTGAGCGCTCATGTTGAAAGCGTGGGCATGGGCGTCGCGCTGCTGGCTCCATTCGCCTCGTTTGATCCCGCTTCCCAGGTGGGGACGATTGGGTTCCTTGGGCGAGGGACGAACGCGATGCCTTTTGGAGAGGTCGTCGGCGCATCGGGCGCTCTGCTGGTGGTCTTGGGCGCCGTATCTCCGTTGATGGTGCGCCTGAGTGTTCCAAAGATCGAAAGGGGATGATCTCGATGATTGACCTTCAAACGCTGACGATCTCTTATGGAAAGAAGGTGCTCGTAGATTCGGTGAACGCTGAGTTTGCCCCGGGTACGGTCTACGGTCTCGTCGCTCCGAACGGGCATGGAAAGACGACGTTGCTGCGTGCGATGGCAGGTTTGCCGGGTCCTCGCGTGGACGGGAGCATCGTTCTGGATGAGGTGCAGGGTACGGGTGCGAGAGAGGTCCGTTCTATGATCTTCTATGCACCTGGTGAGGGGACGCTGCTGTATCCCGGATTGCGTGCGGAAGATCACCTCAAGATGGTTTGCGATATGTGGCCGCATGCTCGCGATATCGAAGAGATAGTGGAACAAACGCAGATAGGCGAGTTCGCGAAGATGAGGATCCGCACTCTGAGCCAGGGCATGAAGCAGCAGCTTACCCTGGCGATTGCGTATGCGACGGGCGCGCGGTACCTTCTATTAGATGAGCCCATGAACGCGCTCGACCCCAGCAGGGTGGACTTGCATTCCGAGATTCTCAGGAAGCTGGCCGATTCTGGTACGTGCATCATCATGTCATCCCACATCTTGGATTCGGTCGATAGGCTGTGCGATGAGATTCTGTTTTTGAAGGATGGGAGGCTCATTAGAAGCATTCCGCAAGATGATGCTGCGCCGAAGTCTCCTGGATCCCATTTCGCAAAGCCTGCCGGACGCGCCGAGGGTGCGCTAAGCACGTATCGGCGACTCTACGAAAAGGGCGGGTAGAAATGCGAGTTAATAATCTATGTGGTCGATATGCCGTTAAACCCGCATATCGATACCGTTCAGCCATTCGCCTCGCCCCCGTCGCACGTATCTTCATCCGGTCTGTTACTTTTAATCCAACAGTTCTTTGAGGAACGTAGGTGCTTCTGAATGTACTGTCGACTTCTTCTCAAACTAATCCTAAGAGACAAGGCCGTATGGATTTGTACGCTCGTTCTCGCTGCAGCCTTCTCCATCCCCATTGCGTTCAATTCACCCATCTACGGGCCCTTCTTTATGAAGCAGGGCATGCAGGGCTTTGTCGACGCATTCAATACGCGCGCGCCCCAGGCCAGCGGCACAGACCTATCTCCAGAGCAGCAAGATGACGCGGAGCTTGCAAGATACGCGAACGCCGCCCTCGCCGCCCAAACCGACGCCGCCTTTCTCGACTCTGCCGAGAGCTACTACGCGCTCATGGACGAGGGCTTCCAATCCGGGTCCATCGTGGGAGACCGAGAGACCAATGACGCGGAGCTCGCATATTGCCGCGCTCTGAGCAGCTCCGGCATCACGGATATCCCGGCCTCCGCAAACGACCTGCCATTCCTTTCCTTCCTGCCTTACGCCATTGCCGCGGCGCCGTCTTTCCTTCCCTTCATCCCCTTCCTTCTCTCGTCGATACTCCTGCTCGGCGCCACAAGGCCCGGTACCCTGGCGGCAAAGGCGCCCGCACCCAAATTCCGGCGCCTTATCCAGATCGTGTTTTCGATAATCGTCGCGGGGACCGCGATGCTCCTCGCCGGCCTCGCACCCGGGAGCATTTACGCCTCGGTCCTAAACGGCTTCGGGCAAACTGGGTACCCGATCGCCTTCTTCCATAACGGCGCGCTTGCCACCACGACCGCGGGAGACGTCTTCACGACCCTGCTTCTCGCGCTGCTTGCGGGCGGAACCTTGATATCCGTTTGCTCCGCCGTCCTATCGACCGCAACGAGGCGCGTCTTCGCGGGCCCCCTTGCCTCCGCGCTGCTTGTCGCGGCCCCGGCATTCCCGTTATTGTCCGATTCGGCACTGGGGCATAATGCCGCGCTCGGGCTCCTGCCACTGCCCGTATTCTCGCCTATCGAGGCAACGGGTTACGTAGGATGCTTCCCGACGGAATTCATTGGCTCCGGTTCGGGCGGCGCATCGATGCTTGCCGTGGCCCTGGTATACGTCGCGGTCCTTTTCGCGGTCGGCGCCGTTGTGACGCGTTCGCCCAAACAGGCTGGACCCGCGAAAAAGCACCATGGGCTTGAGCTCCTGGACGCGAGCGTGGGATACGGGAGCACGACGGTACTTTCAATCGGATCGCTTTTCCTGGGCCCGGGGACGGCGGCGGGCCTCGTTGCTCCCAACGGCTCGGGGAAAACCACCCTTCTTGAAGCGCTGTCGGGCCAATTTCCCACCCGTATCCGATCGGGAAGCCTGACGGCAGACGGAATCTGCCAACGTCGATCAGCCGAATTTGCGGAACTTGTCTATCTGAGCTCTTCGGGCAGCGCGGATCTCTATCCCACGCTATCGGCCCTCGAGCACCTTGCCTTCGTTAGGGAGGAGTGGAAACCAGCCACCGACGTCGACTCGCTCTGCGACTCCCTCGGAATCTCCCCATATCTCGACAAGCCGACCCGTAAACTCTCGACAGGAATGAAGCAGCAGGTAAAGCTTGCCATGGCGATAGCGACCGATTGCCCGTACCTCATCCTCGATGAGCCGCTGAACGGCCTCGATCCGGGAAAACGGAAAACCTCCTGCGACGCAATACGCAGCGAAGTGGCGCGGGGACGCAGCGTGCTCATTTCAAGCCATCTACTCGACGACCTGGCAGACCTCACCGACTCGTTCTACTTCATCGAGTCCGGCACGCTCGTGAAAAAGACCGAGTCGTCCTCGCAGACGCTCAAGCAGGAATACCTCGATACATACGAGAGATGAATGTGGGGGAGTGTTCGGATGAAGTTGATATTTAAGGTCCAGCTCGTGTTGTGCCGAAAAGACCGTGAACCTTTTGTGGGACACGCGGCGCCGTGGTACCATAGCCGAGTTTGTTGTCTTGGTCGGAAACCAAGACGCCTTATGCGCTGATCGGTAACCAGCGCCTGACCAATAAGGAGTCCTACCATGAAGCAGGGTATCCATCCCCAGTATGTCGAGTGCACGGTGACGTGCTCCTGCGGCAACACCTTCAAGACGCACGCTACCGTGTCCGAGATGAAGGTCGAGCTTTGCAACGAGTGCCACCCGTTCTACACCGGCCAGCAGAAGTTCGTCGACACCGGTGGACGCGTCCAGCGCTTCGCCGACAAGTTCGGTGGCGCCGCTGCCGCCCAGCTCAAGAAGGCCGAGGAGGCCAAGGCCGCCAAGGCCGCCAAGGC
>JAIIUG010000192.1:0-1304 GCA_022739635.1 Collinsella sp. | reverse complement strand
ATGGTGTGCTTGGCCTCGTCCATGACGTAGTCGCCCGTGGGCTCAACATCCTCGGTGGCGGTAAGCATGTCGTGCGACACGTCCTCGCCGCGCTCAAGGCCACGCACGGCACGCGCGAAGTCCTTGTAGGTGCTGGCGGACTTAGTGCCGGCGCCCGAGATAATGAGCGGCGTCCTGGCCTCATCGATCAGGATGGAGTCGACCTCGTCGACGATGGCGTAGTTGTGACCGCGCTGCACGCGCTGCTCGGGACGGGTGACCATGTTGTCGCGCAGGTAATCAAAGCCGAACTCGGAGTTGGTGCCGTAGGTGACGTCGGCCTGGTAGGCCGGGCGCTTGAGCTCGAGCGGCATGTTGTTCTGGAGCAGACCGACGGTCATTCCCAGGTACTTGTAGATGCGGCCCATCCACTCGGAGTCGCGCTTTGCCAGGTAATCGTTGACGGTAACGACATGCACGCCCTTGCCGGCGATAGCGTTGAGGTAGCCGGCCAAGGTGGAGACCAGGGTCTTGCCTTCGCCGGTCTTCATCTCGGCAATATGACCCTCATGAAGCGCCATGGCACCGATGAGCTGTACGTCAAAGTGACGCATGCCCGTGATGCGCTTGGAAGCCTCGCGCACGGTGGCGAAAGCCTCGGGGAGCATGTCGTCGAGCGACTCGCCGTTGGCGTAACGCTCGCGGAACTTATCGGTCTGGGCGCGGAGTTCCTCCTCGGTCATCTTCTCAAACTGGGGCTCAAGACCGTTGATCTGGTCGACGATCTTGTAGTAGCGCTTGAGGTCCTTATCGGATCCAAAGGACAGCAGCTTTGACATGAATCCCATGTGGTTTTCCTTTTTGGCCATCGCCCACGCCGTGCGGTTTAGGGCGAGTTAAACACAGATAAGGTTACTTTAGCCAAACGGCGCACAACCTATACGGACGACAGCCGCAACCACGTAATAACTACGACCGACTTGCCAAAAAGGGACAGGTTTATTTTGGCAGATTTTATCTGGGCAAACGCCGCTCATCCTGCCTTTTGGCGCAAACCAACCTGTCCTGCGATGCGCCAATTGGTGCCAGGGGGACAAGTTGGTTTGTATCAAATAGAAAAGGGCCGCGCACCCAAATGGATGCGCGGCCCTCATGCCATGAATGCGAGTGTGTCCTCGGCGAGCTATTTACTCAGCAGCCTCGGTGGTCTCAGCCTCGGCAGCGGCCTCCTCGACGGGAGCCTCTGCGGGAGCCTCGGCGGCCTGCTTGGCAGCCTCCTCGGCGAACTTAGCGGCACGCTTAGCCTTCTCGGCAGCCTTAGCCTC
>JAIIUG010000191.1:0-1306 GCA_022739635.1 Collinsella sp. | reverse complement strand
AAATCACTTTGTTGCTCGTCTTTTCTTTGGTTTCCGCGAGATTCTTAAAAAGGCGCGAGGTGGTCTGATGCTGTTTAGGCTGGTCGCCGCGGACCTGAGGACCGTTTTGAAGAAGAACATCATTACTTATATTGCGATCGCGGCAGTGACCGTTGCGAACTTGGTATACGCCTACGGATTGTCTTCTGTGTATGGGGTCAGGACGGATACCTTGGGGTTTGCGGATAATCTTGCGCTCGTGTTTGCCGGATCTGCTCCGTTTGAGCCTAGGCCCGGGGTCATGTTTGTGCCTCCGCTAGGATGGCTTTTTCTCATTCTGCTTATTCTCTATACAACACTCGATTATCCGACCGAATCGTTGCACGGGTTTGGTTTGCAAGCGCTTGTTCGATGTCGGGCAAGAATCCTTTGGTGGGTCTCGCGTTTTATCTTGGTGGCGGCGGTAACGGCATTTTCGCTGCTCGTGGTGGTTTGCTCTGTTGTGATTTGGAGCTTGGTGGTGAGCTCCTCGTTCAGCGCGGTCATTCATGGCGAGTCGCTTCAGCTGGCTAATTTGGCGCCGTGGTTTCTCAAAGCTGCCGAGGCAGATGCGCTGCCGTTTTTCGTAGGACTCTTTCTTGCTTTCGAGGCGCTTGCGTTTGCGCAGGCAGCGGTCGGGTTTGTGCTTGGGTCGTCGGTCTCGTTTGTGGTTTTAATGAGCTCCCTGATCTGTTCGGCATTTGCGCGGCATTGGGTGCTGTTAGGCAACGCCCTAATGCTGTTGCGCTGGGGCGGAATTGTCAAAGAGGGAATCGCGACGGGCTCGAGCGTCTTGTTTTCAATTGTGATTATGTCGTTATGCCTATCGTTGGGTGGACTGTGGTTTCGAAGGGCCGACCTTATAGAAAAGGGGGACAAGATATGAGCGTGATCGTTAGGGACGTATCGAAGCGCATGGGCAAAAACGATGTTCTGCGCAACGTGTCCATCGAGGTTGACCCTGGAACTGTGGTTGGGCTTCAGGGGATAAACGGTTCGGGTAAGACCATGCTTATGCGAGCGGTCTGCGGATTGATCAAGCCTACCGAAGGCGAAATCTCTATCGATGGCCAAAGGCTTGGGGCGGACATCTCGTTCCCGCCGAGTCTGGGGATGTTGATCGAGGCGCCTTCCTTTTTGGGATATCTGTCTGGCTACGACAATCTGGAGCTCATCGCTCAGATCAAGGGCGTTGCCACTCCCGAGGACATTCGCTCTGCCCTGCGGCTCGTGGGGCTCGATGCAGACGAAAAAAAGAAGTTCCGAGCATATTCGCTTGGGATGAAGC
>JAIIUG010000058.1:0-14341 GCA_022739635.1 Collinsella sp. | reverse complement strand
GCGTGGGCACAGGTGCGGGCTCGGGCTCGGGCTTGGGAGTAGCCTCGACCTTCACCTCAGACTCGGCCTTAACGGGCTCAGCTTCAACCGGCTTCTCTTCGGCCTTGGGTTCCTCAGCGGCCACCGGCTCAGCAACAGCCTCAGCCACAGCCGCCGGCCTCTCAATCTCCGGATGCATAAAGAAGTACAGGTCCAGATACTTATCGGCCGAGCGCGTCCAGCTAAAGTCCTGGCTCATGGCCTGCGTGACCAGCTGATTCCAGGCGTCGCGGTTATCCCAGAACAGGCGTGCCGCACGGAACACGGCGTCGCCCATCTCGTCGCCGTTAAAGTTACTAAACGAGAAGCCCGTGCCCTCGCCGGTAAACTCGTTATACGGAATCACCGTGTCCTTCAGACCGCCGGTCTCGCGAACAATCGGCAGGGTGCCGTAGCGCATGGCGATGATCTGCGACAGGCCGCAGGGCTCAAACTTCGAAGGCATCAGGAACATATCGGCGGCGGCGTACATGCGCTGCGACAGCGCAGGATCGAACTCGATGCGTGCGGCCATGGTGCCGGGGTACTTGTCCTGGAAGTAGCGCAGGCCGTCCTCGTAGTCGCGGTCGCCGGTGCCCAGCACTGCTACCTGCACGCCGCCGGCCAAAATGCGGTCGAGCGCGTACATGACCAGGTCCATGCCCTTCTGGCGTGTCAGGCGCGTGACCATCACCATGAGCGGACGGTCGTCGCGAACCTCGAGCCCCAGCTCCTCCTGCAGCTTGGCCTTGCACACGGCCTTGCCGGAACGGTCCTCCACGGTGTAGTTGGCGGCAATGCGCTTGTCGGTCGCCGGGTCAAAGCCCGCCACGTCAATGCCGTTTAAAATTCCCTGCAGCGCATAGGAGCGCTCGCGCAGCACACCGTCCAGTCCCTCGCCAAACTCGGGCGTCTGGATTTCGTTGGCATAGGTGGGGCTCACCGTGGTGATGGCATCGGCATAGCGCAGCGCGCCCAGCATGTAGTTGATGCTGCAGGCGTCGCAACGCAGCTGCGAGGCGGCCGCCGGAATATGCGCCACGCCCAGGATGTCCTCCATCACGGTGTCGCTGAACTGGCCCTGGAACGCCACGTTGTGGATCGAGAACACGGTCTTGACGCGGTCGTACAGCGGCAGGCCCTGGTAGAACTCGCGCAAGAACACGGGCGCCAGTGCCGTCTGCCAGTCATTGCAGTGCAGGATGTCACACTCAAAGCCCTCGGGCAGGTGCTGTAGACTCTCGGTGATGGCCTTGGAGAAGAACGCAAAGCGCTCGCCGTCATCAAAGAAGCCGTACGGATAGTCGCGCGCAAAGTAGCGCTCGTTGTCGATGAACATATAGGTGACGCCGTCGTGCTCGAGCTTCTCGAGCCCGCAGTACTCGTTGCGCCAGCCCAGGCTCACGTAAAAGTCGGAGAAGTGCTCCATCTGCGCCTTGTACTCGTCCTTGATGGTGGCGTACTTGGGCACCATCACGATAACCTCGGCGCCGGCGCGCACGAGCGCCGCAGGCAGCGAGCCCGCCACGTCGCCCAGGCCACCGGTCTTCACAAACGGTGCGCACTCGGCCGAGGCAAACACGATCTGCATCTTTTTGCTGGAATCAGCCATATTGTCTCCCATGTTGCAATTCGAGAATAGCCGCCTGGCACAAACCGGGCGGCTATTCTACATGTTACGAGCGATGTTGCGGTGCCAACGTTAACGTACGATGGTGGTGTCGGAAGTTAACGGAGCCTTGCCCAGCACCAGGATGTTCTCGGGCGTGCCGCGAAGCTCGGTGTTGGTGGGGACCACGTTGTTCTTGTCCAGGATGGCGTTCTCAACGCGTGCGCCGCTCTTGATGATGCAGCTCTGGTTGATGATCGAGTTGGTCACCGAAGCGCCTTCCTCGACCACGACGCCGCGCGACAGGATCGAGTTGCGCACGGTGCCCTTGATGATGCAGCCGGCCGAGATGATCGAGTTGCACGCGTGGCTGCCGGTCGCATAGCGCGAAGGCGGCACGTCGTGAGCCTTGGTCAGGATCGGGCGCTCGGGGTCAAAGAGCTGGTCGGCCACGGTCTGGTCGAGCAGGTCCATGCTGCGGCGATACAGCGACTTCTCGCTAAACACGCCCACGACCTCGCCCTTGTACTCGTAGCTGCACACGTCGATGTTGCCAAAGTCGCCTTGGAGTGCCTCGAGCAGGTCCAGATAGTCGGCGGCCTGGTAGTGGTCGATGATCTCGAGCAGCGTCTCGCGGTTGACGATGCAGCAGTCCATGGAGGCGTTGTCGCCGTACGCGACGCCGGCGCTCACGCCCGTCAGGCGGCCGTTCTCGTTAATCTCGAGTTTGGTCTCGTCTTCGACATTGCGCGTGGCCTTGCAGTACACCACGGTCATCTGGGCACCGGAGTTCTCGTGCGCCTCGATGATGGTGTTGAGGTCCATGTTAAAGATGATGTTGGTGCCCATCATCACGACATAGGGCTTCTCCGAGCGCTGGAACAGCGTCTTGTTGGAGATGATGTCGCGCAGCAAGAAACGCATGCCGCCCTTGGTGGTGCCATACGCGTTGCCGGGCACCATGAACAGGCCGCCCTTCTTGCGGTCAAGACCCCAGTCCTTGCCCGAGCCCACGTGGTCGATCAGCGAACGGTAGTTACCCGGCATGACGACGCCGACGGTCTTGATGCCGGCATTCATCATGTTGGACAGCGGAAAGTCGATCAGGCGGTAGCGGCCCAAAAACGGAACGGACGCGATGGGGCGGTCCTTGAGCAGGACACTGCCGTAGGACGAAGAGTAGTTAGCGGTGATATAACCGATGGCCTTGCGATTGATCATCGGATCATTCCCCCTTCCCGATAACGACGTCATTTCCAACGACGGCCGTATCCTTGGTGGTATCGACAGAGCCGAGCTTCACGCCCTCTTCGACCGTGGAGTTCTCGCCCAAAATAGCGCGGCAGATGTGCGCGCCGCTCTTAACGTGCGCACCCGGCAGCAGCACGGAGTCCTCGACCACGGCGCGCTCCTCGATGATGACATCGGTCGAAAGGATCGAGTGGCGAGCGGTGCCGTAGATCTTGCAGCCGTTGGAGACCAGGCAGTCATCCAGGCGGCCGTCAGGGCCAATGTAGTGCGGCGGACGCGTGGTGATGTTGGACATGATGGGGAAGTGCTTGTCGAACAGATCGAACTCGGGGTTGTTGCCCAGCAGGTCCATCGAGGTCTCGTGGAAGCTGGCGATAGTGCCGACGTCCTTCCAAAAGCCGTGGAACTCGTAGCTGTACAGGCGCTTGTTCTCGCCGAGCAGCTTGGGGATGATGTCCTTGCCAAAGTCGTGGCTCGAGCGCTGGTCCAGAGCGTCCTCCTCGAGCGCCTCGATCAGCACATCGGCCGAGAAGATGTAGATGCCCATGGACGCGAGGTTCGAATCGGGCTTCTCGGGCTTCTCGGTGAACTTGGTGATGCGGCCGTCCTCGGGGTCGGTGGTCAGGATGCCAAAGCGGCTGGCCTCCTCCCAAGGCACGGGCATAACGCTCACCGTGAGGTCGGCGTTGTTCTCAATGTGCGTCTTGAGCATCTTGCGGTAGTCCATGCGATACAGGTGATCGCCCGAAAGAATCAGGACGTACTTGGGGTCGTTGGCCTTGATGTAGTCGAGGTTCTGCGTAATGGCGTCGGCCGTGCCCGCATACCATGCGCCACCGGTCTGCGTCTCGTACGGCGGCAGGATCGACACACCGCCGTCGCGGCTGTCCAGATCCCACGCCTCGCCGGAGCCCACGTAGGCATGCAGCAGGTAGGGACGGTACTGCGTCAGAACGCCCACCGTGTCGATGCCCGAGTTGGAGCAGTTGGAGAGCGAAAAGTCGATAATGCGGAACTTGCCACCAAAGCTAACCGCCGGCTTGGCGATCTTTTGGGTGAGTGCCCCCAATCGGCTGCCCTGTCCTCCTGCGAGGAGCATCGCGATGCATTCTTTCTTACTCATCGATTTCTCCTTCTGTCATCGATGTTCCTAACCCATTAGCGACGGGCGCGGCGCACTGTCACGCCCGTCGAGTAATGCCGTGCGGCAAAGGGAGCTCGCGCGCCTTTACGCGTGCCAGATCTCGTCGCGGTACTCGCGAATTGTGCGGTCGCTCGAGAACCAGCCGGAGGAGGCGGTGTTGAGCAGGGCCTTGCGGTTCCAGGTCTCCTGGTCGCCGTAGCTGTTCGTGAGCTTCTCCCAGGCGTCGACGTAGCTGCGGAAGTCGGCCATGACCAGGTCGGGGTCGTTGTTGTTCATGAGCTCGTTGTAGATGCTCTCGAAGTTGCCCGAAAGGCCGGCAAACGTGTTGTCCTTGAGCTCGTCCATCACGCGGCCCAAGCGCTCGCGGTCGCCGTTGAGGGTGTCCCACGCAAAGTAGTTGTTCGACGCCCAGAGCTGCTCGACCTCGGGAGCGGTCAGGCCAAAGATGGCCTCGTTCTCGCGGCCGGCCAGGTCGGCGATCTCGATGTTGGCGCCGTCGAGGGTGCCCAGCGTAATGGCGCCGTTCATCATGAGCTTCATGTTGGACGTGCCCGAGGCCTCCTTGCCGGCCGTGGAAATCTGCTCCGAGATCTCGGCGGCGGGGTAGATGAGCTGGGCGTTGCTCACGCGGAAGTTGGGGATAAAGCAGACCTTCATGACCTCGTTGACGCGGGCATCGTTGTTGATGACGTCGGCCACGGAGTTAATGAGGCGGATGGTCTCCTTGGCAAAGGTGTAGCTCGAGGCAGCCTTGCCGCTAAAGATGAAGGTCGTCGGCGTCACGTGGAAGTTGGGATCGGCGATGCGACGGTTGTAGATGTCCATCACCTTCATGATGTTCATGAGCTGGCGCTTGTAGGCGTGGAAGCGCTTAACCTGAACATCGAAGACGGTGTTGGGGTCAATGACCAGACCGGTCTCGGCCTTAACGTAGGCGGCCAGGCGCTCCTTGTTGGCGCGCTTGGAGGCACCCACGGCCTTCAGGAACTCGGTGTCGTTCTGGAACTCCTTGAGTTTCTCCAGCTCAAAGGCGTCCTTAAGCCAGCCGTCGCCAATAGCATCGGTGACGAGCTTGGCGTAGGTGGGGTTGGCCTCGGCAAAGAAGCGACGGTGCGAGATGCCGTTGGTCTTGTTGTTGAACTTCTCGGGCGTCAGGGCATAGAAGTCCTTGAGCACGATGTTCTTGATGATGTCGGAGTGGATCTTTGCCACGCCGTTTACGCTATGGCTGCAGATCACAGACAGGTTGGCCATGCGAATCTCGCCGTCCCACAGGATGGCGGTCTGGCGCAGACGCTCCTGCCAGCCCTCCTGGGTGGTGTCGAACGACTCGTGCCAACGACGGCTGATCTCGTCGATGATCTGGTACACGCGGGGGAGGAGCTTGGAGAACGTGCCGATGGGCCACTTCTCCAGAGCCTCGGGCAGGATGGTGTGGTTGGTGTAGCTCACGACCTGCGTCACGATGTTCCAGGCGTCGTCCCACTCGAGCTTCTTCTCGTCGATGAGGATGCGCATGAGCTCGGGGCCGCACATGGCGGGGTGGGTGTCGTTGGTGTGGATGGCCACAAACTGCGGCAGCAGCTCCCAGTTCTCGCCGTGCTCCTTCTCAAAGGTGTCGAGCAGGCTGTAGATGCCGGCCGAGACAAACAGGTACTCCTGCTTCAGGCGCAGCAGACGGCCGTGCTCGCCGGCGTCGTTGGGGTAAAGGATGGCGCTGATGGCCTCGGCCTCGGCGCGCTCGGCGTCGGCCAGTGCGTAGTCGCCGCGGTTGAAGGCCTCCAGGTCAAAGTGCTCCTCGACCGGCTCGGCAGCCCAGACGCGCAGCTTGTTGACGGTCTCGCCGGCATAGCCCACCACGGGGATGTCGTAGGGGACGGCCAGGATGTCCTGCGTGTCCACCGTGCGGTAGAACGTGCGGCCGTTCTCCTCAAAGCCCTCGACGTGGCCACCAAACTTGATGGTCACGGCCTTGTCCTGACGGCGGACCTCCCAGGGATAGCCGTGGGTGAGCCACTCGTCGGTGGCCTCGACCTGGCTGCCGTTGACAATCTCCTGCTTAAACAGGCCGTAGCGGTAGCGCATGCCGTTGCCATAGCCGGCGATGCCCTCGGCTGCCATTGAATCCAGGAAGCACGCGGCCAGACGGCCCAGGCCACCGTTGCCCAGAGCCGGATCGGGCTCCTGGTTCTCGATGACGGACAGGTCGAAGCCCATGTCGTCGAGCGCCTCGGCGACCATGTCGCGAACGCCAAAGTTGAGCAGGTAGTTGTCGAGCAGGCGGCCAATCAAAAACTCGATCGAGAAGTAGTACACGCGCTTTTTGCCCTCGGCGGTAGCGCGGGCGTCGCTCTTGGTGGCAACGGTGCGCGCCTTCTCGGCCACGAGCTTGGCCAGGGCGTTAAAGCGGTCGAGGTCGCTGGCGGCCTCGACGCTCTTGCCGCTAATGCTCATGACGGCATCGCGATAGAGCTCGGTAAACTCCTGCTTGTTGTCGAAGATCTTATTCATACGTTCCTTTCCCCCGGGGATGTTTCTCCCGGAACGGTTATGACTTGTATCCTACGCCCCGTCGGGGCGGGTAATTACAGCTGTAACGGCTTTGTTACGCATCCTTGGCAGACGGCTTAACTGAAGCAGACTTGGCCTTGGTAGCGGCCTTTTTTGCAGCCGGCTTCTTGGTCGCGGCCTTGGTAGCGGGCTTGGCGGCAGCCTTAGCCTCGGTCGCGGTCTTGGCAGCGGGCTTGGTGGCCTTTGCCTTAGCCGGAGCTTTCTTGGCAGCCGCGGGCTTGGGCTTTACCGAGGACGTGCGCTTCTTGGGCGCAGCCTTGGGCTCCTCGACCACGGGCGGCTTGTAGCTGCTGGGACCGCGGCGCTTAAGCACCACGCCAGCCAGGCCAGGCACCTTAATCTCAATGGAGTCCATCTGCCCGTTCCACGGATAGGGCTCGCTCGAGCAGGTGTAGGGCTCCTCGCCGGCATATCCACTGCCGCCAAACTCGGGACGGTCGGAGTCGAAGATGACCTCCCAGTCACCCTCGCGTGGCACGCCCACGCGGAAGCTCTCGTAGCTCGCCGGGTCAAAGTTGATCAGGATCACCAGGTCGTTGTCGATGTCCTCGCCCTGGCGCACAAAGCTCACGATGGACTGCTTGGAGTTGTCCGCGTCGATCCAGGTAAAGCCGTCATCGGTGTAGCCGCGCTCGTACAGGGCGGGCTCGGCGGTGTACAGGTGGTTGAGCGCCTTGATAAACGCCTGATGATGCTTGTGAGTCTCATACTCCTCGGTCAGGAACCACTGGATGGACTCGTAGTAGCGCCACTCGATAAACTGGCCGATCTCGTTGCCCATAAAGTTGAGCTTGGCACCGGGGTGCGTCATTTGGTAGAAAGCCAGTGTGCGCAGGCCGGCAAACTGGCGCCACCAGTCACCCGGCATGCGGCCGATGAGCGAGCACTTGCCGTGCACGACCTCGTCGTGGCTCAGCGGGCAAATGAAGTTCTCGGTAAAGGCGTACATGATGGAGAATGTGAGCAGGCCGTGGTTGCCGGGGCGCCACGGAAAATCGGTCTGCATGTAGTGCAGGGTGTCGTTCATCCAACCCATGTCCCACTTGTAGTGGAAGCCCAGGCCGCCGTCCTGCGGCGGATAGGTCACGAGCGGCCACGCGGTGGACTCTTCGGCCATCATCATCACGTCGGGGTAGTGTGCCTCAACAGCGCAGTTGACCTGACGGATAAACGCGCTGGCGTCCAGGTCCTCCTCGGTACCGTACTTGTTGAGCTTCTTTTGGCCCGGATCGTCGATGCCAAAGTTGAGGTACAGCATGCTAGACACGCCGTCCATGCGAATACCGTCAACGTGGAAGTTTTCGAGCCAGTACAGCACGTTGGAGACCAGGAAGGAGCGGACCTCGCCACGGGCGAAGTCGAACTTGTGCGTGCCCCAATTGGGGTGAATCTCGTGCTCAAACAGCATGTGGCCGTTAAAGGTGGCAAGGCCGTGGGAGTCGGCGCAAAAACCGCCGGGCACCCAGTCCATGATCACGCCGATGCCCGCTTCGTGGCATGCGTCGATAAAGTGCATGAGCTGCTGCGGGTTGCCGTAGCGCGACGTGGCGGCGTAATAGCCGGTCGTCTGGTAGCCCCAGGAGCCGTCGAAGGGATGCTCCATGAGCGGCATGACCTCGATATGCGTATAGCCCATCTCGCGCACGTAGTCCACGAGCTCCACCGACAGGTCGTCGTAGGTGTAAAACTCGCCGCGCTGCGCGGGGAAGGGATCCATGGGGCCGGGGTAGTTGCCGTACTCGTCGGGCTCGCCCTGCGGCGCGTCGCCGTGACGCTTCCACGAGCCAATATGCACCTCGTAGATGTTGAGCGGCTGCGACATGTGGTTGTGGTCGGCGCGGCGCTTGAGCCATGCGGCATCGTTCCACTTATAGCCGTCGAGGGTCCACAGCACGCTGGCGGTACCCGGAGGGCACTCGGCCTTAAAGGCATACGGATCGGCCTTGTAGAGCTTTTCGCCCTCGTTGGTCTCGATAAGGTACTTATAGAGCTGACCCTGCTCGGCGCCAGGAATAAAGCCTTCCCAAATAGCGCTCGTATGCATGGGCACCAGCGGGTTGGCTTGCTCATCCCAGTCGTTAAATTCGCCAATGAGATGGACGCTCTTTACGTCGGGCGCCCAAACGCAAAAGCGCCAGCCACGCGTACGGTTCTGCGTGTCGGGGTGCGCGCCCATCTTTTCCCAGCTGCGCTCCCACATGCCAATGCCAAACAGGTAGACATCGTCCTTGGAAAGCTCCGGCGCGTGCGGGGCGGCTTTACGGGTAGCGGGCTTTTTGGTTGCTGGCTTTAGCTTTGTATCGCTCACGTTTGATCCCATCATGACGCGGCAGCGTGTTGCCTTGGTGACTAGATGCGAAAGGTCCAAGGCTGCACGAATCGAAGGGACGGCGAAGTTTCTGTGATTCGTTCCACCTCGCGTGCTCGGTGGAACTTTCGGCAGAAACTACGATAACACCTGTACGTTAGTTTTATGGACGAAAGTGGATTTGCGGGCGCGTTTAATCGGTAAGCGCCATGTTTATACCACTGGCAGAATTGCCATGGTAAAACTCTTGACAGTTTTACCAATTAGGGTTTCAAAACTGTTAGGCTGACGTTTGGTAAAACGTTTTTAGCAGGTTGTTTACCATTTGACATCGAAAGGCTCGTTTATGAACCACATCGCTGCTCCAAGTGTTGCTTTTATTTTCGATTGCGACGGAACGCTGGTTAATAGCTCCCCCGTCTGGGGCCATGCGCAGACCGAGTTATTGCGCCGTCATGGCATTGATGTAACGGTCGACGATTTTGCCCAGTTTGAACATCTTTCGCTGGAGGACGAGTGCCAGGCCTACCACGACACGTGGGGCATTGGCACGAATGGCGAGGAGCTCTACCGCGAGCTGAGCGAGATTTTGATGGAGGGGTACTCCAAGGTGCCGGCGCGCGAGGGGCTCCTGGCATTTTTGGAGCAGACGAAGGCGGCGGGCGTTGCCATGTGCGTGGCTACGTCCACGCCGGCCGAGCTGGTGCAGTCTGCGCTCGCTGGTGCCGGGCTCGACGCCTACATGGAGTTTGTTACCACGACGGGCGAGGCGGGGCGCTCCAAGCAGTTCCCCGATGTGTACGAGCTGGCGCTGCGCCGTCTGGAGGAGCGCCATGGGTACCAGTTTGACCGCGCATGGGTGTTTGAGGACGCGGTCTTTGGCCTAAAGAGCTCTGGCTCCGCCGGCTTCAAGCGCGTGGGCATCTATGACCCGCACGGCCGCATGAAGCGCGACGATGTGCGCGCCAACTGCGATATCTTTATCGACAGCTATGAGGACCTGGACTTGGCCCGCATGCTTTCGTTTGAGGGCTAGGCGAGGGCTGTGGGTTGCAAGGTATTAGTGGTCTGCGGCTCGCCGGTGGTGGCGAGCCCCGAGTTGCTGTGCCAGCTGGCGGGGGAGTGCGACCACGTTGTCGCCGTGGACTGCGGGCTCAATGCCCTGCTGGGCGCTGGCCTGAGCTGCGACGTCTACGTGGGCGACGTCGACACCGTTAGCGATGAGGGACGCGCTCTGGTCGATGCCGCTTCCGATTTTGAAGTAGAACGCCACAACCCCTACAAGGACTATACCGATCTGGCGCTAGCGCTCGACTCCGTCCGCCGTCACTGGCCGGGTGCCGAAGTGATAGCAACCTGCGCCACCGGCGGCCGCCCGGACATGGCCCTGTCTGTGTTAGGGCTTCTGGCAGGCTATGCGGACGCCCCCGTCTGGATCGAAGAAGACGAAGTGACGGCCAGAATCCTGCACCAGGACGAGGCCTGGACCATCGAGGGCGCTGAGGACAAAACCTTCTCCATCATTGCCATAGCCCCCAACACAGAGATAAGCGAACACGGCCTAGAGTGGGAGTTAGATCACAGCCCCCTGGGACTCTTGGCCGACACGGGCATCTCTAATGTCGTAAGGAAAACGGCCAAGATCCAAGTCCACCAAGGCGTCGCAATCGCCTACCTCTACAAGTGAGGCTTCGCCGCGCGAGGGTTTTATCGGGACGGTGGGTTAATTGGCTGATTTTGTCGAAGTCAAAATCAGCCAATTCAACCCCGTCCCAGGAAAACCCGTAAGTGCGAGAATCAACCAAAAAAACTTCTTGCACATCTAAGAATCTTCCCCTATAGTACTACATCGTCACGGGGGCGTAGCTCAGCTGGGAGAGCGCTTGACTGGCAGTCAAGAGGTCAGGGGTTCGATCCCCCTCGTCTCCACCATCGTGAATCCAAAGGGGCACCGGATATCCGGTGCCTTTTTTCATGCCCATCAACCCCACAAACCAAAATGAAGCGTGCACCCGCGCCCACCCTGCAAAAAGTTGCGCAATTACCTTCCCGGTTTTGTACAAAGTTTGTTAGCCAAGCATAATAGTTTGAGCAATTCACGCCGCCAGCAATACAACTCGGGCAGTGATCGTCAGCCCACACACCCCCATAAACCTGCGGCAATGCGTGCAAGGCAGCGCGATATCCCCCATAACTACGGCAAATAAACAATATGTTGCTCAACACGCCCCAAAACGTATGGGCCACCTGCTGTGCTAGGATAGCTAACGTTACATGGGTTCAACCGTGCTCACGGCTCCAGCAAGCCGCAAAGCACAGGGTCGATCGGCATCCGGCCGTAACGGCGGTGCCAGAAAAACCACGAGCTCCAATAGCGTCGTCGTGCATATCGCATCGAATGACTTTGTTCTTGTCTATGTGCATTTTTCATTCGATTCGACATTTCATGACAAATCGCAGCAGTCCTACAGCTGTTTGCGTGCGGTCCAGTTTTGTACCCGCTTGACTGGGCTGCACGCAGTCAGCTGGGGACGCGGTCTTTTTGCGATACACGTCCGCGTCTCTAGCAACTGCACGCATACATACCGTTCACGGTGGGGCAGAGCCACGTGCTTGTCTAACTGGGCTCAGGGTTTGAAGATGGAGCGCCTTCGCGCACAAGCGCCCTGGCGAAGCCATACCCAAACCCCGTGAGCCACACGTAAGACAGCAATGGGGTGGTGCTCGTGTGGTATGTGATTCAGGTCATTAACGGTCGCGAAGACGTAATGCGCGAGCGCATCGAGCGCATGGTACCGACTGGCGCCATGCAGGAGCTCTTTTATCCCCAATATCAAACCGAGATCAAGGTACACGGCGAATGGGTCAACACGACCAAGCCGCTCTTTCCCGGTTATCTCATCTGCGATACGGCAGATCCCCGCACCGTGCAACAGTATCTGCTGCGCATGGACGATTTTGCCCGGGTGCTTTCCCAGGACGGTCGGTTTGTGCCGCTGGCAAAAGAAGAGACCCAGCTTATTGGCAGCTTTACCAGCAGGGGAGAGCGCGTGGTGCCTATGAGCGAGGCCTTAAAGGACGGCGACCAGGTCGTAGTGACGGCTGGTCCGCTGCTGGGTCACGAGGCCCTTATCAAAACCATTAACAGACGCAAGAGCACTGCCTTTTTGGAGCTCAACCTGTGCGGCCGACGCGTAACCACTCGCGTTGGTCTCGCCGTGCTTTCCAAAGAGCAGCGTGCAATGCGAAACCTCAAAAAGGCGATTGCCTAAATGCGGGCGACTGTTCAACGGGACAGGGAGGATCCCCGGGTCGGGGACGTAAGTTTGAAGGAATTAGTGCAAGACAATCAAATGGGGGAAGCAGCAGTGATTGCTGTAACGCATGAAACTAGGCGCGAAGCCGCTAAGCTCCATAACGTGGGGAAACACGAGCCCAAATTAACCGAGAACGGCATTCCTGCAGATGTGCTGGAAAAGCTTTTACCCGGTAGTGAAGTTATCGAATTAGAAAAGCCCGTCGTCAACGGCGGCTTTTTCTATCGTTTCATCAAACGATCATTTGATGTCGTTTCATGTGGTTGCGCCTTGATCGTTCTCGCTATTCCTATGGCGGTCATTGCGGTAAAGATTAAGAGCGAGTCCGAAGGGCCCGTCATTTATGCCCAGCGTCGTGTTGGCAAGGACGGCAAAGTCTTTAACATTTATAAGTTTCGCAGCATGTATACCAACGCCTAATCCCGTGGTGCTCAATGGGCGCAGGATGAAGATCCGCGCGTTACACCTTTCGGCAAAATAATGCGCAAGACGCGTCTGGACGAGATTCCGCAGTTCTGGAATGTATTTAAGGGCGACATGAGCCTTATCGGTCCTCGCCCCGAGCGTCCTGCTTTCTGCGAGGAGTTCGAGAAACGTATTCATGGTTGGCATTACCGCACCATGGTCCGTCCTGGCATTTCAGGCCTTGCCCAAGTGACAGGTGGTTATGAGTTGCTTCCGAGCGAGAAGGTCATGTTTGACCTCCAGTACATCAAAACAAGAAACATCAAGATGGACGTAGTGATTATGCTCAAAACGCTTGGCGTTGTGAGCACTGGCGACGGCGCGCGCTAATGAAGATACTTGTCGTTTGCCAGCACTATTGGCCGGAGCCCTTTAACACTTCTGATGTATGTGAGGAACTTGTTAAAAGAGGGCATAGCGTCTCTGTTATCACCGGTCTGCCGAATACTGGAATGCCCAACTCTGACATTCCAGAAGAGTATAAAAGTGGACATAAGCAGATTGAGCATCATAATGGCGTGACCATTTATCGCGCCAACTTGCAACCTAGAAAAACCGGTGCGCTCAATCGCGTAAAGAACTATATCTCTTTTTGGCATAACGCAAATCGGCTTGCTCGAAAGCTTAATGAAGAATTCGATGTTGTCTTAAGATATCAGTTTTCACCCGTTATGCAGGTAGATCCCGGTCTTGTCTACGCTCGCAAGCATCATAAAAAGATGCTGTTGTATTGCTTTGATTTGTGGCCCGTGAGTCTTACGGCTGGCGGTTTTTCAGAGAACTCGTTGCCCTACAAATGGATGGCGGCCGTCTCAAAAAGGATTTATAGGAAAGCTGATCGTATTGCTGTTACCTCGCCTTTGTTTGACGAGTACTTTTCAAACAGCCTTGGAATTAATCGTGAGCCCTCGTCATACTTGCCCCAATACGCTGACGATGCTTTTTCTGACTGCGCCAAGTGCTCCTGCGAAGGCTATGACTCATCGAAAGTCAATTTAACATTTGCCGGTAATGTGGGACAAACACAGTCCGTTATAACCATTGTCGAAGCCGCCAGCATTACTCAGAAAGATCAGAACCTCGTTTTTCATATTGTTGGGTCTGGGTCGCGCTTGGAGCAATGTAAATCGAGAGCTTCGGAACTAGGCCTAGATAACATTGTATTCCACGGCCGCAAGCCAATTGAGGATATGCCCAAATATTACGGTGCCTCCGATGCAATGGTTGTCACTTTTGAAGACAGCCCCATGGCCACGTACACCCTTCCTCGAAAAGTAACAACTTATATGGCCGCTGGAAAACCGATTTTGGCAGCGCTTTCTGGTGAAACCAAACGAGTAATTGATGAGGCCAAATGCGGTTTCTGCTGCGATATCGAAGATGCCGAAGGCCTTGCACGAATTGCCTCGCAATTTGCTGGACTTTCCGACACGGGGCAGCTTGGCTATAACGCAAAAGCTTATTACGAACGCTATTTCACGAAGAAGCTGTTCTTCGACAAGCTCGAAAAATTACTTACTCAACTAGTGGAGGATTAATTTATGACAGGCACTTCCGCATTCAAAGACAAGACCCTCATGATCACGGGCGGCACCGGCTCGTTCGGCAACACCGTGCTCAAGCACTTCATGAACACCGACCTGGCCGAGATCCGCATC
>JAIIUG010000057.1:0-14432 GCA_022739635.1 Collinsella sp. | reverse complement strand
GCGCCCCCGGGGCCCGGATGGGGCCTCGGGGGCGTTCGGCTAACTGCGGGAAAGGCCTATCCGCTCAATGTGTTCGGCTGAGATCGGAAATCAACCCCGGAGGGCAACAAATTACGAACGCTGTTGCGGCCTCCACGCGCTCACGTTGGCGTCGTACTGGTTAAGCGCGCTGTTGCCGCCTTGCGCGATGGGCGCCAGAATCTCGCTCTGACGGGCGCTCAGCGACTCGCCGTCGGGAATGGACAGCGAGATATCCCAGCTCTGGCAGATCACGTCGACACGCTCGTACATCCACTGGGCAAGCTGCTTTAGATGATCGATGTCCTCCGCATAGACCGTGTCGTCCTGAACCTTGAGGTTGTTGAGCTCATCCTGGGTCTTTTTAATCTGATCGCGCAGGGCATAGGCGCTCTGTGACAGCTCCTGGCGGGTGGAAAGCGGTGTACGCAGATAGCCGTTATTAAACGAATCGATGACCTCGCCGATCTGATCCTCGTCGCTGTACGACACGATGGTCTGGTACAGGCCGTCGAGCCTGGTGTAGAGCTGGTCGTCGGTTAAGACGGTCTCCTCCTGAACGACCTCGGACGTACCCTCTTGCTTGGGCTCTTTCTCGGTGGCCTCGCCCTTTTGGCGCGACGGGAAGGTGGTCTTGGCGGCCTGGCCAAACTGGTCGTAGAAGCCGGGCATGACGCCCATGGGATCGGCAGTCACAAACCAATAGACGCCACCGCAGACGGCGGCGAGCACCGCGATGACGATGAGCGGTTTGGGGATATGGCGCTTGTGCTTGTGATAGGCGTCCTCGTCGGGGTGAAACTTGCGCTTGGGCTTTTGCTTTTTGGGCTGGGCATCATCGCGCAGGGACACCGGCGTGGGGATATCGACCTTAGGGATACCGAAGTCCTTATCGAAGGCAGGCAGCACGCAGGTCTCGTTGGGGTCGGCTGCGTCGGAGAGCACCGCAGCGGCAGATGCCGGCGCGTGGGGCACCTCGGTATCGATCTGCTCCTGCGTCAGGCGCGGAAAACCGGCCGTGCGCCCTGCGGCCAGGTCGGATGCGGCCGCGTCCTCGGAAAGGATGCCTGGCGCGGGGCGTCCACACTTGGGACAGGTACGGTCATGCGGGGACAGACGGGCGCCGCAGCCGTCGCAGAACACGAACTCGGTATGCTCGGGACCATCGCCCGGACCAACGTATGCGTTGCAATAGGGGCAGAACGAGGCGCCGTCCTCGATGGTCTTTAGGCAATGCGGGCAGATCACGGCATCCTCTTTCCGAAGCAATTCAAACAATTGAAGTTAGAGCATAACATCGCTTCGCTCCCACAAGCGCAAGGCACCAATTCAACATCGCTAAGGTGAGGGGTGGTTACTTTTTCTTCTTGCTCGGCATCGAGACTTTGATGCCCTGGGCCGATTTGGTCACGCGGGAGCGCTTGGCAACGGCGCTCTTCTTATTCTTGGGCTGGGTCTGGGCCACGCCCTCGAGTGCACGGGCCTCGGCCTCGCGGACGGTGCGCGCCTCACGGCGCTGCGCCATATCGGCGGCAACGCGCTTGGCAAAACGCTCGGCGGTCGACCCCGTCGAGCTCACCTTGCCGCCACCGCGGCCCAAGCGAACGCGCACGCCACGGCCAAAGCCGGTAGCCGCATGACGACGACGGGGCTTATGCGAGTCCATCATCGTTGCAAGCTTAAAGAACACCGCGCAGGTAAAGACGACGATAACCGCCAAGATGACAATCTGACCCATCGACAGGTTGGCAATCGACAGCAGCCCCGGGAACCCGATAACGCCCGTCAAAATACCAGCGATGACAAACACGAAAAGCACCACGCGCAAGGGCGTGAGCGGCTGCGAGATGCGCCAGATAAGGCTGACACTCGCCGCGCACGACGTGAGCAGGCACATGGTCGAAAGCGTAAGCTGACTAAAGCCAAATACGCGCGCCACAAAGATATCGAGCGCCGCGGCCAAAATGACCGCAATCGACGCCGGCAGCGCACGCTTAAGCACGTTGGTCAAGAACGACCCCTTCACGCGGGCGTTGTTGGGCTCCAGGCCAAGCACAAAGCCAGGCGCGCCGATGCAGAAGAAGTTGATGAGCGTCATCTGAATGGGCTCAAAGGGATACGGCGGCAGCGCGATGCACAGCGCCGCCAGGCCCATCGAGAAAAGCGTCTTGGTCAGAAAGAGCGCGGCAGAGCGCTGCAGGTTATTGATAGAACGACGGCCCTCGGCCACCACAGCGGGCATCGAGGCAAAGTCGTTATCGACGAGCACGATCTCGGCCACATTGCGCGCGGCATCGGAGCCGGCGGCCATCGCCACGGAGCAGTCGGCCTCCTTGAGCGCCAGTACGTCGTTGACGCCGTCGCCCGTCATGGCCACGGTGTGCCCGCGGCGTTTGAGCGCCTGTACGAGCTCGCGCTTCTGTTGCGGAGTCACGCGGCCAAAGACGTGGTAGCGGTCCACCGCCGCATCGAGCTTAGCAGGCGTATCGAGCGTCGTGGCGTCCACGTAGGCGTCGGCGCCCGGCACGCCCACCACGCGCGCGATCGACGACACCGTACGCGGGTCGTCGCCGCTGATCACGTTGAGGGTCACGCCCTGCTCGTTAAAGTAGCCGATAGTCTCGGTTGCCGAAGTGCGAATCTCATCGCGGATGGTCACAAAGCCCACGGGCTCGGCCTCGCCCACCATATCGCCATCGGGCGTAAAGCCGTCAACGCGCGCCACCACGAGCACACGGCAGGTATCGGCGAGCTCGGCCACACGATTCTCGACCTGCGCAAATGCGCGAACGGAGAGCACAAACTGCGCGGCGCCCATTACATAGGAGCCCTGCGCAAACGACGCACCGCTCCACTTTTTGGACGACGAGAACGGAATGACCGACAGCGGCTCGGACACCTCGACCGGACGATCGGCGTAGTAGTTGAGCAGCGCCTGGCAGGTCTCGTTAGCATCTGCCGAGGTCGCACGTGCCACGTTGGCGAGCGCAAAGTCGAGCACCGTGGTCTCGACGGGAACAGCCGCCTCGTCCGAGTCCGCGCCAAAGCCAACACCCTCAACAGGCAGCGGATAGGTGCCCTCGACCTCCATGCGACCCGACGTGATGGTGCCCGTCTTGTCCAGGCACAGCACGTCGACGCGCGCGAGCGTCTCGATGCAGTAGAGCTGCTGTGCCAGCACCTTGCGACGCGCCAGGCGCACCGTGGCGATCGCGAGCACCGACGAGGTCAGCAGCACCAGGCCCTGCGGAATCATGCCCAAAAGAGCGCCCACCGTGGACAGCAGCGCCGAAGAAGGCACACGACCGGCCAGCAGCTCGGAGAAGCACCAGGAAAGCGCGCTATCGCCCGGGGTTCCCGCGGCATCCCACAGCTCGCTCACACTCGAGGAAAAGAGCGCCAGACCAAGCGGAATCATGATAATGCTCGCGAACCGCACGATGGCGTTCAACGCGTTCATGATCTCGGAATTGACCTTTTTGACGTACTTGGCCTCGTTGTTGATCTTTGCCACGTAGTTATCGGCGCCGACATGGATCACGCGGGCGCGCAACAGGCCCGAGTCGATAAAGCTGCCGCTCATGAGCTCGGAGCCGGGCTGCTTTTTAATGAGATCGCTCTCGCCTGTCAGCAGGCTCTCGTTGACGAGCGCCTCGCCCGACACCACCACGGCGTCAGCGGGAATCTGGTCGCCGCGCCCCAGGCGGATGATGTCGTCGAGCACGATCTGGTCCAGGTCGAGCTCCACCTCGGCGCCGTCGCGCACCGCGATGGCCTTCTTAGAGGTGAGCAGCGTAAGCTTGTCGACCATCCGCTTGGAACGCATGGACTGAATGACGCCAATCGCCGTGTTCAAGAACACCACGAACAGGAACGTCAGGTTCTTAAACGAACCGGTCAGCAACACCAAAATCGCCAAGACCACGTTGATCAAGTTAAACAGCGTGCAGAGGTTCTCGATGATGAGCTCTTTGACCGACTTGGTCTTGAGCTCCATGTTGCGGTTGATCTTACCAGCGGCGATGCGCTCCTCGACCTCGGCGGTCGAGAGTCCGCGCTCGATATCCGTTGCTGCCATACCACGTCCCATCACGTCGCGTCGGTATAAGAAAACCGCCCGGACCATGCGAGGTTCGGACGGTCTTACGTTCGATGGTGCCCCATGTTGGATTCGAACCAACGGCCTTCTGCTCCGGAGGCAGACGCTCTAATCCCCTGAGCTAATAGGGCGAACGGTTGGCATTATACCCAAGTGAGCCACGGGCTAACAAAATAATAGAAAAAGCTTTGCAATTACGTGGGAGACGCGCCGCGACGGCGCACTTTAGGCGGCAAAAGCGAGTCAGATAGTATAAACTCTCATGCACCATATAAAACGGCTCGCAATGCGGGCCGTTTTTGCAAGGGCTACCCAACGAGGTGAGAGGCACACCATGATTGCAATTTTAAAGCAGAGCGCCAGCGACGAGGCCGTAAGCCACATCGTCAGCTGGATCGAGAAAAAGGGACTCAGGACCGACGTCTCGCGCGGCGAGAACGAGACCATCATCGGCCTGGTGGGCGACACGACCAAGATCGACCCGTTCCTGCTCGAGTCCATGGACGTCGTCGAGCGCGTGCAGCGCGTCTCCGAGCCGTTCAAGCGCGCCAACCGTAAGTTCCACCCCGAGGACTCCGTCATCGACTGCGGCCACGGCGTCAAGATCGGCGGCGACCAGTTCCAGGTCATCGCCGGCCCGTGCTCCGTCGAGGGCGAGAACCTCATCCGCATTGCCCGTCGCGTGAAGGCCGCCGGCGCCGCGATGCTGCGGGGCGGCGCGTACAAGCCCCGCACCTCCCCGTACGCCTGCCAGGGCATGGGTCCCGCCGGCTTGGACCTGCTGTGCGAGGCATCCGCCGAGCTCGACATGCCGATCGTCACCGAGATCATGGATCCGCGCGACGTGCAGGTCTTCCTCGACAAGAAGATTGACGTCATGCAGATCGGCGCCCGCAACGCCCAGAACTTCCCCCTGCTCAAGGAGGTCGGCAAGACCCAGACCCCGATCCTGCTCAAGCGCGGCATGTCCGGCACCGTCGACGAGCTGCTTATGGCAGCCGAGTACATCATGAGCGAGGGCAACGACAACGTTATCCTGTGCGAGCGCGGCATCCGCACCTTCGAAACCCGCACCCGCAACACCTTCGACCTCAACGCCGTGCCGGTGCTGCACCATCTGTCACACCTGCCCGTCGTCGCCGACCCCAGCCACGCCACCGGTTACACCCGCTATGTCGAGCCCATGGCACTCGCCGCGACTGCCTGCGGCGCCAACGGTCTGGAGATCGAGGTCCACGACGACCCGAGCCACGCTTGGTCCGACGGCGCTCAGGCCCTCACCCCCGACCAGTTCGATGACACCATGCGCCGCATCCGCGCCATCCGCGAGGTCGTCTGCCAAGAGACCGTTCAGGAGTAGCCCATGGGTACGGTAAGAAACGCACGCGTTAACCAGGGTGGCCCCAAGTGCGCCGGCATCGTGGGCCTGGGCCTCATCGGCGGCAGCTTTGCCCGCGGCTATGCGCAGGCGGGCGTCCGCGTGCTGGCCTGGGACCCCGATGACGACGTCATGACGGCCGCCAGTATGGGCACCGTTGCCGGCGAGCTCAACGACGAGACGCTCGGCAAATGCGACATCATCGTCCTGGCATGCTACCCCGAGGCCTGCATCGAGTGGCTCGAGGCGCACGCCCAGGCACTCGCCGACGCCACCGACACCGAGGCCATCATGGGCCCCGTGGTGATCGACACCGTGGGCGTCAAGGGTATCGTGTGCGAGCGCGCCTTTGAGCTTGCCCGCGAGCACGGTTTTTACTTCGTGGGCGCGCATCCCATGGCGGGTACGCAGTTCTCGGGCTACGCGCATTCCCGCGCCGACCTGTTCCAGGGCGCACCGCTCGTGCTCGTTCCGCCCGCGGTGGACGACGCACTTAAGCTGGAGCTTTTGGGCCAGGTGCGCGAGATGGTACGTCCCCTGGGCTTTGGCAAGTTCAGCGTAACGAGCGCCGCCGAGCACGACCGCGTCATCGCCTTTACGAGCCAGCTCGCGCACGTCGTCTCCAACGCCTACGTTAAGAGCCCGACCGCTCAGGTCCACCACGGCTTTTCGGCCGGCAGCTACCGCGACCTCACCCGCGTGGCGCACCTCAATCCGCAGATGTGGTCCGAGCTCATGATCGACGACGCCGATGCGCTCGCCTTCGAGATCGACCATCTGATCGAGTCGCTCGGCGCATACAGCCGCGCCCTTAAGGACCGCGACCAGCGCTATCTGGATAATCTCCTTGCCGAGGGCGACCGCATCAAGCGCGCGCTCGACGACGAGGCCTCCCACTAGACCACCCATCACGCCAGGTCGAAAGGACCGAAGCTTATGGCGATTACCATCGATATCGACACCGCACGCCCCTACCAGGTGCATGTGGGCACGTTTTTGCTGGAGCAGGCAGGTCCGCTCGTCCGCGCCACCGCCGGCGGCTCGCGCGCCGTCATCGTGACGGACACCAACGTAGGCCCCCTCTACCAGATGCCCGTTAAGCAGAGCCTCGAATCCGCAGGCTACGAGGTGAGCATCTGCACCTTCGAGGCCGGCGAGGCCCATAAGCGTGCCGAGACCTACGTCGCCATTTTGGAGTTTGTGGCCGAGCACGAGCTTTCGCGCTCCGACGTGATCGTGGCGCTCGGCGGCGGCGTCGTGGGCGACGTGGCGGGCTTTGTGGCCGCTACCTACATGCGCGGCTGCAAGTTTGTGCAGATTCCCACAAGCCTGCTCGCCATGGTGGATTCGTCGGTCGGCGGCAAAACGGCCATCGACCTGGCAGCCGGCAAGAACCTGGCCGGCGCATTTTGGCAGCCGAGCGTGGTCATCGCCGACGTGGGGTGCCTGGCAACCCTCACGCCTGAGCAGTTCGCCGACGGCTGCGGCGAGGTCGTCAAGCACGCCGTGATCGCCGACCCCGAGCTCTTCGCCGAACTGGAGAAGACCCCGCTCACGCTTGAGCTGCTCAATCGCGACGTGGCCCGCGTGGCGCTCATCATCGCCCGCAATATCGACATCAAGCGCGCCGTGGTCGTTGCCGACGAGCGCGAAACCAATCAGCGCAAGCTCCTCAACTTTGGCCACAGCGCCGGGCACGCCGTCGAAGCCTGCGAGCACTTTGAGCTCGGCCACGGCAACTGCGTGTCGATCGGCATGGGCATCATCACGCGTGCCGCAGCCCTGCATGGCATCTGCGATGCCGAGCTGCCCGATCGTATTGAGGAGCTCTGCGCCCGCCACGGCCTCAAGACCCGCTGCGAGCTAGATGCCGATGCCGTCTTTGCCGAGGCGCTCCACGACAAAAAGCGCGCGGGCGACACCATCGACCTGGTAATTCCGCACGACATTGGCCGTTGCAGCATCGACCGCACGCCGCTTTCCACCTTCCACGATTTGATTGCCGAAGGCCTCGGCCAGAAGGGAGACGCATCCGCATGCTAGCCCGCATCACCCCGTCCCCGCTCAAGGGCACCGTTCCCGCCATCGCGTCCAAGTCGATGGCGCACCGCCTGATCATCTGCGCCGCGCTTGCCAACGGCGAGACGCACGTTACCTGCAACACGACCTGCGCCGATATCGAGGCCACGGTGCGCTGCCTCACGGCGCTCGGTGCCCGCATCGAGACCGTCGAGGACGGCTTCCAGGTCCACCCCACCATGAAGAGTATTGAATTTGGCCTGCTCAAGGCCCTTGCCGGCGGCACGCTCGACTGCGGCGAGAGTGGCTCCACGCTGCGCTTCATGCTGCCTGTCGCCTGTGCGCTGGGCGCGGAGGCCACCTTCGTGGGCCAGGGCCGCCTGGGCGCCCGCCCGCTCTCCCCGCTCTCGGACGAGATCATTGCCGCCGGTTGCGACCTACAGGGCCTAGGCGGTTTTCCGCTCAAGACGAGCGGCCGCATGCGCCCTGGTACCTTTGTGCTTCCGGGCAACGTGAGCTCGCAGTATATCTCCGGCCTGCTGCTGGCGGCCCCGCTGCTGGCCCAGCCCTCCTGCGTGCAGGTAACCGGCCTCATCGAGAGCCGCCCCTACATCAACCTGACGATCCAGGCCATGAAGGCCTTCGGCGTCGAGGTCAACGTCGAGCGTATTCCGGCCAAGGACGGCCAGCCCGAGGTCACGAACTTCCGCGTGAATAACGGCTCGTACCGCACGCCCGGCAGCGTAGCCGTCGAGGGCGACTGGTCCAACGCCGCCTTTTGGCTGTGCGCCGGCGCCATCGGCTCCGACCCCATCACCGTGGAAGGCGTGTCGCTGAGCTCCGCACAGGGCGACCGCAACGTGCTCGCCGCGCTTTCGCGCTTTGGCGCCCGCATCGTGCGCTCCACCAACGCCGCCACCGTCCAGTCCGATAAGCTCGCCGGCTTTGAGATGAGCGCCCACGACATTCCGGACCTGGTGCCTGTTATCTCGGCCGTGGCATCGCTGGCTCAGGGCCGCACGTTCATCCGTGACTGCGCGCGCCTGCGCATCAAGGAATCTGACCGCCTGGTCACCACCACCCGCGAGCTCACCGCGCTGGGCGCGCAGGTGCGCATCGCCGGTGACGACCTCATCATCAAGGGCGTCGATGCCTTTACCGGCGGCGAGGTCGATTCGCACAACGACCACCGCATCGCCATGATGGCCGCCATCGCCGCGAGCCGCGCCACCGGCGAGGTCGTGATCCACGGCGCCGAGGCCGTCAACAAGTCCTATCCCGATTTCTTCGACCACTACCGCCTGCTGGGCGGCAAGGTCACGCTCGAGGAGGAATAGCATGTCCTCGACTTTTGGCAACGTTTTGCATTTGAGCATCTTCGGCCAGTCGCACTCCCCCGCCATCGGCTGCTCGCTCGATGGCATTCCGGCAGGTATCGCCGTTGACCTGGAGCAGCTGCAGGCCTTTTTGGACCGTCGCGCCCCCGGCCGTGACGAGACCGCGACCAAGCGCCGCGAGGCCGACACCGCGCACGTCATCGCCGGCATAGTTGATGGACACACCACGGGCGCGCCTATCGCGGCGATTATCGAGAACACCAACACGCGCTCCAAGGATTACTCCGAGCTGCGCCGCAAGCCCCGCCCGGGCCATGCGGACTTCCCTGCGCGCGTGAAGTATCACAACATGCACGATGTCGCTGGCGGCGGGCATTTCTCCGGCCGCCTGACGGCACCTCTGTGCATCGCGGGCGGCATCGCGCTGCAGGCACTTGAGGCCCGCGGCATTAAGGTCATGGCGCATGTGGCGCAGATCGGCGGCATCTCCGATCTGCCCATGGACGACATGGTCTATCGCGAGGCCGACCGCAAGGCGATCCTTTCTAACGACCTACCGTGCATTGACGCCGCAGCTGCCGGTCGCATGCGCGAGGAGATCCTGGCCGCGCGCGACGAGCTCGACAGCATCGGCGGCATCGTGGAGTGCGGTATCTACGGCCTGCCCGCGGGCATCGGCGACCCCATGTTCGACGGCATCGAGAACCGCATCGCGCAGATTGCGTTTGGGATTCCCGCCGTGAAGGGCGTGGAGTTTGGCATGGGCTTTGCCGTTGCCGCCATGCGCGGCAGCGAGAACAACGATCCGTATCGCATCGACGCCGAGACCGGCACGATTGAGGTCGAGTCTAACAACGCCGGCGGCATCCTGGGCGGCATTTCGACCGGCGCACCCGTCATGTGGCGCATGGCCGTAAAGCCCACGCCCTCCATTGGCCGCGAGCAGCAGACGGTGGACATGGACGCTATGGAAAATGCCGAGCTCTCGGTCCACGGCCGCCACGATCCCTGCATCGTCCCGCGCGCCGTCCCCGTAGCCGAGGCAGCCGCAGCACTGGCTATCTGGGACGCCCTCCTCGAGGACGCCGCCCAACTTTAGTCCACCCACCCCGGGCAACCATTCAGGAAAGGGGTCCCTATGGACCTTGCCGATATTCGCCAGGCCATCGATGGCATCGATACCACCCTGCTCAACAGTTTTGTCGAACGCATGGACATTGCCACCGAGGTCGCCGAATCAAAAATCGAGATGGGCAAGGCCGTCTTCGACCCCGCCCGCGAGCGCTCCAAGCTCAACAACCTTGCCGGTCGCGCGCCCGAGCGCTACGAGGCGCAAACCATCACGCTGTTCCGCCTCCTCATGAGCATGAGCAAGGCCGAGCAGCAGCGCTATATCAACGAGCTCAAGGGCATCACGGTCTCGCAAAAGGCCCACGCCACTGCCGAGGCCTTCGACACGCCCTTCCCCCAGACTGCCAGCGTCGCCTGCCAGGGCGTTGAGGGCGCCTACAGCCAGATCGCCGCGTGCAAGCTCTTCGACGTGCCCGATATCGCGTTCTTCGAGACCTTCGAGGGCGTTATGCGCGCCGTACGCGACGGCTTCTGCGAGTTTGGCGTGCTGCCCATCGAAAACTCCACTGCCGGCTCGGTCAACGCGGTCTACGACCTGCTCGCGCAGTTCGACTTCCACATCGTGCGCTCGCTGCGCCTCAAGATCGACCACAACCTGCTCGTCAAGCCCGGCACCAAGCTGCAGGAGGTTCGTGAGGTCTACAGCCACGGTCAGGCCATCGCGCAATGCGCCGGCTTTATCGAGGCGCACGACCTGCACGCCACCAAGTATCTCAACACGGCCATGTCGGCCGAGATGGTCGCCAACTCCGAGCGCACCGACGTCGCCGCCATCGCCTCGCGCAGTTGCGCGGCGCTCTACGGCCTGGAGGTGCTGGAGCCCAACATTCAGGACTCGGACAACAACTACACGCGCTTCGTCGTCATCAGCCGCGAGCCGCGCGTCTACCCCGGCGCCAACCGCACCTCGCTCATGATCACCACGGCCAACGAGCCGGGCGCCCTCTACCGCGTGCTCGAGCGCTTCTATGCGCTCAACATCAACCTTATCAAGCTCGAGAGCCGCCCCATCCCCGGGCGCGACTTTGAGTTTATGTTCTACTTCGATCTGGACTGTCCCTTTGGCAGCAAAGCCCTCGACGACCTGCTCGACTCGATTGACGACGTGTGCGAGAGCTTCACCTACTTTGGCAGCTACACGGAGGTGCTCTAGATGACTGACGTCGCCACAACCCGCCCCTACGGCGTGCTGGGCCGCGTGCTGGGCCACAGCTACACCCCGACCATCTATAAGGAGCTCGCGGGGCTTGAGTACGTGCGTTTTGAGCGCGAGCCCGAGGATCTTGAGGCCTTTATGACGGGCGACGAGTGGGAGGGCACCAACGTGACCATTCCCTACAAGCGCGCCGTCATGGAATACCTGGACGAGCTAAGCCCGCTCGCCGAACGCATGGGCAACGTCAACACCATCACACGCCTAGCCAACGGCCGTCTGCGCGGCGACAACACCGACTACTTCGGCTTCCAGTGCCTGGTCGAGGAGCTGGGTGTGGAGATTGCCGGCAAGAAGGTCCTCGTGCTCGGAGCCGCCGGCGGCGCCGGCACCACGGCCAGCATGGTGCTGGGCGACCTGGACGCCATCGTCGTACCCGTAGGTCGCACGAGCGAGGTCAACTACGACAACATCGCACAGCAGTCCGACGCCGCGTTGCTCGTCAACTGCACGCCTGCCGGCATGTTCCCCCACTGCCCCGACGCGCCTTGCACGCTCGAGGGCCTCGACGCGCTCGAGGGCATCATCGATATCGTCTACAACCCCGCCCGCACGGGACTCATGCTCGAGGCCGAGCGTCGCGGCATCCCCTGCATCGGCGGTTTGCTCATGCTTGTGGCCCAAGCGGCGCAAGCCGTCGAGCGCTATACCGGCCAGGTCACCCCACGCGAGCGCATCCTGGACGTGACGGAGCGTCTATCTCGCCGCGAGCAGAACATCGCCCTGATCGGCATGCCGGGCTCGGGCAAAACCCGCGTGGGTGAGCAGATCGCCCTGCTCACCGGCCGCGAGCACATCGACCTGGACCGCGCCCTCGAGGAGCGTCTGGGCATGCCTTGCGCCGACTTTATCGTCGAGCGCGGCGAGCCAGCCTTCCGCGAGCAGGAGACGGCGGCCCTGGCCGACCTCTCCAAGCGCAGCGGCCTGGTGCTCTCCACCGGCGGCGGCGTGGTCACGCGCGACGAGAATTACCCGCTGCTGCACCAGAACAGCCAGATCGTGATGCTCAACCGTAAGCTTGACGAACTCGCCCACAAGGGACGCCCCATCACCGCGCGCGACGGCATCGATAAGCTCGCCGAGCAGCGCATGCCGCGCTACCGCACCTGGGCCGACCACATCATCGACTCGCGCGACTGCGCAGCCAACACCGCCCGAGCCCTCCTCGATACCCTCCCACCCACTCTCTAACCAAAACCACCACAAAGAGGACAGGCACCTTTGTGGTGGTTTTTCATTCCGCCACACCGTCCAACCGCAAAGGAAGCAGCCATGAAAGCTCTCGTCATCAACGGACCCAACCTCAACATGCTCGGCATTCGCGAGCCGGGCATCTACGGCAGCGACAACTACGACCGCCTGGTCCAGATCTGCCAGGAGGCGGGAGCCGCGCAGGGCTTCGACGAGGTCGAGGTCTTCCAGTCCAACCACGAGGGCAGCATCGTCGACAAGATCCAGGAGGCCTACGGCAAGGTCGACGGCATCGTCATCAACCCGGCGGCTTACACGCACACGAGCGTGGCGATCCTGGACGCCCTCAAGGCCGTCGCCATCCCCGCCGTCGAGGTCCACATCAGTGCCGTGGAGACGCGCGAGGACTTCCGCCAGGTAAGCTATGCCCGTCTGGCCTGCTTTGCCACCATCACCGGCGAAGGCCTCCAGGGCTACGCCCATGCATTGGAGCTGCTGAAAGAGCATCTGCTACACTAATCCCTGGGACAAATGGCCCAGTGGCGTTTGTCCCAAAACTTAAGTAACTGTTCGATTGACATACAAAGGAGCATATCCATGTCCCAGTACGATTACCTCGTCGTCGGTGCCGGCCTTTCGGGCGCCGTCTTTGCCAACGCCGCCAAGCGCGCCGGCAAGTCGGTCCTGGTTATCGACCGCCGCGATCACATTGCCGGCAACGTCTATACCGAGGACGTCGAGGGCATCCAGGTCCACCGTTACGGCGCCCACATCTTCCACACCTCCATGAAGGACGTCTGGGACTATGTCAACCGCTTCGCCGAGTTCAACAACTACGTCAACTCGCCGGTCGCCAACTTCCACGGCAACATGTACAACATGCCCTTCAACATGAACACCTTCGCCAAGATGTGGGCGGGCGTCGTCACGCCGGCCGATGCCCGCGCCAAGATTGCCGAGCAGGTGGCCGCCGAAAACATCGGCGAACCGCAGAACCTGGAGGAGCAGGCGCTGTCCCTCGTGGGCCGCGACATCTTCGAGACGCTCGTGAAGGGCTACACCGAGAAGCAGTGGGGCCGCGACTGCCGCGACCTGCCCGCGAGCATCATCAAGCGACTCCCCTGCCGCTTTACCTACGACAACAACTACTTCAACGACCGCTACCAGGGCATCCCCATGGGCGGCTACACCAAGATGGTCGCCAACATGCTCGAGGGCGTCGAGGTGCGTTGCGGCGTGGAGTACAAGGAGCTGGCCGCCGCCGAGCCCGATATCGCCGCCAAGACGATCTACTGCGGCCCCATCGACGCGTTTTACGACTTTAAGCTGGGCACGCTGGAGTACCGCAGTCTGCGCTTTGAGACCGAGACGCTCGACGAGCAGGACCACCAGGGCGTGGCCGTGGTCAACTACACCGAGCGCGAGATTCCCTACACGCGCATCATCGAGCACAAGCACTTTGAGTTTGGCACGCAGGACAAGACCGTCATCACGCGCGAGTACCCGGCCGACTGGAAGCCCGGCGACGAGCCCTACTACCCCATCAACGACGCCAAGAACGAGGCCCTGTACAAGCAATACGAGGAGCTGGCGGCGCAGGAGGGCGACGTGATCTTTGCCGGTCGCCTGGGCGGCTACAAGTACTACGACATGGACAAGGCCATCGCCGCAGCATTCGAACTCGTCCGCAACGAGCTGGGCGTGGAGCCCACGGAGGCGTAAGAGTCCAAAACGGGCCTCTGCACGAGCCGAAAACCGCACAAACAGGCACGCCAACGCCGGCAGGAGCAATTTCGCCCCTACCGGCGTTTTAGTATGGAGACGTAATTGTCTTTTCTGTCCATTATCTAGCCGAGGTTTTACGGGAACACGCTCTGCTGCAGAGACAAAATCGGAAGTATGCGGCAAATTCAAAAAATGCTGAGCACGCCGGAATACCGCAACGCCTCTACCTGCACTGATAATTGTTCTCGGGGGAAGCGGGCACTGCGGGGCGCGGCAACGGCGCGCGATTTCCGCGTCGCAGCGCTACCCTGATGCTGAATG
>JAIIUG010000056.1:0-14553 GCA_022739635.1 Collinsella sp. | reverse complement strand
CGTTTGCAAATCAGCGCATGGTTAGATGAAACAAACTGCATGATATCGCGTAAATCCCGAGCAGGAATATCGCCCTTGTTATGGGCCAGCTTGCATCCGCCGGAGCGAGTAAGCCATATCTTGGTCGCCTCGGCAGTGGGGCGCTTGACCGCTATATGAACATGGACGGGTTCACCGTTCTCCCCTGTCCAGAAAAAGATGACGTACGGCCCGAGTCGGAAGAGACTAGGCATAGACTCGTCCGCCTTCGTAAGCAAAACGCAAGATAAGCGGGGCGTTATTACGCACAAAATCATCGAGTTCTTTGAGGTCCGCTTCGCTAAAGCCCTCGTGCGACACCCAATTGAATGCCGGCAAGATACATTCCGCCGTGTCAAAGCCCCAATCGCGTGGGCGCTCCACAACGATCTTCACCGTGTTGTCCTCGCGGACTTCGGAATACGAGATTTGCGTATCGTCCTCAAGACGGACATATTCCCACATCATAAGCTCGCTCCGTTCAAAGAGATCTCTTCTTGAGCAGTATACCCGCCCGCGCAGCTACTCCACCGGTTTGAAGATGGTGGACTGGCCGAAGACACTGCGGATGAGGGCTTTGGCCTCGTCCTCGGTCTGCGGGATGCTCGGGGCTGCGCCCTGATGGCCGAAGGGGCTGCCCGCGCCGGGGTTGGACTCCCAGGGAGCCGCAGGAGCGTCCTCCTCTTTGGGGGCAGTTGCAGCGGGCTTGGGCGCGGACGCCGCACCCGGCACGTCGAACGGGGGCAGATCGTCCCCGCCGGCATCGGCAGCAAAACCGCCGACCATGGCATCGTCGTAGGGAACCTGCTCGGATTCCCACGGCACAGACGGCGCGGCGGGCTGAGCCTTGGAAGCGGACGCGCGCTCGGGCGCTCGGGGTGCGGGCTCGGTCGGGAGCTTGCCCGTGGCAGGAGCGCCAGCAGGGTTGTCAGAGCGCAGCCAGGGTGCCTTGGCCAGGTCGGATGACTTGGGCGCAGGCGCGGCGGCAGGATTGGGCGCGGGGACCGGAGCAGCCGGTTTGGGCACAGCGGGTTCAGGCGCCGACGGGGTCGGTGCCGCTACCGGTGCCGCTTTTGGCTGCGTCGCGCTGGCGCTCGAGGATACAGGGGCCGCCGAGGACACGGGTTGCGGGTCCGCAGATGCCGCAGCCCGTGCAGATGGAGAATGCTCCTCATGTTGAGGAGCCGGCGTGCCACCCCCATCCAGGACATAGTCGACGGTACGACGACCGAAGACCGCGCAGACCGTCGGCAGGACCACCGACTGCGTGTCGGCGCGACCGAGCATCTTGATGGCAAAGGTCGAGCCCGCGGGGAACGAGACCGTGAGCTTGGAGCCGTCATCTGACGTGGCGCGGGCATTGAGCAAAAGCCCTGCGTAGGAGGCCTGACGGGCCTTGACGCGTTCGACGACCTCGGCCCATTTGCGCTGGAGCTCGCCGGCGTCCTCGACCGCAGGGGTCTCGGCTGCGTCGGCGGCGGCAACCTGGGCGGCGTTGTTGGGCTTGGACACCGGCACGGTCGATGCGGCAGGCGCGGGAGCCGGAGCCGTAACGGGTTGAGGCGCAGGCGTTACAGGTTTGGACGCGGGAGCCGGAGCCGCGGACTTGGGCGCAGGCTGGGCAGCTGGAACAGCAGCGCCGCGGTCCCAAGGCATGCCACCCTGATGCGCGGACGTAGCAGCGGGGGCGGCGGTCGCCGCAGGAGTAGCAGCTCGGGCACCCGAGATCAGCGTCGGTTGCTGTGTCGTCGCAGGTGCAGCCACGACAGCCGCAGACGCACTCGCTTGAGCAGCAGCCACGCTCGCCGGAACGGCGGCGTTGGCAACCATGGCCTCCAAGCGCGCCACGCGCTCGGCCAGGGCCTCAATGGTCAGATCGGCCTCGGGACGTGCCAGGCGGGTGCAGGCGATCTCGAGCACCAGGCGCACGTCGCTCGCGCCCCTCATCTCCAAGGCGGCATCGTCGAGCACCGTCAGCACGCGAGCCAAACGATCGGCAGGATGCTCGCCAAAGGCAGCGGCCTCGGCAGCAAGTGCCTCGGCCTGCTCGGCCCCGCCCTCAAACAGCTCGGCGCGGGCGCCGGCAACGCAGGCCACGTACACATCGCGCACATGCGCCACCAGGTCGCGCGTCAGCTCAAGCAGGTCATTGCCTTCCTCGACCTGCGCGCGAATGAGCCCATACAGCTCGGCGACATCACGATCGGCAATGGCACGCGCAAACTCGCCCAGAATCTGGTCCGAAACTTCGCCCAAAAGCGAGCGGGCATCGTCCGCATGCACGGTGCCGTTGCCAAAGACGCTCAGCTGCTCCAGCGTGGAGAGCGCGTCGCGCATGCCGCCCTTGGCATGGCGTGCCACGATGGCAAGCGCCTCGTCGTCGTAGTCGAAGCCCTCCTGCTCGCACACGTATGCCAGGCGGCGCTCGATATCCTCGTTACCGATGCGGTGGAAATCGAAACGCTGGCAGCGCGAGAGGATGGTCTCCAGAATTTTTTGCGGGTCGGTGGTGCACAGCACAAAAATCACGTGTGCCGGCGGCTCCTCGAGCGTCTTGAGCAGCGCGTTGAACGCCGCCGTCGTGAGCATGTGGACCTCGTCGATGATATAGATCTTGTACTTGCCGCGCACCGGGGCAAAGTTGACGGAGTTGATGATCTCCTCGCGCACGTTGTCTACGCCGGTACGGCTTGCGGCATCGAGCTCGTAGACGTCTGGGTGGTTGCCCTCGGCGATGAGCTCGCATTCCTCACAGGTGCCGTCGGGCATGCAGCCGCTCGCGCCCTCGGCGCGCGCCGCCTCGGCATTGCGGCACAGTAGCGCCTTGGCAAGGATGCGCGCCATGGTGGTCTTGCCCGTGCCGCGCGGTCCGCAGAACAGGTACGCGTGGGACAGGCGCCCCTCGGTGATGGCGTGCTCGAGCGTCGAGACGATATGCTGCTGGCCCACCACGGAGTCGAAGGTGAGCGGGCGATACTTTCGGTACAACGATTCCATGGGTGCTCCCCCGGGTATACTGAGTCTTGTTGCCGCGACGACCATGCGGTCGCACGGCATACTGCATCCATAATAACCCGTACGGCGAGCCCGCCGCGATAGGAGTCCAAAGAGCATGGCAGACGCAGAGAGCAACCTCGTTCCCTCCGAAGCAGCCGACCAGGTCGAGGTCGCGCTCGAGGCGCAGGCAGCAGCCGATAACGGCATCCTGTACCTCAACGAGTATCAGTACGAAAACGACCTCGTCACCGATTTCGCCCGCTTGGTTGCCTCGCCCAGGCGCCGCGGCTCCCTGTACGTCGCCGCCGCGATTGCCGCGCTCGTCGGCATCGGCATGCTGGTGGCCGGCGGCAGCTGGATCAAGTTCGGCGTCGTGCTGATCGTGTTCGGCGCCTTTTTGGCCTGGTGGAGCAAAAACCTGCACCACACCCTCGCCCGCGACTTTATCGACGCCGTCGAGGCAGACGAGTCCATGGGTGGCCGCTATCGCCGCGTCGCCGCCAACGAGGACGGCCTGATGGTCTGGGGCAAGAGCGGAAAGTCGCAGTTCTTCCCGTTTGAGAAGCTCGACCACGTACTCGACGGCGAGCGCATCTTTGTGGCCATGTTCGCCGACCAGGGCGTGACGATTCCCAAGGACACCTTTGTCCGCGGCGATGCCGAGCAGTTTGGTCCCTTCCTTAAGGCGCGTATCAACAAAAAACTCCGCATCGAGACCAAACGCAAGAAGATGAAGGCCGAAAAGGCCGCTGCCAAGGCCAAACAGGGCGACCAGCCCAAAAAGGACGCTCCCAAGCAGCGTAGGCAAAAGAAGAACAAGAAGAAGCGCTAAGGCCAAGTCAGATAGGCCACCTCGCCCCGCTACCCTCACCATGCGCCCGAGCGTGCTAAACTAGCAGCATCTATGCCACCGCGAATGGCTCGGCCCCGCGCCCGCCGCTCGCAAACGAACTTTAAACGCACGAGGGTTGGCCATGCCGCTTTTCTCGCAACATACCGCCCGGTTCTCGCCGGACGTTCCCTTGGAGGGCACCAGCTCTCGCGAGCTGCTCAAGCGGTACCAGCCGCTCGAGACGCTTGCGACCGGCGGTTTTGGCTCCATCGAGATCTGCCGCGACACGCACTTGCGCCGCCGCGTCGCCATTAAGCGCATCCCCCTTATCAACGGTGCCGGCATGCCCGCCAGCGACATCATGGATGTCCTGCGCGAGGCACACACCGCCGCCATGCTTCAACATCCCAATATCGTGCAGGTTATCGACTTTACGCACGATACCGCCTATGCCTACCTAGTCATGGAATATGTCGACGGCATGTCGCTGGCCGAGTTTTTGCATCGCGTGGACGGCCATTCGCTCACCTTTGACGAGGCCGCGGCCATTGCCGACGCGCTGGGGCAGGCGCTCACCTTCGCCCATAGCAATGGCGTGCTCCACCTGGACATCAAGCCCGCCAACGTGCTCATCGACCACTCGGGCAACGTTAAGCTCACCGATTTTGGCATGGCACGTCTGTCGTCTGCCGGCGGCTTTGGCGGCTCGCGCGGCGGCACCATCGGCTACATGCCACCCGAGCAGCTCGACATCGAGACCGGCACGGTCGACGAGCGCGCCGATGTCTTTGCCCTCGCCTGTGTGATCTACGAGGGCCTGTGCGGCAGCGCTCCCTTTATGGCCGCCACGCCCGGCGACTCGCTCGGCCGCATCATCGGCGGTGCCACCTACCCCAGTGAGCTCATCCCGCACTTTCCCCCGGGAGCCGAGGCTGCGCTCATGAGCGCCCTCTCCCCCATGCCGCAAGACCGCCCCAACAGCATCGAGGCGTTTTGCGACCAGCTGCTCGCCGGCTTGGGCAGCGTGCGCGAGGGCCGTCGCAGCCTGGAGCAGATGGTGGGCGAGCTTTCGGATGACGAGCACGCGGCAGACGATATCGAATCGTTGCCCTATGAGGACGACACCATCGAGGTCGACCCCGCACTCGGCTGGGCGGGCACGCGCTGGAGCCACGCGCGCAACTACACCATGCGCGCCATCTCGGCGCTAACGTGTGGTGCCTTTAGCTTTTTGCTCATGCAGACGGCTGGCGTCGCGGCGCTTCCCGGACTTATTGCCGCGGCCATCGCAATTGGGGCGGCCGCCGGCCTGGCCCCGCAGATTGGCTCGGCTATCTCGGCCGTGGGTTTTTTGGTACTTATGGCCAACGCCACCATGCAGGCGCAGGGCATCCTGTCGATGCTGCCCGTCGCGGTGCTCTTTGCCGCCACCATGTCCGGTTGGTGGATCGCCTGGGGCCGCACCGAAGCCGCCGCGAGCGCCGCGCTCACCTGCGCGGTGGCACTTGGCTGTCTAACGGGCGACGTCCTCCTTGCCGCCGGGGTCGCCGCCGGCATCGCGGCCTTTTGGCTCGGCCCGGCAAGCGCCGCGGCCGCCACGGGGATGGGCGCGCTTTTTGGCCGCCTGGCTACGGTTGCGCTTTCTGCCGGAGGCGTGCTGGGGCTCGGCAATGTTGCCGCAGCGCTGGGAGACATGCTCTTCTGGGCTGCCGTTGTGCTCGTCGCGACGACAGCTGCATTGACATCTCTGCTGCTCAACGCCCATGCCAAGCGTGCTGAGCAGGGCTCGAACCTGACTGCAATCGCTGCCATCGCCGGCTGCGGAATAGGCTCCGCAACGTCGCTCTGTCTTGCACACCATATGGAAATTGCCAGCCTTGCGGCCGCGGTCGTCGTCAAGGCGGCGGTTGCGGGAACCCTATCCTCTATAATCGTTGGGATATGCCTATATTTGCTCGGATACCAAAGAACCTATACGGAGAGTGATCTTTCGTGAACTTCCTGAACATCTTCGAGGACCACGTGGCCGGCATCTTCGGTGCCACCCGTGCCCCGTTCTCCTTTAAGAAGCTTGCCAAGCAGGCCGCTCGCGACATGGAGGATCAGACTCTGGTGATCAACGGCGTCAACACCGCGCCGGCACTCTATACCATCCTGATCGCCGCCGACGACGATCCCATGCTCGCCCCGTTCTACCCCGAGCTTTCGCGCGAAGTCCGCGAGTTTGTGAAGGCACAGGCCGAAAAGCGCCGCTATGTGTTTGTCGGCGAGCCCCTCGTTCGCTTTATGATCGACCCGCAGCTGCGTGCCGGTAAGTTCTCGGTCTTTGCCGAGAACGTCGACGCCCCCACACTCGGTCGTCTGTACGAGGAAGAGCGCGCCTACCAGAATGGCCTGGGCCAGAACAACTCGGCCGCAAGCCGCGCCGCCAGCGCTCCCCGCGCCGGCAAGCAGCAATTCGCTGCTCCGCAGCGACAGCACCCCGCCGCCATGCCCCAGCAGCCGGCACCCCGTGCCGCCGCTCCCGACCCGCTCGCCGTGGCCGATCCCTTTGCGCCCAACGTCCCCGATCCCGCCGTCGCACCCATCCCCGTGCCGCAGACCGTCTCTCGTGACGCCCTCGCCGGTATGGGCGGAGCCGCCGCGACCGGCGCCGCCGTGGGCCTTGGCGCCGCGGCCGGTATTGCCTCCAACATGGCGAGCACCCGCGCCCCGCAGCGCCCGCTCGCCCAGCTCGTCGACGTCGTGAGCGGCGAGAGCCACAGCATCACTTCCGCGCAGGTGACCATCGGTCGCGAGCGCTCGGTTTCGGACATCGCCCTGCGCGACCCCAACGTGTCGCGCCGCCACGCCCAGCTCACCTTTACCGGATCGGACTGGTCGATCGAGGACCTCAACTCCACCAACGGCACGCTCGTCAACAACCGCCGCATCACGCGCTGCCCGCTGCGCAACGGCGACCTGCTGACGTTTGGCCTAAGCACCTTTGAATTTAGGGGATAGTCGCTTATGAACATCGATATCGTCCTTTTTGCAGGCCGCATCGTCCTGGTCGCCCTGCTCTACATCTTCCTGTTCGCCGTCATGAAGACCGGCGTGGGACTCGTACGCGGCCAGCGCCGTGACTCCGCTATCTGGACGATCGATGTGGACAAGGGTCCGCGCGGCATCCGTGGCATCCATGTAGACATGCTCGGCCCCGTCATCGTAGGCCGCTCGCCGTCCTCGGACATCTGCATCAACGAACCGTTTGTCTCGGCCTCGCACGCACGCTTTTCGCTGCAGGGCCCGGCACTCATTATCGAAGACCTCAACTCGCTGAACGGCACGCTCGTTAACGGCCGTCAGCTGGTGGAGCCCGCAACGCTGCGCGAGGGTGACGAGGTCCAGATTGGCGACGTGGTCATGAAGGTGAACCGTCGATGATCGACGAGGAGAACAAGTCCGCAGCCATGCCCGAGACGCCGACTGCCCCCGCAGCCGCGCCGGCTCATGCCGCTCCGGCGCGCCCTGCGACCGTGGAGCCCGAGGACACCGTGTTCTCCCTGCCTCTTTCGCATGTAACTCAAGAATATCCGGCACTCGCCGATGACGAGGACGCCGACACCGAGCGGCTCGATGCCCCCATCGGCGCGCACGCTGCCGAGCAGCCCGCGGAACCGGAGACAACGCCCGCACCGGCTCACTTTGCCGAGCCCGTCGCCGAGGCGATTAACGAGAGCGCTGCCGTGTTTGCAGCCCCCGAGCCTGCCGCGCCGGTATTCCCCGTCGCCCCGACAAGCGAGGCGGTACCCGCATCCGCAACGCCTGCCGAAGTCGAGCAGCCCGTTGCCGCGCCCGCCGCAGCTCCCGAGCCCTCCGCTCAACCCCAGAGCATGCCCGCGCCGTCGCACTTTTCGACGCCCGAGCCGACGGCTGTCGAGCCGCAGCAGGACGGCGATCCCGCCGACCGTGTAACCGAAGATCTCAACCTTCCGGACATCTCCGACGCCGAGTCGGGCAACGATGCCGACACCGTCTCCCCCGGCGACACCGCCGAGATCGATGTCGCCGCCGTGGAGGCAAAGCTCAAAGATCCCGGCTCGACCATGAGCTTTGAGCCGCTGACCGACGAGCGCATCGAAACCGACTCGACCTACGACGCCGGCACCACCACGCAGCTTATGTGGGGCGCCCGCTCCGACGTCGGATGTGTACGCCCGCACAATGAGGACTCCTATCTGGTGCAGTCGCCGCTCTTTTGCGTGTGCGACGGCATGGGAGGACACGCCGCCGGCGAGGTGGCATCCTCCATCGCCGTCGAGACCATCGCCAAGACGGCGCCGCAGTCCGTCGACGCCGCGCGCCTGGCCGCAGCCGTCGAGGCCGCCAACGCCGCCGTGATCGAAGCCGCCCTCAACGGCCTGGGCAAACCCGGCATGGGATGCACGGCCACCTGTGCCTACATCGAAAACGACACGCTCGCCATCGCCCACGTGGGCGACTCGCGCGCCTACCTGCTCCACGAGGGCACGCTCATCCGTGTGACCCGCGACCACTCCTACGTGGAGGAGCTCGTGGATGCCGGCGAGATTACGGCCGACGAGGCCCGCGTCCACCCCAACCGCTCGGTCATCACCCGCGCGCTGGGCTCGGATCCCGCCATGTATGCCGACCACTTTACCCTGCACATCGAGGAAGGCGACCGCCTGATTCTGTGCTCCGACGGTCTTTCGAGCATGATTCCCGATAGCGATATCGAGAACATCGCTACGCAGTCCTCGACCGCACAGATCTGTGTCGACAACTTGGTGGACGCGGCGCTCGCCGCCGGCGGCCACGACAATGTGACCGTAGTGGTCGTCGACCTGGTCGACGACGGCGTCATGCGCGAGGCAAAACGCCTCCGACGCCGCAATGTCACCATCGCCGCCATCTTGGCCCTTGTCTTTGTGCTGGTAGCAGGCATCTGGGCATACACGGGCGTCACCGGCTCCTATTACTTGGGAACCTACCACGGCAATGTCGCCGTCTGGCGCGGCCTGCCCGGCAAGACGCTCGGGGTCGAACTCCACTGGCTCGAGAGCGAAACCAGCATCAAGCTGTCCGACCTGCCCGAAGACACGCAAAACCGCCTGAAGGCAGGCATTCCGCAAACGAATGTCGACGATGCGCAGGACACCATTTCCAAGTACCGCCATCAGATTGACGAGGAGCAGACCCGTCAGGTGATTGACGCGCAAACGATTCGCGACAACACCGATCAGAAATCCACCTCCGAGTCAGATTCCGAGAAAACCGCCGAACAGTCAGCCGAGGCCGAAGCCTCCGATAAGAATTAGAAAGGGAGTGCCGCTTATGAGTCGCCGCAACACCGAACTGCTCTTGCTCATCGCCTCGGCGTTCCCCGTCATCCTGCTCTATGCGATGTACGTGCTCACCGCGGGCGCCACGATTTCCTTTGAGACGCTCGCCGTGCCGATCGGCCTGTTCGCCGCCTTCGCCGCGGCGCATATCGCCGTGCGCATCCTGGCGCCCGGCGCCGACCCCGCCATCCTGCCCATCGTCTTTGTGCTCTCGGGCATCGGCATCACATTCGTGACGCGCCTGGCCCCCGACCTCGCCATCTCGCAGCTTATCATCTTGTTTGTCTCGGTGGCGCTCATGGTGGGAACGCTCGCACTGGTCAAGAACCTCGACGTGGTCATGCGCTACAAGTACACCTTTGGCATTATCGGCATCATCTTGCTGATGCTGCCGATCTTTATCGGCACCACGATCTCGGGCTCCAAGCTGTGGATTCGCATCGCGGGATTCACCATCCAGCCCGGCGAGTTCGCCAAGGTCTTCATCGTCCTGTTCCTGGCAGGCTATCTTGCCGAGAACCGCGAGCTGCTCTCCATCTCCAACCGCAAGATCCTGGGCCTCAAGATTCCGCGCTTTCGCCTGCTGCTGCCGCTGTTTGCCGTGTGGGGCGTGTGCCTGCTCATCGTCGTCTTCGAACGCGACCTGGGCTCGGCCGTCCTGTTCTACACCATCTTTTTGCTGATGCTCTATGTTGCCACGGGACGCTTTTCGTACGTCATCATCGGCCTTGCGCTGCTGGCCGTTGGCGCCGTGGGCGCCTACAAGTTCCTGTCGCACGTGCAGGTGCGCTTTCAGGTCTGGGTCGATCCGTTTAAAGACGCCCAGGGCCAGGGCTACCAGATCGTACAGTCACTTTACTCGCTGGCTGACGGCGGCCTGGTTGGCGTCGGCATTGGCAACGGCATGGCAAACAACATCCCCGTCGTCGAGTCTGACTTTATCTTCTCGGCCATCGGCGAGGAAATGGGCCTTTTGGGCGGCGGCGCCGTGCTCATCCTGTTTATGCTTTTTGCCGTGCGCGGCCTCACCACGGCAGCCCGCGCCAAGTCCGACCTTGCCGCCTTTAGCGCGACCGGCCTTACGGCGGCCATCAGCTTCCAGGCATTCTTAATCGTTGGCGGCGTAACCCGCCTAATCCCGCTGACCGGCGTCACCCTGCCCTTTATGAGCCAGGGCGGCTCCTCGCTGTTGGCGAGTTTTATCATCGTCGCGCTGCTGCTGCGCGCCGGCGACGAGGCAACCGGACGCGAAGCCGAGCTCACCGGCACCGGCACCATGGCCGCCATCACCGATGACCAGGTCGCATCCGCCGCTGCCCCGACCGGTACGCGTTTTGCCAACGCACCTTCCTACGGCAACGGCAGCCACTCCGCAGGTTCTCGCATGCGTCGTCGCCTGCTCGACACGCCAGAGTCCGGCGTGCTCGGCCGCGTGGCACTTGCCAGCCGTCTGACTCGTGCCGTGTTTGCCTTTACGGCGCTGTTCGCCATCCTTATCGGCAACCTTACCTATGTCCAGGTCATCAAGGCGAAGGACTATCAGGACATGCCGACCAACAACCACACCATCGCCCGCTCCAAGTACATCCAGCGTGGCTCCATCATCACGTCCGACGGCGTGACGCTAGCCGAGTCGCTGCAGCAGGAGGACGGCACCTACGCCCGTTCCTACCCCAACGGCAACATGGCCGCGCACGTGGTGGGCTACGTGAGTCAGCAATACGGCACCGCCGGCATCGAGAGCGTCATGAACGATACGCTCACCGGCTCCAAGGATTACTCCAGCTGGAACAACGCCATCGCGTCGCTCGCGGGGCAGACCCAGCCGGGCAATACCGCCAAGCTCACCATCGACTCGCGCATCCAGACGGCTGCCGAGCAGGCGCTCAAGGGCTTTAAGGGCGCTGTGGTGGTCATGGATCCGCGCACCGGTGCGGTCCTTGCGTGCGCGAGCTCGCCCACCTACGACAACACCAACATCGATGCGCTGCTCCAGTCGGGCGGCGGCGAGGACGGCTCCATGTACGACCGTGCCATGGACGCGCTGTACACCCCGGGCTCGACCTTTAAGGTCGTCACACTCTCCGCGGCGCTCGAAACCGGCACCGCCAGCCTTACCAGCACGTACCAGGCGCCTGGCTCCATGGACATCGGCAACGCGCCGGTCACCAACTCTGCCAACGAGAGCTACGGCACCATCAGCCTGCAGCAGGCCTTCGCCGTGTCGTCCAACGTCGTCTTTGGCCAGGTGGCCAACGAGATTGGCGCCAGCTCGCTCGTCCAGTTTGCCAACGCCTTTGGCTACGGCCAAAAGCTCGGTCAGGATCTGACCACCGCAGCTTCCATCATGGCCGACCCGTCGCTTATGACCGAGTGGGAGACCGCTTGGGCAGGCGCCGGCCAGCCCGTCGGCATGGACCACACGCCTGGCCCGCAGACCACCGTCATGCAGAATTGCGTGATCGCTGCCGCTATCGCCAACAGCGGCGTGGTCATGGACCCGTTCTTTGTGTCCCAGATACTCGCCCCGGACGGAACCGTGGTCAAGACCACGCAGTCCCGCTCGCTGGGCCAGGCTGTCAGCTCTGCCACGGCCGACCAGGTCAAGCAGGCCATGCTCGCCGTCGTCCAGTCCGGTACCGGCACCGATGCCCAGATTCCGGGCGTCAAGGTTGCCGGCAAGACCGGTTCGGCCGAGACCGGCGGCACCAACGTCAACTCTATGTTTGTTGGCTTTGCACCTTACGATTCACCCACGGTTGCCATCTCGGTAGCCCTGGAGAATTACGACAAACACGACGTCGAGGCGGCCAAGATTGCCGGCATCGTCCTGACCGCGGCGCTCGCCGCACAGGGAGCGTGATGCCCATGATCAAAGCGGATACTTATGGCGCGCCGCGGCCGATGAGCTAGCGGCAACGCGCCACACGGCCCCAGCGGCCACACATCTGGTACTACACACATCGTTGAGCGAATAGTTATGTTAGGAGCAGGAATGGAACAGAGGGTCCTCGGGGGAAGATACCTCCTCAAGGATAAGGTGGGAACGGGCGGTATGGCGACCGTCTTCCGTGCACAGGATCAGGTCCTCGACCGCACGGTTGCCGTCAAGATCATGCTGCCGCAGTATGCCGGCGACGCCACCTTCGCCGCCCGCTTTAAACAGGAGGCTCAGGCAGCTGCCGGCCTGTCCTCCCCCTATATCGTGGGCGTCTACGACTGGGGCAAGGACGGCGACACCTATTACATCGTCATGGAGTACCTGCGCGGTACCGACCTTAAGAGCGGCATCAAGAGCCACGGCGCCCTCGATCCCAAGAAGGTCGCGCAGATCGGCTCGCAGATCAGCTCCGCACTTTCGGTCGCACACAAGCACGAGATCATCCACCGCGACATTAAGCCGCAAAACATCATGGTGCTACCCGACGGCAACATCAAGGTAATGGATTTTGGCATCGCACGCGCCAAGAACAGCCACCTCACGCAGGATAACAACGTTCTGGGCACCGCCCACTATGTAAGCCCCGAGCAGACCCGCGGCCAGGACCTCGGCCCCACCTCGGATATCTACTCGCTGGGTGTCGTCATGTACGAGTGCGCCACCGGCCGCGTGCCCTTTGACGGCGACGACGCCATCTCGGTCGCGCTCAAGCAGGTCAACGAGCTCCCCATCCCGCCGAGCCAGATCAACTCCGGCGTCGATGCCGACCTTGAGCGCATCATCCTCAAGTGCATGGAGAAGGACCCGGCAAACCGCTTCCAGACAGCCGACGAGCTGCGCCAGGTGCTTAACAGCTATCTATCCGGCCGTGCCGTCAATGTCTCGGAGCCCACGCGCATCATCGGTGCCGCCGGCGACCTGGGTGCCACCAAGACCCGCGAGCTTTCCGACTCAACGCGCGCTATGGTTCGTCCCGTCTCGGGCGTGAGCGGTCAGAACACCGCCCGTAGCGCTGTCTCGGGCTCCACGGGCTCCTACGAGGTCGAGAAACCCAAGTCCAACAAGAACAAGATCATCGCCGCCGTGATTGCCGCCGTCGCCGTGATTGGCGTTGTAGTGGCCTTTGCCACGGGCATGTTCAGCGGCGAACAGGTCACGGTGCCCGACGTGCTGGGCAAGGACCAGGAAACCGCTATTGAGCTGATCAAGGAAGCCGGCCTTGAGGTAGGCACCGTCGACCAGAGCTACAACGACGATGTCGACGAGGGAAAGGTCGCCGAGCAAACCCCCAACGGTAACACCAAGAAGGCCAAGGGCACGAGGGTGAACCTGGTAATCTCCAAGGGCCCTAAGCCCTCCGAAAAGGTTGAGGTTCCGCAGCTCCTCGGCCTGACCAAGGACCAGGCCGAGGCCGCACTGGCAAGCGTAGGGCTCAAGGGCAACGCAACCGAGGAGGCCAACGAGGCCGAAGAAGGTCAGGTCTTTGAGCAGGGCACTGAAGCCGGCAAGGAAGTCGAGAAGGGCACGACCATCTCGTATAAGGTCTCCAGCGGTCCCGACACCACCTCCGTCCCCGATCTGACCGACATGACCGAAGCCCAGGCACGCAACGCCCTCGACGTGGCCGGTTTTGGCGTCAACGTGAGCTACCAGGAGAACGATTCTGTCACCGAGGGCACCGTCATTAGCTGGAACCCCAGCGGCAAGCAGAAGCCCGGCGCCACGATCACTGTCGTCATCGCCAAGAAGTCCGGCAAGGCCAGCGTTCCGGGCAACCTGTACGGCAAGAGCATCTCCGCCGCAGTCACCGCGCTCAACAACGCCGGGTTCTACAACATCGCATTCTGCGATCAGAGCGGCAACCCCGTGAGCGGCAACGAAAACGCCACCGTTACGGGCGTCTCCCCCACCGGCAAGCAGTCTACCGACAGCACGATCACGCTGACGGTTTCGATTTCTGGCTCTGGTACTGATTCAGGCGACGATTCCGGCACGACCAACTAGTCATCAAGACGTTGCCCACAGCGGCTGATGACGCAAAAACATTCGCTCAATGGCGCCCGTTTGCTCCCCCGGCAAACGGGCGCTTCGCTTTAGCTGAATCATCGAAAACTACGGCATGCCTTTAGACCAGAAGAGCCCGGCACCGTGGTGGTACCGGGCTCGATATTCCTCTGGTGCCCCCGGGCGGATTCGAAAACTCCCCCCCCGCGGGGAAATTGGTGACGCGGGCGTCGTCGGTCCGAATCCGACGGCGGCCCCCACAAATGAACTGCACCCCAAAACTTGGACGGCTTAAATAAGAACTACGCCGCAAGAGGCTGGCTCCGGAACTCCTCCGGGGTCAGTCCCTTCAGTTTAACCTGCCTCCGCCTCGTGTTCCAATGGGCGACGCACGCGTCCAGGTCCGCCTTGAAGGA
>JAIIUG010000055.1:0-14644 GCA_022739635.1 Collinsella sp. | reverse complement strand
GTACGATACCGACACGCTGCGCCTGGAGTACGAGCGCGACGTGAAGCGCGGGCTCAACCCTCAGGTGCCGGCGCATTACTTCCCGGGCGACGACCCCACCGCCGAGCCGCGCAACGTCTGGCGCAGCCAAGCTCAGCTGCTCTACACCAACTGGCTCAACTACTACGTCTACCAGACCACGCCCTACGACCTGGCCCGCGCCGGCGAGGAGCACTAGGCTGTCGGGAGGGACGCTGGCATTTAGGCGCTGACGATGTTGGGCAGCGGCAGATCGTGGGCGTCGGTGGGAACGTGGTCGACGCGCTGCTCGTCAAAGGCGATGCCGACGATTTGGCATGTGGGCGAGAGTATGGGCAGGTAGCGGTCGTAGCAGCCGCCGCCGTAGCCCAGGCGCGCGCCGGCGCGGTCGAAAGCCACGAGCGGCACGACAACCATGTCGAGAGCCTTGGCAGGCACGATGGGGAAGCGGTCGCTGTCGACGTCCGTGGCTGCGAAGGCCCGCGTAGGGTGGGCGATAAACGGGGCCGCGGGTGCGTCGCCGGCGGCGGCCGTTCTCATGCACATACGCTGGCCGCAGGCAGCAGCTTCGGTTGCCGAGAGCATGCACGGATAGGCTACGCGCCAGCCACACGCGACGGCCGCGGCGGCAAACGCGGCGGGATTGACTTCGGAACCCATCGCGGCATAGACGGCAACGGTGTGCGGTGCCGCGGCACCCAAGCGATCCATCAGCTCAACAAGCCGCGCGCATACAACAGCAGACTTCGCCGCTCGAACATCCAAATCAAGAGCATTGCGTCGGGCAATCACCGTCCGCCGCAACTCAGCCCTATCCATCCCAGCCTCATCTCCCCAACCTGCCAAAAAGGGACAGGTTTATTTTGGCAGGTTTTATCTGGGCAAACGCGATATGGGCAGTAAAGCCACCGCAAATATGCCTGTGAACTGCGCCCTTTGTGGTTGTTTGGGCCTATGCGTTAATGCTATAACGCCGCAGCGATTGCTTCAGTCACAAACTTATTGAGTGACTCACCCTTCTTTGCCGCTGCCAGCGCTGCTTGCTTGTGGAGCTCAGAGCCCGTTCTTACGTTGAACGAGCCCTTAAAAGCCCGCTCGGGTTCCTTGCCCTTCTCGGCGCAAAACTCAAGGTAATCGTCGACGGCGTCGTGGAAGCATTGCTCCACTTCTTCAGCCGTGGAGCCTTCAATTACGATTGCGTCCCTAATGCCGGTGACCATACCTGTTAGCACATGCTGTTCGGCATCGAACTCGACTGGGGCGAAATAACCCTTGTATGCCAAAACGTTATTCATGACTACCTCCGACATCTTGCAGAAATCGAACGATGTTTCGAATGGTCCCCGCTGTCAATTCGTCAGATGGATGCGGCGCGTGCATTACGAACATCCTGCCATCTGATGGCCTGTAGAAGCGAACGCGCGATCCGGATGTCTTGCCTTTGTTGTCCACTTCAAAGCCATATGAAGCCATGACTTTTAAAAAATCGGTATACCGATACGTCGAAGGGCAGCTAAGCAGTTGGGCGATGAGTTTATCGGCCCGCGTCATCCCGCCTCACATTCTGCAACTATATTCTAGTTGCAATTTAGATCCGATGCAATCACCCATACTATAGAACATGTGTACGTATAGAACAAGTGTTCGAACCACTACAAAGGGGCCTGTCCCCTTTGTAGTGGTTTTGCTTGCTGTGGTTAGCCCATCAGGTCGACGACGTTAAAGCCGGCATTGCTCTTGGCGATGACGTCTCGGCCGCCAAAGACGCAGGTGGGCGACTCGGCTGCGATGCGCGTCACGTCGGCGCCGAGCGAGCGAAGCTCACCGGGCGTGGCGGCGAGCATCTGGGCGCGGCGCTCCTCGCGTGCGTGCGGATCGAGCCCGGCCAGGTAGGTCGTGTTGCGGCGCTTGGTGAGCGCGTACGGCTTCACCGGCGCGTCCATGCCGCTCACGCAGCTCACGATAAAGCCCTCAAAGGCGGCCTCGTCGGGCTCAAAGCTGCCGAGCCATTCGCCTGCGCGCGCCACGCGCTCAATCGAGGGGTCGACCGCCGGGTCGCGGTAGGTGTAGAACGCCGTCTGACGCTCGCCGGCCGCGCGGAATCCGCAGCCGTACGCACCGCCCTTCACGCGAATCTCGTTCCACAGGTAGTCGTAGGAGAGCGCGTTGGCGGCTACGGCCCAGGCGCCCGTCACGTTAAGTCCCAAGCGACGCGGGTCGCACGCACTTGCCGCAAAGCAGATGTCGCTGGGGATGACAAAGGCCTCGTGGCGGTCGCGCGGCGTCGGCACCACGAGCGTGCCGCTGGCAGCGCCGTCGCCCGCGCCAAGCCCCAGGTCGCCCGCAGCATCCCAGTACGCGTCAAAGTCCTCATTGCTGCCGGTAAAGCTCGCCATGCAGCCATCGGCCACAAAGATGCGGCCCGCCAGCTCGGCAAGCTTGGCACGCAGGCCGTCCAGGCGCTCGTCAAAGCGCTCGAGCAGATCGCGCAGGAACAGGTAGAAGTCCACGCCCGAAAGCTGCTCGCGCACCACGGCCGAAGGCGAGCTGTAACTCATCGCGCGACCGAGCGCCGCCGAGTGGCCGTTGTTGATAAAGCCCTGCTCAAGCCCAATGCGAATCTGCGTGAGCACGTCGCGCACACGGTCGGCGTCGGCATCGAGCAAAAGCGTGCTCGACCACACCTCGCGCGGCAGACTCGCCAGTGCGTCGATTTTCTCGGACAGGGCTCCGGCGCTTACCAGCAGATAGGGGCGCACGCCGTCCACGTCGGGCTGGGTCATGACCTCGGTCGTAAAGCTCAAAAAGCCCAGCTTGCCGGCGAGCAGGTTGTCGAGTTCCTCGGCCGAATGCTCGCGCGTGGGCAGCTGCTTGAGCAGGCGGCAGAGCAGCGTCACATAGGGCAGGTCCTCAAACGCGACACAACTCAGGTCGAAGTACTGCATGGCGTAGGCCAGGCGGTTGGTGGGGATGCCGTGGCGCAGGCAGGGGATGGGCGCGGTCGTGTCCACGACGAGCGGCGGCTCGGGGCGCGCCTCGCCAATGTCGGACACGCGCAGGCGCGGCAGCGTGGCCTTGGCCTCGGGCGTGTCCTCGGCTTCCTGCGCGGCACGCAGCGCGGCCGTGCGCTCGACCACGTCGGCCAGCTCGGAATCGGTCATGGCGTCGCGCTTGGCTGCCAGCTCGATGGCCTCGGCACCCTCCGAACCCTCGGCGGCGTCCACCGGCACCAGCTCGACGAGCGCCATGTGGTCGTTCTCCAGCACCAGCTCGCGCAGCAGGTCCTCAAAGTAGGTGCCGTCCAGCTCGCTACGCAGCTCCTCGTACACCGGGCCGTACTTGAGTGCCAGCGTCGCGGCGTCGTCATCGTAGAGCCAGGTGCTCAGCGCGTCGCACGCAATGGCCACGCCGTCGGCGATGCCGTAGTCGCGCTGGCGCAGATCGTATTCGTTGCTGCTGATGATGGCTTCCAGGCGCTCGCGCGGAACGCCGTGCTCGCACAGGTCGCGGCAGGCGTCCTGGAACACGCGGCGCAGCTCGCGCGCCACGCCGGGCTGCGCGTTTTGCAGCATGATGAGCTCGTAGGGCTGCAGGCTCTCGGCCGCGGTGTAGCTCACCACGTTGCCGCCCAGGCCGGCGGCCAGAATGGTCTTCTTAACCGGTGCTTCGTTGGAACCCAGCAGCGCCTCGAACAGGATGTCCGCCGCGATCGTGCGCTTGCGATCGAGCGCGCCGCCCAGCACCAGGCCCAGGCCCACCAGGGCGTTCTCGGGTGTGGTGGCCATCTCGACGCGCTTGTACTTGCAGGTCACGGGCGCCTGCACGTCCAGCGGATTGGGCGCCAGCGCGGACGGGTCCTCGCCGGCGGCGACGGCAGCGTCCATGCGGCGGCTCGCGGCACTCGGCTGCGACAGATAACGCTCGTCCAAAAACGCCAGCGCGCGGTCTACATCTAGGTCGCCGTAGAGCGTTATATAAGAGTTGGAAGGATTGTAGTGGCGCGCGTGCGTATCCAGGAACTGCTCGTAGGTGAGCGCGGGAATCGCGCGCGGGTCGCCGCCACTCTCGTGCGCATAGGCGGTGTCGGGATAGAACGCGACGTTGACGGCGTCGTCCAGCACGCTCATGGGGTCGGACAGCGCACCCTTCATCTCGTTGAACACCACGCCGTTATAGCGCAGCGTGCCCTCGCGCAGGCTCGCGGAGCTGTCGTCGTCTGCGCCCTCGGCGCCCTCCGGCAGGTCCAGCTCGTAGTGCCAGCCCTCTTGCTCAAAAATGGTGGGCTTGGTATAGATGGCCGGGTTGAACACCGCGTCCAGGTACACGTCCATCAGGTTGTACAGATCCTGCTCGTTGGTGGTGGCAACGGGGTAGATGGTCTTGTCGGGGTAGGTCATGGCGTTGAGGAACGTCTGCATGGAGCTCTTGATAAGGTCGACGAATGGCTCCTTGACGGGGAACTTGGCCGATCCGCACAGCACCGAGTGCTCAAGAATATGGAACACGCCGGTGGAATCGGCCGGCGGCGTCTTAAAGCCAATGGCAAAGGCCTTGTTTTCGTCGTCGCACGCCAGGTACAGCAGGCGAGCGCCCGAGGCAGTGTGGCGCAGCACGTAGGCGTCCGAGTCGAGCTCGGGCACGGTCTCGCAGCGCTCGACGGCAAAACCGTGGCAGGTGGTACCGGGCACCAGCAGCGCGGCAGCAGCGGCGCGCGGGTCGGTTGAGGTGGTGGGCATATGCAGTCTCCTTTGACGCCCCAGCGGGGGCGAATCGAGTCGAATCCCCGAGAGTATACCCATATGGGGCCGCGGCTCTGCGGCGAACTGAAGACGATGTGGGTGGACTAGCCTAGCTAGGTTGATAACGAATGCCGCGGGTAGCCGCTGCACCCCGCTAAAGTGAAATAACACCCCGTTTACCGAATCATTTAGGAAATATATGGACTCCTAAAAAGTTCTAATACAATATAAGTCATCTATCTATAAACTGCTGATTCCTTGCAAAGGTATGGTTGATATGGTTGAAGCAAATAGCGTTGTCCCCCTGTACAAACAGATTGTCCGTGCGCTTTCTGATTCGATCGCCAACGGCACGTACCGCCCGGGAGATAAGCTCCCGACCGAGGCGGAGCTCATCGAGCAATTTGGCGTGAGCCGAATAACGGTTCGCTCCGCAATTAAAGAAATGGAAGATGCTGGGCTTGTTGAGAGGGCCCGCGGCAAGGGCACATTCGTTTCGTCGGACACACAGATGTATGCCGCGGACGACCGTGAGAGCTTTACCCATTCGTGCCAGCTTGCGGGCAAGCAGGCGTCTACCAGGGTTCTCGCAATGGGCTGGGACTTCCCAAGCCTGCGAGACGCGAAGTTCCTGGGCGTAGACGATACCCAAAAGGTATTGCGTAGTCGTCGTCTGCGTCTTGTGGATGACAAGCCCACGATGCTGGAAACCAATAGCTATTCCGCTGCGCTTTCTTTTTTGGAGCATGAGTCCCTCGAGGATTCGCTGATGGCGGTACTCGATCGCCAGGGGATCAAGATGGGCCCCAATACGCGTACGCTCGAGGTCTGCTATGCGAGCGAGCTCGAGGCGGCATACCTTAACGTGGAGCTGGACTCTCCGCTGCTTCTGTTTGTCGATAGACGTTATGCTCCAAGCGGCGAGCCGCTTTTCATCTCCCGTCAGGTGTACTGCACCGAGCGACTGAAGTTCTATTTGTAAATTAGAGATAGATTGGTCAATTTACCGACCAATTGCTACCGTTCGCGGATTTGGAAAATAGACACACCGCGTAGGGTAGATTGCTAATATACTTTGTTATGACAATATAGTACGTCTTATTGATATTGGAGAACTATGAATAAGATATTGCTAGCGAGTCATGGTTATCTCGCCCAAGGTATGAAGAGCTCTCTCGAGATCCTGATGGGCGCCAACGACCGAATCGAGTGTCTGTGCGCCTATGTCGATGACGACACGAGGGATGTCGCAGCGCTTATCGATGCTTGGATGGAGTCGAAGGACCCTGCCGACTCTTGGTTTGTCGTGACTGACATCTTTGGCGGCTCTGTAAACAACGAATTCATTCAGAGGCAGACCGCCGGATCGTTTACGTTGATCACCGGAATGAACTTGCCGCTGCTGGTGGAAATGGCTACACAGCTGGACTCCCTGGATGCGGACAAGGCCAAAGCTGCGGTCGAGGGATCACGTTCGTTTATCATGCTTTGTGAGGCGGCGGACATGCTTGCCGATGTCGAAGAAGAAGAGTTCTAGCTCAAGCTTCAACGAATAATTCAACCCTGTCATTACCTTTATTACGTGCGGAGATGATTACGATGATTAAGCTTACGAGGGTCGATTACCGATTGATTCACGGCCAGGTCGCCATGTCTTGGACGCATGCGCTGGATGTCGATTGCATCCTGTGTGCCAGCGATGCCGTGGCAAAAGACGACATGAGAAAAGCCGCTTTGAGGCTCGCCCGCCCCAACGGCGTGAAGCTCGTCATAAAAGACGTAAACGCGGCCATCGAGGCGCTCAACAGCGGCGTCACCGACAAGTATTCGCTGTTTATCATTGTCGAGACGATCGAGGATGCCTATCGCCTTGCTAAGGGTTGCAAAGACATCAAGGAGATCAATTTGGGCGGAACCCGAAAGTCTCCCGAGACCACGCTTCATCCGACCCCCGCGATCTTTGCGACCGAAACCGATGCCGAGCATATCCAAGAGCTTGTGAACGATGGCGTGGTTATCGAAATCCGTCAGGTCCCCAATGACTCAAAGGTATTTGCCAAGGACGTTTTCTAGCTGGAAACATGCCATTGTCTAGCATTTATTAACCAGGTCCTCCTTTCTTAAGCCCGTCGATCATTTAATCGGCGGGCTTTTTATTAAAGAAAAATCAAAAAAATCTGAAATAGCTCTTGCATAGTTAGTTATATAAAGTATTATAACGTCATGGGATGAATGAAGGGTTCATCCAAGTGAGTTAGGAGTAAGGGATGTTCAATTTCGATGAGCCTCGTTACGAGAAGGTTGTGAGCGATGCCCTCGCTCTCCGTCCTCAGATTGAGGCTGCCGTGGACGAGGTCTGCGAGCAGGGCTATTCCAACATCTTCTTCATCGGCTGCGGCGGCACCTGGGCCCACACGCTCCCGATGAAGTACTGGGTCGAGACCACCACGGCCGACGTCGACGTCCACTGCGAGATCGCCGCCGAGTTCCTCGCGTGCCCGCCCAAGGCCTTCAACAAGGACTCGGTCTGCGTCTTCTCCACCCGTACCGGCACCACCCCCGAGATCATCGAGGCCGCCAAGTTCTGCCAGGAGCAGGGCGCCCGCACGCTGATGTATGTCTCCAACGACAACACCCCGGCCACCGAGTACGCCGACTACAAGTTCTTCAGCTTCGCCGAGGACGACGTCCTGTGCGAGGCCATCTACACCTACCAGATCACGCTGGTCGCCCGCTTCCTCAAGAACGCCGGCGCCTTCCCCAAGTACGACACCTTCATGGAGGAGTTCGGCAACATCGCCCCGTACCTCATCAAGGCCAAGGACGCTCAGGACGAGCGCTGCGCCGCCATGGCCGAGGACTTCAAGGACACCGACTACCACATGGTGATTGGTTCCGGCATGCTCTGGGGTGAGGCCTACGACTACGCTATGTGCATTCTCGAGGAGATGCAGTGGATCAAGACCAAGTCTATCCACGCCGCCGAGTTCTTCCACGGCACCATCGAACTGTGCGAGGAGGGCACGAGCCTCATCATGCTCTACGGCGAGGACGACACCCGCAAGCTCATGGACCGCGTGGACAACTTCACTCACATGCTCGCCGACGAGAAGGGCGTCCATGTCCGCGTGAACAAGTTCGACACCGCCGAGGTCGAGCTGCCGTTCAGCGACCCCGAGTTCCGCAAGATCGTCTCCCCGATGGTCACCTACACCATCACCGAGCGCCTGAGCTGCCATCTCGAGCACGTCCGTAACCACCCGCTCACCACGCGTCGTTACTATCACCAGATGAACTACTAATCCTCTCAAATTGCTGCGGTTGTCTGCAGGCGAGCTGCGCAGAATGCCTCGCCTGCAGACCTGTTTCTGGGGTTGATCGAAATGGTTGTCCAGTATCTTCTAGTTGCACTGGTCGCATTTATTGCGTCCATGGACGAGCAATTATTTGGCATTACGATGCTTGGTCGTCCGCTGTTTACGAGCCTGTTTGTCGGCTTGATCCTTGGCGATGTCCAGCAGGGCGTTATCGTCGGCGCTGCTTTGGAGTCCATGTTCATGGGCGCCATCATGGTCGGCGCGGCGGTTCCTCCCGAGGTCTATGCTTCCGGCGTGCTTGGCTGCGCGTTTGCCGTCATTACGGGTACGGGCACGGCAACTGCCGTCGCACTCGCCCTTCCCGTCTCCGTCTTCCTTCAGGTGTGGCGCAACTTCTGCTACGCCGTTCCGGGTGCCTTTGCCTGCAAGAAGATCGAGACCGCTCTGGCAAATCGTGATCTTGCCAAGGCGAATCTGTACCATCTGACCATCGTGCCGCTGTCGATTGGCATTCCGTCTGCACTGCTGGTGTTTTGCTCGCTGTTCTTTGGTGCCGACCTCATCAACAATGCGCTTAACGCTATTCCGCAGTTTGTGATGGACGGCCTCAACGTTGCGTCCGGCGTCATGGTCTGCATCGGCTTCGCTCTTCTTATTAGGACCATGGGCGACAACAAGCTTCTTCCCTGGCTGTTCCTGGGATTCATTATGGTCATCTACCTCAAGATGGACGTTGTCGGTGTTGCCGCTGCCGCTATCTGCGTCGCGCTGCTCCTGGCCTTCCGCGAGGGCTCGGCCGGTCCGCAGGCGGTTGCCGAGGATGAAGAGGAGGACTTCTAATGGCTACCCAGAACACCGATCTCAAAGAGGCCAAGAAGGACGCGATTATGAGCCCCGATATGTATCGGAGCATGTTCCTTCGCCAGTTTACGAGCCAGTGCTCGCAGTCGTACGACAAGATGATGGCAATGGGCTTCATGTACACCATTCAGAAGCCCCTGCGAAAGATCTATCCCAACGACGACGATTACTATGCGGCGCTCGATCGCCATACCGAGTTCTTTAACATCACGCCTCATGTGCTTCCGTTTGTAGCCGGCCTTACGGTTTCGATGGAAGAGCAGGCGGCTGCCGATAAGAACTTCGACACGTCCTCGATTAACGCCATGAAGGTCGGCCTCATGGGACCGCTTTCCGGCATTGGCGATTCGTTCTACTGGGGTACGTTCCGCGTGGTCGCCGCCGGCATTGGTATTGGCATCGCGTCGACGGGCAACCCGCTCGGCCCCATCGTGTACGCGCTCATCTACTCCGTGATTAACTTTGCAACGCGTATCGTCGCCGCCCATCTGGGATACGACCTGGGAACCAAGTTCCTGCAGCAGTCCGAAGAGAACAACCTTATGTCTCGCATGACGCATGCTGCCGGTGTCCTCGGAATGACCGTTATCGGCGCCATGATTGCGGCACAGGTCTCACTGTCCACTGCTTTGACCTTTGACGTGGGTGGTTCGGAGATTGTCCTGCAGGATCTGTTCGATTCGATCTTCCCCGGTCTGCTGCCCTTGCTGGCAACCTTTGCCTGCGTCGCCCTGTACAAAAAGGGCGTCAAGACCATTTGGATCATCTTGGGCATCTTTGCGATCTGCATCATCGGAACGGGCTTGGGAGTGTTCGCGGCGGCGTAATGTTGACTGCTATGCTCGCGCGTTGGATAACTAACTGACCGTTTGAAAACGGGGCTCGGCGTAAGGCCGGCCCCGTTTTTTGTTTGAGGGATTTTCCGACCGTCCAATAATCCACGCCCATGCATCACTCACGCATCTCTCGTCTCTCATTCGTCACTAATATGAGAGATAACCGAAAGACGAGAGATAAATATGAGAGATAACTGAGCAGCAAAGAGACAAGCAATCATGGTATTGTCTCAATACTGATTGTTCTACCAGCAAAAACATGTTTACATGAAACAGATGGCAGACATCTTATCTTTCATCTCTCAATTATCTCTAATATGAGAGATAGCAGTAAGATGAGAGATAATTACGAGAGATAACTGAGAGACGAAGGAAATCTATTCGCGGCATTCTCCGCCGGGCCGGGCGAAAGGACATGCAGATGAACGAAAACGAGCTGACCGGTCTGCTCGAGTCTTTAAGGCGCATGGGCTCGGACGATCTTAACGTCGAGGTCAAGGAGAGCGCCACGACGCTTTCCCGCGACGTATGGGAAACGGTTAGCGCATTCGCGAATACCGCCGGCGGCATCATCGTACTCGGAGTGAGCGAGCGCGCGGGCTTTGTCCCGGTTGAGAACTTTGAGACCGAGAAGGTGCTCAACCAATTCGTAGCGGGCATGGGCGATGCCGGCGGTCGCGGAAAACTGGCCAATCCGCCCAAATACACCATTGAACGCGTGGAGCTCCAGGGTACCGTGGTTCTGGTCATCACGATTGAGGAGCTCGACCCGTCGAGCAAGCCCTGCTATGTAATAGAGCGCGGTGCTCAAGGCGGCAGCTACAAACGCATCGATGACAAAGATGTTCCGCTTTCGTCGACTGAGGTCCTGTCCTTGTCATCGTATGAACGGACGAGCCCCAGTGATCGCGATGCAGTGCCCGGCGCGGTCGCAGGCGATCTTGACGAGGCCCTGGTCGACCGCACGATAGAGCGTGCTTTCTCGCTGACACCTCGTGCAATGCGCGGCGCGCCGGACAAGAAAACGAAGCTGGAGCGCCTGAATTTCCTCGACTCCCAGGGCAATGTTACTAAGGCCGGGCTCCTGGCCGCGGGTGCCTATCCCCAGCAGTTCTATCCCCAGCTCTTTATCGATGTGGCGGTCTATGCCGGAACGCAGAAGGGCGCGGCGGGGCCGTTGAGGTTCATGGACCGTACGATCTGCGAGGGAACATTGGGCGAAATGATCTCGGATGCCGTCGCGGCAATCGCCAAGAATTTGCGGCGAACCTCGACGATCCAAGGCGTCTCGCGTGTCGACTCGCTGGAGATTCCCGAGGAGGTCCTGCGCGAGGCAATCGCCAACGCCGTAATCCACCGAGAATACGGAGATCGGTTCTGTGGACAATCGATTGCTGTCGACGTTTTTGATGACCGTATCGAGGTGACGAACCCCGGCGGCTTATACGGGGGAAAGACTCGCGAGAACTTGTTTGACGGCAGCTCCCGATGCCGTAACGCGACGCTCGTGAAACTCATGTCGATTGTCCCATTGCCCGACGGTGCGGGCTCTCCTGCCGAAGGCAACGGGTCGGGCATTCCAATGATGCTCGATGCCATGCGTGCGCAAGGTCTGGCCGAGCCCCTGTTCTGCCCGGGATTCGATCGGTTCAAGGTCGTACTTTACCGTTCAAAGATCGAGCCGGTCGATCACGGCGGGGACTTAATCGTGACGGCGCTCAAGCGTTATGGCGAATTGGGGACGCGCGAGCTGGCAGAGCGCACGGGGCTTACCATCTCCCAGGTTAGGTCGCGCGTCAACGCGCTCATTGCCCAGGGCGAGCTTGAGCCCACAGCGCCAGCGACGAGCCGCAACCGTAAATATCGACTGTCAGAGCGCGCAGGGCAGATGCAGTAGCGGCGGCGGCCTTGTCGGGTCGCTCGAGCGTGGATTATCGGACAGACGAGCGTGGATTTTCGGACGCTTTTTGAATGAGCGTGGATTTTCGGACGGAATCAGCCTCAAAACGCCCAAAAACCGTCCAAATATCCACGCTCATTTTCCAGCCGTCCGAAAATCCATTCTCGTGCGGCCGCCGCCACCGCCGAGCCAAGACCGCCCCGCCCCGCATCCGCACCATTTCGCGCGCCCTGCGCTGCAACCTACAGCAAAGCAGGTACAATAGCCCAATGCGCATCGCGCACGACGATGATATCGGCGCCCGCGAGTAGGGGAGAATACATGGCAGAGCAACAGATAACGCCGGGGACCAAGCTTCAGGTGGCATTCGATGTGCCCATGGGCCAAAAAACCGACTTCAACATGCTCGCCACGTTCAAAGACACCCTGGACGAGGCATACTTCCTTATGAGTGCGCCCATGCTGGCCGGCAAGCCGCTGCTCATGGACGAAAACCAAAAGCTGCTGCTGCAGTACAAAGTAGGCGAGGAGACGTTCGTGCTCGCCGGCTATCCCGAGGCAGTCGAGAAAAAGGGCATCCGCACCTACTGGAAAATGCGCAAAGTCGCCGAGCAGCGCACCTTTATTAAGCGCCGCGACGAGCGTTTTAAGGTCGCCATGCGCCTGACCTACCAGCGCGACAACGCGCCGACTCCCGAGCCCGAGGACGCCATGACCATCGACGTCTCGGCCGGCGGCCTGGCCATCTACCTCAACGATTATCCCGACGTGGGCGAGGCCCTGGCCGTGCAAATGCCCACGATCCGTCTGCAGGGCGAGCGCTACGAGCTGCCCGAGCAGCTGGGCATCGTGTGCTGGGTACGCCGCGCGCCCAAGGGCAGCCTGTACCGCAACGTCTGCGGCCTGCAGTTCCGCTACGCCGACGACATGGAGCGCGAGCTCGTCAAAGAATACGTCGGCTACATCCGCGCCAAGTATAAGCTCTGATCGCCATGGCTCTGTTCAAACGCAACGACAACAAAGATCAAGCTGCCGAGGATTTGGCCGAGGATCAGCCCCGCAAGCGCAAACCCAAGCGCGAAAAGCGCGGCGTGGTGCGCATCGAGGAACTGGAGCAGGCGCTGGCCGACCAGGACCTCGACGACATCGACCCCGAGGCCGTCGTCTCCATGTACATGCCCAAGCGCCGCATGGAGCGCATCGGCGCGGCGCTGCTGCGCATGGACAAGCTGCAAAAGGCCCTCGTGGTGCTGGCGCTTGCCTTTGGCGTGCTGTTTGCCCTGTCGTTTATGCAGGAAAACATGGGTAACTTCACCATCAACCTCAACCGCCTGGAGCTGTTCCGCCGCGGCGTGGCCATTGCCGACAACGGCGACTTTAAAAACGCCACCGCGCGCCTGGCGGCCGACGCCGTGGACAACGGCACCAATATCGCTGCCGAGGACCTGCCCGACAACCTGGACGACATCGACGGCAGCCACAACGGCAAGAACTACGTGGCGTACACCTTCTATATCCGCAACGCCGGCAAGACCGACCTGGGCTACAGCGCCAAGCTCAAGGTGGTCAGCGCCAGCAAGGGCGTGGAGAAGGCGGCGCGCGTGCGCGTGTACCGCAATGGCGAGCCTACGACCTACGCGGCGGCCGCGGCCGACGGCAACCCCGAGCCCAATACCGAGCCGTTCGAGTCCAAAGACGTGGTCACCACCATCAGCCACAACAACTTCCGCGTGGGCGACGTGGACAAGTACACCGTGGTCATTTGGCTGGACGGCGACGACCCGGAGTGCGTGGACAAGATCATTGGCGGTGCGGTGGAGTTCGGCTTCGATTTCGATTCGTCCGAGACCGACGATACGAGCCTGTTCATTAAGTTCGTGCAGGATATTGCCGACACCCTCACCGGCAACGACCCCATTAGCGCGAGCGGCAACGAGGCGCCCGATTACTACAAGGATCACAACGTGACCTGGAGTAACCGCCGCAACCAAAAGAACTCGCCCACGGGGGACGGGGATAAGTAAAACTAACAAGCGCCGGGCTGGGATCGATTTCCCGCCGGGCGCTTTTGTTATGCCGAGGTTTTGTCGGCAGAAGCGTTGGCAGCTGAAGCATCGCCCAGCAAGAATATCCGCAGGGCGAGCTTGATCGCGTAGCCCGGTTTGACTTCAGCCGTGCTGTCCATGCGTTCGCCGAGGTCGCCGCAATAGGCATAAACGTCGCGGATCAGATCCGCGCCCGAAAGGGTGAACATGTAGCCTTCGTCCGAAAGTGCATTGGGCGCCGCAGGTAGCCCGGCTGCCTGGCAAAAGCTGGCAAGATCGGGAGCCATGGCGGCTGCGTAGTCAATTGCGTGCCCGTTATTCAGTGCGGTCTGCTCCTGCTCACGGGTGTACGACAGCGCCGCCGCCAGCACAAAGCTGGGCGTGGGCGCATTGACGTCGTCGGTGGTGGTGACGAGCTTGCCGGCCGCCTGCGTGACCAGCCAGGCGACCTCGCGCTGGCAGCGGACGGCCTTGCGCGTCACCGGTTTGATCGATCCGGACGAAACGCTTCCTTTAGGTTGAGCGGCAGCAGCCATGGGATCCTCCTAGCAAATAGCCTGTCAAGCAGGCAGAAATTACACGTGCTACATCAGTATACAGGGAAGTGGGGTAGCGGGGTACAAGCGCGCCAGCGGCAAACCGAGAGCATCAACGATGTGCCGATCGCGGAATGAGATCTCGTAATAATTGACTCTCGACCATATTATTGAGGGGTATGACTCGCATTCGTATGGTTGTAGGTGCTGGCGATGAACGACATTGACCTTGCTGTTCCGTTGATGGATGGACCAAGCTATGACCGTGCCTGCAGTCTCGTGCCTTCCGAATACGTTGAGGCATGGGAGTGGTTTCTGGGTGAGGAGCAGCGCGGCGGCGTTTGGACCAGCCTTCCGCACCACACCAAGGAAGATAGCCCTCAGTATCAGTA